>NZ_JBEZHK010000002.1:0-386384 GCF_040650555.1 Streptomyces sp. NPDC048664 | reverse complement strand
CCCCGGCAGGCCATGGTCTCCGTCATCGCGTCCACGGTCGCGCTCTCGGACCGCAGATCACGGTCGAAGGACACCCACCCGGTGATCCCGCACATACGCAACCTCCCGCGTCCGGCCTCGGTCGGCCCGATCACCTGCGGCTTCCGTCGCGGTCCGGGCCGTTCCGGGCGAACCAGTTGTATTAAGCAGCTATGTCGAGCGTGTGTCACACGCGGAAGGCGGTCAACTCGGCCGCGCCCCGGCCCGGGCGCCCCACCCCTTGGTTTCGGACCGGTTTTGCGTTCCGTGTACGTCCCCCGCACATCCCGTGCGCACGGCGACCGGCACCGTTACGGGCGGTCGCCGCCCTGTCTCGGCCAGGCGCAAAGAATTCCCCAAGGTCACCCGTCGCCGCACCGGATTCCCCCGAATGCCGCACGGCGGAATCCGCCCTAAGGTGCTCATATGGAGCACGCCCTCAGTCCCTCGACCCTCGCGGAACTGCGCCGGCCACGGCCCTATCCCGCGGTGTCGGTGCTCACGCCGACGCACCGCCGCGAGCCCGAGAACACCCAGGACCGCGTCCGGCTGCGCAATGCGCTGGCCGACGCCAAGAAGCGGCTGGAGGCCGATCCGGCGATCACCCGTGAGCGCCGGATCGACGTCACGCACCAGCTCGACCGGGCACTCGCCGAGATCGACCTGGCGCATGCCGAGGACGGACTGGTCATCTTCGCCGCACCCGGCGAGCACCAGGTGTGGTCGCTGGCCCGATCGGTGCCCGAGCGTGTGGTGCTCTCGGACACCTTCCTCACCCGCAACCTGGTCTCCGCCCAGGTCGCCGAACAGCCCTTCTGGGTGCTGACCCTCTCCGCGGAGCGGGCGGCGCTGTGGAACGGTGGCGCCGACCGGGTCGTGGAGGAGAGGGCCGCGGGCTTTCCGATCGTGCGCCGCCACGAGAACTTCGACGCCGAACGCCAGGAGCGGATCGGCGATGTGCCGAGCACGTTCCGCGACGAGGCGACCCGCCGGTTCCTGCGGGACGTCGACATCGCGATGGGCGACGTGCTGCGCCACCATCCGCGCGCGCTCTACGTCACCGGCGAACAGGCGGCGCTCTCCGTGCTGCACGAGCGGGGCGGCGTCACCGCACACGCCGTCCACATCCCGCACGGCGGGCTCGCCGAGGCGGGCCCGGACGCGGTGTGGCGGGCGGTCGACCCGGTCCTGGCCGCGGAGAACCTCAAGGCCGTCGCGAGAGTCGGCCGTGAGCTGGAGTCGGCCCGCGGCCACAGGGCGTTCGCCGCCGGGGTGGACGAGGTCTGGCAGAGCGCCTCCGACGGCCGGATCCGTCTCCTCGCGGTCGAGGAGAACTACCGTGTGACGATCAGCGACGACACCGGCGACCACCTCGTACTCGCCGAGAGCGGTGAACTCGACGCCCGCGAGGACATCGTGGACGAGATCGTGGAGCGCTGCCTCGACACCGGCGCCGACGTGCGCTTCGTGCCGGACGGCGCGCTCGGTGACGCCCAGGGCATCGCCGGGGTGCTCCGCTACTGAGGCACTGACTACCCTGGCCCCCGCGACCGCAGGACGCGGTGCGGAGGGAGGGCGGCCGATGGGCGCGCTGCTGGGCGTGGCGGTACTGGGTGCGGGACACATGGGCGCCGACCATGTGCGGCGGCTGGACCGCCAGGTGAGCGGAGCGAGAGTCGTGGCCGTGGCGGACCCGGACACGGACCGGGCGAAGGAGGCCGCGGCGGGGATCGAGGGCGTCCTCGTGCATCCCGACCCCGTGGCCGCGCTGGACACCCCCGGTGTCGAGGCGGTGCTGGTCGCCTCTCCCGGCGAGGCGCACGAGGAGGCCCTGCTCGCCGCCTTCGCGCGGGGGCTGCCGGTGCTGTGCGAGAAGCCGCTCGCGCCCGATGCGGCCGGGGCCCTGCGTGTGGTGGAGGCGGAGGCGGGGCTCGGGCGGCGCCTGGCCCAGGTCGGGTTCATGCGGCGCTACGACGCCGAGTACGCGCGCCTGAAGTCCCTGCTGGACCAGGGGCGTCTGGGTCGGCCGCTGATGCTGCACTGCACGCACCGCAATGTGTCCTCCCCCCGCGACTTCACCACGGACATGCTGATCACCAGCTCCGTGTCGCACGAGATCGACGCGGCCCGCTGGCTGCTCGGCCAGGAGCTCACGGCGGTGTCGGTGCTGTGCCCGCGCTCGTCGCCGGGCGCCCCCGAGGGTCTCGACGATCCCCAGTTCGTCGTGTTCGAGACCTCGGGCGGGGCCCTGGTGGACGTGGAGGTCTTCGTCAACTCGGGCTTCGGCTACCAGGTGCGCTGCGAGGCGGTCTGCGCGCACGGCACCGCGCGGATCGGCGACGGGCGCACGATGGTCGTCACCGGCGAGGGCGGCGCGGTCGAGGAGGTCCCGCGGGACTACCTCGTCCGGTTCGCCGACGCCTACGACCGCGAGGTGCGGGCATGGGTGGACGCCACGCGCCGCGGGCAGGTCACCGGCGCGTCGGCGTGGGACGGATACGCGGCGGCGGCGGTCGCCGAGGCGGGGGTGCGGGCGCGGCGCGGCGGGGTCCGCCAGACCGTGGAACTCGCGGCACGCCCGGAGTTGTACACCACCCCGGGCCACTGACATATGCCGGCAGCACCGACCCGTCGGGTGTCGCCGAACGCCGTACAGGCCCTCCCCCGCTGTGGGAGAGTGGTCACGGCCGAGCGGACCGCCCGGCCGCCCCGCCGCAGGGCGGCCCGAGCCGGGCACCCTGCCCGCCGCGATGTCGCGACGAGGCAGGGCGCACGCCGACGGCGTCGGTGGGGTGGGGTTCACGTCCTGATGGTGCACGTGCGTGGGACGGCCGGCGCGGCCGTGTCATACCGGTGCGCTGCCGGTGCCCGTGTCGCTCCTGGGCTTCGACAGGCTCTTGGGAAGCGCGAACTTGATCTCCTCCCGCAGGTCCTGGATCTTGGGGTAGCTGGAGTACTGGCCGGTGAGCCGGTACATCTCGCGCAGCCGGTCCCAGGTGCGGTGGGAGGAGTTCGCTCCCATCGAGGACAGAGCCAGGCGCGCGTAGCGGTCGGCCTGTTCGGGGTCGTCGGCGATGAAGCAGGCCGAGGCCAGGGAGATGTGGTCGAAGATCTTCGACCGGTCGTGTCCGGACCTGCGCAGTTCCAGCGCCTCCTTGGCGTGGCGTTGCGCGATCAGGGCGGCGTCCGGCTCGTGTTCGGCGAGGGTGCGGTAGGCCAGGGCCTGCATTCCGTGCAGATCGGCCTCGTCGAACATCTGCATCCAGCTGGGCGGGGGCACGTCGCCCCGGTCGGAGACGAACAGGTCCTCCGCCTCGCCGAGCGTGCGCCGCATGGCCTGGCCCTTGCCCATGGAGGCCTGCGCCCAGGCCTCGATGGTGCAGAGCATGGCCTTCGTGCGCGGCAACACCTCCTCCCCGGAACCGGACTTGGCGAGCTTCATCAGGTCCAGGGCGTCGTCGGGCCGGCCGAGGTGCACCATCTGGCGCGCGGCGCGGGAGAGCGCCTCCCCGGCACGCGGCCGGTCGCCGCCCTCACGGGCCGCGTGGGCGGCGATGACGAAGTACTTCTGCGCCGTGGGCTCCAGACCGACGTCGTGCGACATCCATCCGGCGAGGACGGCGAGGTTGGCGGCGACGCCCCACAGCCGCCGCTGGAGATGGTCGGGGTGGTGGTAGGCGAGCATGCCGCCCACCTCGTTGAGCTGTCCCACGACAGCCTTGCGTTGCAGCCCTCCGCCACGAGCGGCGTCCCAGGCCCGGAACACCTCGACGGAACGCTCCAGTTCCTCGATCTCCTGCGATCCGATGGGGGCGGCCTCGTAGCGGTCGAACCCGGCGGAGTCGGCGTACAGGGGGTCGTGGGTACGGGGGACGTCGGCCGCGAGAGCCGGATCGGTGTGCAGCCAGTCGTGCATCGCGCTGCGAAGTGCGGATCCTGCGGCGAGCGCGGCGCCCGCGCCCACCAAGCCGCGTCGGTTGAGCATGAGGTCCATTCCCGTGAATTCGGTGAGGACCGCAGCCGTCCGCTCGGGCGCCCATGGAACTCCGTCGGGGTGCTTCGCATGCCCGTCGTCACGTCTGCTCCCCGCGCGCCCGTGCCGGACCAGACCGAGGTCCTGGGTGGTCACGACACGGCCGAGACGCTCGGTGAACAGAGCCGCCAGCACCCGTGGCACGGGATCGCGCGGGATCTCTCCCATGTCGATCCACCGCCGTACCCGCGAGGTGTCGGTCGCCAGCTGGGGATGCCCCATGGCCGCCGCCTGCCGGTTGACCATTCTCGCGAGTTCGCCCTTGGACCAGCCGGTCAGGCCGAACAGGTCCGCGAGACGGGTGTTGGGTTGTCCGCTCACATCAAGCCCCCAGGTTCTCGGCTGACTTGACAGTAGCCCGCTGTCAGGTGCTCCGGGACTATTCGCCAGGGTTCGCCAGGGTGCGCCAGATGGTGTGCCAGGGGCCGACGGGTGTCAGGTAGGAATGCGCCACCCCGACCCGGTCGCCGCAGGGACATTCCCCAGGGTGCGCCGACGGCGGCCGGGAGGGGCAGCGCGTCATCGAAGGCACACGAAGGGATCCGTGACCACCGTGTACGCAGCATCGTCCTCCGTGTCCGCCCCGCCCCGGCCGCTGCGAGCCCGCCCGGGTGCCGGCGGCCCCTACCTCGACCCCTCGCGGGGCGCCGCCCCCGCGCTCGCCGCCGGCCGGGCGCGGCGCGCTCCGGGCGCCGCCTCCGGGCCCCTCAGCGGCCGTATCGACCTCTCCGGCCCCCAGGGCGCGCAACTGCGCACGGCGATCGCCTCGGTGCACCGCATCTGCCCGGAGTTCGCCCCGGTGCAGGTACTGCGCCGCACCGGGCACTCGGTGCTCCTGGTCGGCACGACCGGACGCACCACGGCGGTCGCCAAGTGTTTACTGGATCAGTCGCCCATGTGGGCCGAGCGCTTCCGGCGCGAAATAGCTGCATACCGGTTGTTCGTCCGTCAGCGGCCGCCGGTGCGGGCACCCCGGCTGATCGCGGCGGATCCGGACAACTGCACCCTGGTCATCGAGCGCATGCCGGGCCGGGTGGCGGCGCTGCAGCGGCATCCGGTCGAGGCGCCGCCCCGCGCGGACATCAGGACGGCGCTGGCTGCCGTCTGCCGGCTGAACGCCTGGCGGCCCCCGGCGGGCACGTTCGACGCGCCGCTCGACTACGCGGAGCGGATCTCGCGGTTCCATGAACTGGGGCTGCTCACGGACCGCGACATGGGCGACCTGCAGAAGCTGCTGCACGGCATCGCCCACACGGCGGGGCGTCAGGGCATGGGCCAGTTCTGCCACGGCGACGCCCTGCTGTCGAACGTCCTGCTCTCGCCCGCGGGCCCGGTGCTCGTGGACTGGGAGCACGCGGGCTGGTACCTGCCGGGCTACGACCTGGCGACGCTGTGGGCCGTCCTCGGTGACGCCCCGATGGCCCGGCGCGACATCAGCAAGATCGCGCAGTCGGCGGGACCGGCGTCGCGCGACGGCTTCCTGGTGAACCTGATGCTCGTCCTCACCCGGGAGATCCGTACCTACGAGACGGCGGTGCAGCGCTCGATGCACGACGCGGCCCCGGCGGCACCGGGAGTGGCCCACTCGGGTGCTGCGCCGTCCGGCGAGGAACAGCGGCTGCTGCTGCGGCGGCTGCACGACGACTGCCACATGGCCCGCCGGGCCGTACGAGCGGCGGTCGGCACTCGCTGACGGGGATGGTGGTCCGCGGTGTGCACGCGAGAGCGGCACACCGCGGACCTTCGTGCGTTCCGGGCGGGGGTCGGGCGCCACGCCGACCTCGGCTGTTCGGTGATGTCACGGGAAACGGCGTCCCGGCGTGCATGATTGACGCGGCGTCGGGGCCCGGGTGCCGGCGGGTCCGTCCGTCCCAGGAGGCTGCCTTGCTCGGTTCCGCCACCCCACGCTCCTCCGCCCGCCGGGCCGCGGTCGCCGTCGTCTCCGCGGCGCTGCTGCCGCCCCTGCTGGGCGCCACCGCCCCCGCCGCCCCGCCGGGCGGTACGGCACGGCTGCAGGGTGCCTTCGCCGCCGCGGCGGCCGCGTACCACGTGCCGCGCAGCGTGCTGCTCGGTGTGTCCTACCTCCAGTCCCGCTGGGACACCCACGGTGGCGCGCCGAGCGTGGCCGGCGGCTACGGGCCCATGCATCTGACGGACGTACGGACCGCGATGGCCCGCGCCGGGGCCGCCCGGGGCCGCCCCCTGTCACCGCCCGTCGGGACGGCACCCGACGACTCCCGGCTTCCCGCCCGGCTCACCACCCTGACCAGGGCCGCCGCGCTGACCGGCATCCCGGCGCGACGGCTGCGCACCGACCCGGCGGCGAACATCGCCGGCGGCGCCGCGCTGCTCGCCGCCGCGCAGAGGCGCCTCGGCCGGCCGCTCAGCGCCGAGCCCGCCGCGTGGTACGGCGCGGTGGCCGCGTTCTCGGGCGCGGACGACCACGCGAGCGCGGTCTCCTACGCCGACGACGTGTTCGAGGTGATGCGCGAGGGTGAGCGGCGCGTCGACGACGCCGGCCAGACCGTGGCGCTCGGCGCCCAGCCGCGCCTGAGGCCCGACACCGCACGGCCGAGCAGGGCCGGGCTGCACGGCCCCGTGACGTCCGGCCCGAACGGCACCCAGTGCCCTCGCGTCCTGTCCTGCGCGTGGGTCCCGGCGCCGTACGAGCGGACCGGACCGGACGACTACGGCAACCACGACCTCGGCGAGCGCCCGCTCTCGGGAAGCATCCGGTACATCGTCGTCCACGACACGGAGGGCCGGTGGGACGACGTCCTCAGACTGGTCCAGGACCCCACGTACGTGTCCTGGAACTACACGGTGCGCTCCACGGACGGGCAGGTGGCCCAGCATGTGCGGACCGAGGACGTGGCCTGGCACGCGGGCAACTGGTACGTCAACGCCACCTCGGTCGGCATCGAGCACGAGGGCTTCCTCGCCGCGCCGGACGCCTGGTACACGGAGGCGATGTACCGTTCGTCGGCCCGGCTCGTGCGCTACCTCGCCGCGCGCTACCACGTGCCGCTGGACCGGCAGCACGTCCTCGGCCACGACGACGTGCCGGGCCCGACGGCCTCCTCGGTCCCCGGCATGCACACGGACCCGGGGCCGTACTGGGACTGGCGGCACTACTTCGAGCTGCTCGGCAGGCCGTTCCACCGCACGGCGAGCCGACGGGGCGGTGTGGTGACGATCCTGCCCGACTACACCGCGAACCGGCCCGCGTACACGGGGTGCGCGGCGGCGGGTGAGCCGTGCGCGGTGCACGGTTCGGGTGAGGTGCGGCTGTACAGCCGTCCCGACGCCGCCTCCCCGCTGATCGGGGACATCGGGCTGCACCCCGGCGGCGAGGACTCGACCACCGACGTGAACGACCTGGGCTCACGGGTGTCCACCGGCCAGCGGTACGCGGTGGCCGGCCGTCGCGGCGGCTGGACGGCCATCTGGTACCTGGGGCAGAAGGCGTGGTTCCGCGGCCCGCGCGGTCGGCGCGTCGCGGTGGACGGATCCGGCCTCGTGGTGACGCCGCGGCCCGGCCGCACGAACGTGCCGGTGTACGGGAGGGCGTACCCGGAGGAGAAGGCGTACCCGGCGGGCGTGCCCGTCCAACCGATCTCGCCCCTGCCGTACCGGATGCCGGCGGGCCAGCGGTACGTCGTCGGCGACGAGGTGCCGGGCGAGTACTTCTACGCGACCACCTACGCACGGGACACGCACCGGGTCGTGACCGGCGAGGACCGGTACTACGAGATCCAGTTCGGCCATCGGGTGGCGTTCGTGCGGGCCGCGGACGTCCGGGTGGTGCCGTCGACGGCGCCGGTCCCGTAGCGGGGTGCGGCGTCGGGTCCGCCCCGCCGGTCCCGGTCAGCCCTGCTGGAAGAGCTCCGCGGGCAGCGGCTTGAGCAGGGCGTACAGATCGTCGGTGATGGGGCGGTCCCAGGCGGCGATGGTGACCAGGACGTTGTCGCTGCGGTCGAACTGGACGCAGGAGATCCGGCTCTCGGAGAGCTTGAGGCGGCGCACGATGAGCAGGTTGTCGCCCTGCATCACCGGGATGTCCTCGCTGCCGACGACGGTGATCTCCTCGTCGTTGCCGAGCGCGACCAGCAGCTGCGCCACCTCGAAGGGGATCTCGCCCTCCGGGACGTCGCGGGCGGGCGAGCCCTCCGGCAGATTGCCGATGATCATCGCGGGGCCGCGCCCGCCGAAGAGGTCGTAGCGCAGGAAGACGCCCTGGCAGGTGCCGTCCGGGGCGGGCAGCAGACCGGCGCCGAGGTTGCCCGGCCAGTCCTCCGGATCCATGGCCAGTACGTCGAAGTCGGGCCCGGCAGGGGTGGCGCTGCGGCGGCGGAGGAAGGACATGCCGCAATGGTACGTGTCCGGCGGGGCGGCGGGGCTCCGGCCCGTCCGCGGCCGGACCCGCCCGCCGGGAGCGGGTGGCCGCCGCGGGCGGGGCCGGCCGCTCCCGGTGGGCGGGTGATGTCTCAGGTGAGGTCGAACTCTCCTTCTCGTGCCCCCGACATGAAGGCACCCCACTCCGCGGGGGTGAAGATGAGGGAAGGGCTCTCGGGGCTGCCACCGTTGCGCATGGCGATGAAGCCCTCGACGAAGGCGATCTCGACGTCGCCGAGGCCTCGGCTGCTGGAGTGCCAGTCGGCGTTGCTCAGGTCGAGGTCCGGCTTGTCCCAGCCCTTGAGCGGCGGCTGCTGGATGGTGCTCTCGGCCACGTCCGTGCTCCTCCCGGTTCGTCGTCCGCGGCCAGCGTAGCGAGGGTCCCCCACGGCCGACAGGCCGTCGGGCGTGATGCCTTCAGGAGTCCGGCGGTCGGTCGCCGACCAGCCACATGGAGAAGAACTGCGAGCCGCCGCCGTAGGCGTGTCCGAGCACCCTGCGCGCCCCGTCCACCTGGTGTTCTCCGGCCTGTCCGCGTACCTGGAGTGCCGCCTCGGCGAAGCGGATCATGCCGGAGGCCCCGATGGGATTGGTGGAGAGGACCCCGCCCGACATGTTGACGGGGAGGTCTCCGTCCAGGGCGGTCGCGCCGGACTCGGTGAGCTTCCAGCCCTCGCCCTCCTCGGCGAAGCCGAGGTTCTCCAGCCACATCGGCTCGTACCAGGAGAAGGGCACGTACAGCTCCGCGGCGTCGATGTCCCGGCGCGGGTCGGTGATGCCGGCCTGCCGGTAGACGTCGGCGGCGCAGTCCCTGCCGGCCCGCGGCGACACGAAGTCCTTGCCGGCGAACAGGGTCGGTTCGCTGCGCATGGCGCCGCCGAGCATCCAGGCGGGCGGCCGGGGTGAACGCGCGGCGCCGGCGCGGCCGGTGAGCACCATGGCGCAGGCCCCGTCGGAGGACGGGCAGGTCTCCGAGTAGCGGATCGGGTCCCACAGCATGGGAGAGGACTGCACCTTCTCCAGGGTGATGTCGTGCTCGTGCAGATGCGCGTAGGGGTTCTTCAGGGCGTTGCGGCGGTCCTTGTGGGCGACCAGGGATCCGACCGTGTCGGGGGCGCCGCTGCGCCGCATGTAGGCGCGGACGTGGGGGGCGAAGAAGCCGCCCGCCCCGGCCAGCAGCGGCTGCTGGAAGGGGATGGGCAGGGACAGGCCCCACATCGCGTTCGACTCGGACTGCTTCTCGAAGGCGAGGGTGAGCACGGTGCCGTGGACGCGGGCGGCGACGAGGTTCGCGGCGACGAGTGCGGTGGACCCGCCCACGGAGCCCGCCGTGTGGACCCGGAGCATGGGCTTGCCCACCGCGCCCAGCGCGTCGGCGAGGTAGAGCTCGGGCATCATGACGCCCTCGAAGAAGTCGGGCGCCTTGCCGATGACCACCGCGTCGATGTCGGCCCAGGTCGCCTCGGCGTCGTGCAGCGCGCGCAGGGCGGCCTCCCGGACGAGGCCGGCGATCGACACGTCCTGGCGCGCCGCGACGTGCTTGGTCTGGCCGATGCCGACGACGGCCACGGGTTCCTTGCTCATCGCGCATCTCCTTCGAGTACGGCGACCAGGTTCTGCTGCAGGCACGGTCCGGAGGTGGCGTGGGCGAGCGCGCGGTCGGACCGGCCGCGGTGGATGCGGGCGGCGGCCTCGCCGATCCGGATCAGCCCGGTGGCCATGACCGGGTTCGCTGCCAGGGCTCCCCCGGACGGGTTGACGGTGACGTCGTCGCCGAGCCGCAGCGCCCTGCGCAGGATCACCTCCTGGGAGGTGAACGGGGCGTGCAGTTCGGCGGTGTCCACGGGGCGTTCGAAGGCGCCGGCCTTCTCGGCGGCCAGGCGCGCCGAGGGGCAGTCGGTCAGGTCGCGCACCCCGAGCGCGTGGGCCTCGATGCGGTGGTCGATGCCCCGGATCCAGGCGGGTCGGGCGCACAGCCGGCGGGCGCGCTCCCCCGCGGCGAGGACCACGGCGGCGGCGCCGTCGCCGATGGGCGGGCAGTCCCCGGTGCGCAACGGCTCCACGAGGTGGTCCCCGTGGGGGACGGGACCGCGCAGTTGGGCGTGCGGGTTGGTCTCGGCGGCGCTGCGGGCGCCGGCGGCGACCCGGGCGAGGGCGGGCTCGTCCGTCAGGCCCGCGTCGATGAGTGCCCGCGCCTGGAGCGCGGCGAGCGCCACGGAGTCCGGCCACAGGGGCGCCAGGTAGTAGGGGTCGAGCTGCCGGGTCAGCACGTCCCGGACGGAGCCGGGCGAGGACTTGCCGTAGGAGTAGACGAGGGCGGTGTCGGCCTCGCCGGTGAGCAGCTTCGTCCATGCCTCGTACAGCGCCCAGGCGCCGTCCATCTCGACGTGCGACTCGCAGATCGGCGGCCATGCGCCGACCCCGTCGAGCGCGAGGGTGAAGGAGAAGGCGCGGCCCGCGAGGTAGTCGCTGGAGCCGGAGCAGGTGAATCCGATGTCGGAGGTCCGCAACCCGGTCTGCTCCAGGACCTCGTGCAGGACCGGCATGAGGGTCTCGACCTCGGAGGTGTCGTCGGTGGAGCGCCGGTGGTCGGACTGGGCGAAGGCGACGACGGCGATCTCCCGCATCACAGCAGCTCCTTGTAGGTGTCGTAGTCGGCGTCGGGTTCGCCGGTGGGCCGGTAGTGGTCGGGGTGGCGGCCGTGCTCGGTCCAGACCGGTTCGACGCGCAGACCCATGCGCACCTGGTCGTAGGGGATGCCTCCGATCCGGGCGTGCAGGGCGAGGTCGGCGCCGTCCAGGGCGATGTGCGCGTAGACGTAGGGCACGTCGATGTCGAGGTTCCTGGCCTTGATGTTGACGATGCAGTAGGTGGTGACCGTGCCCCCGGGGCCGACCTCGACCTGTTCCTCGGTGGCCACGCCGCAGGTGGGGCAGGCTCCTCGCGGCGGGACGTACACCTTGCGGCAGGAGGGGCAGCGTTCGCCGACGATCCGCCGCTGGGACAGGGCGGCGATGTAGGCGGACTGGGCGCGGCCGGGCGCGTAGGTGTAGTCGAGCCGGGCCTGGGCGACGATCTGGGTCACCGGGTCGTCGAACGCGCCGTCGTGGGCGCCCGGTTCGGCGCCCTCGCCGTCGTAGGGCTCGAAGCAGGCGATGTCGGTGATGGCGCCCGCGCGCTCGGCGGCCCAGCGGATCCGCACGCGCATGCCGGTGTGCACGGCGTCGGGTCCGGGGGCGTCCAGGGCGTGCAGCAGGGCGGTGTCGGCTCCGTCGAGGCGGACCAGCACCCAGGCGAAGGGGGTGTCCAGTGGCTGGCCGCGGCGGGGGGTGTGGTTCCAGGCCCAGGTGGTGACCGTGCCGGTGGGTGCGACCTCGGTGAGGTCGCGTATCTCCTCGGCGGTGACCGGGTCGTACTCGACGGGCGGGACCAGGGTGCGGCCGTCCCCGGTGCGGACGCCGAGGACGACGCGCTCGCGCAGGCCGGTGAGGAAGGCGCTCTGGACGGGTCCGAGCGAGCGGGTGAAGGGGAACTCCACGACCAGGGGGGCTTTGAGGATCTCGGGCATCGGTGGCTCGCTCCTTCGGCGCGGGTCAGGCGCGCTTGTAGACGGGCGGGCGCTTCTCCGCGAAGGCGCGGGCGCCCTCCTTGGCGTCGTCGGTGTCGAAGACGGGCCAGCCGCGCGCCAGTTCGGCGGCGAGTCCGTCGCTCTCCGTCAGCTCCGCGCACGCGTAGACGGATGCCTTGACGGCCTCGACGGCGAGGGGCCCGCAGGCGTTGACGCGCTCGGCGATCTCCAGGGCCTTGTCGAGTGCGGTGCCGTCGGGGACGACCTGGCCGACGAGCCCGATGGCGGCCGCCTCGCGCGCGTCGTAGGGGCGTCCGGTGAGCAGCATCTCCAGGGCGTGGGTGCGCGGGATCTGCCGCGGGAGGCGGACCGTGGAGCCGCCGATGGGGAACAGGCCGCGTCTGACCTCGAACAGCCCGAAGGTCGCGGACTCGCCGGCGACGCGGATGTCCGTTCCCTGGAGGATCTCGGTGCCGCCCGCCACGCAGTACCCCTCGACGGCGGCGATCACCGGTTTGCGGGGGCGGTGGTGGCGCAGCATGGCCTTCCAGTGCAGGTCCGGGTCGGCGGTGAGCCGGTCGCGGTACTGCTGTCCTTCCATGCCCTGGCCGGCGAGGGCCTTGAGGTCCATGCCGGCGCAGAAGGAGCCGCCGGCCCCGGTGAGCACGATCGAGCGGATCGCGTCGTCGCGGTCGGCCTCGATCCAGCCGTCGTGGAGTCCCACCAGCATGGGCAGGGACAGTGCGTTCCTGGCCGCCGGCCGGTTGAGCGTGAGTACCAGTGTGGCGCCTTCGCGCTGCACGGTGAGGTGTTCGGTCCCAGCCATCGTTTCCTCCCGTCCGCGGAACGAGAACAGGTTGCAGGAGGCGTGCGGTCAGGACAAGGGTTTTTCTGACAGGTAGTCAGATTTCTTCGCCGCGGACCCTTCCCACTTACGTCCCCCTTTGCTCTGATGACCGGCGGGCCGGTGGACGCGGCTCTCCTCGCACAGCGCTGCCGAGGTCAGGAGGAGCGGTGGAGTACAACCTTGCCGACCTGTTCGAGTCGGTCGTGGACGTGGTGGGCGGACGCGAGGCGCTGGTGTACGTAGACCATCCCGGCACGGGTGCGCGGCGCCGCCTGACCTACACGGAGCTGGACGCGGCGGCCAATCGCATCGGGCACCACCTGCTCGACGCCGGCGTACGACCCGGGGAGCACGTCGGGCTGCACCTGTACAACGGGGTGGAGTACCTCCAGACCGTGCTGGGCTGCCTCAAGGCGCGACTGGTCCCGGTGAACGTCAACTACCGCTATGTAGAGGACGAGTTGGCCTATCTCTACCAGGACGCCGACCTCGCGGCGCTGGTCTTCGACGCCGAGTTCACCGACCGGGTGGCCGCGGTGGCGCCCCGCTCGCCCGAGCTGCGGCACCTGGTGCGGGTGGGGGTGCCCGACTCCGGGGCCCCGTCGCTCGCGGTCGCGGAGTTCGCGGACGCAGAGGCCGCCGCCTTCGCCGGCCGGGACTTCGGGCCGCGTTCGGGAGATGACCAGTTCATCATCTACACCGGTGGCACGACCGGTATGCCGAAGGGTGTGATGTGGCGTCAGGAGGATCTGTTCTTCGCCGGTCTCGGTGGCGGCGCGCCGACCGGTGAACCGGTGGGCAAGCCGGAGGAGCTGGCCGAGCGGGTCGCGGCCGGCGGCGAGGGCATCACCTTCTTCCCGGCGCCCCCGCTGATGCACGGCACGTCGACCCTGACCGCGTTCATCGGGTTCAACTTCGGTCAGCGGGTCGTGCTCCACCGCAAGTTCGTGCCCGAACAGGTGCTGCGGACCATCGAGGAGGAACGGGTCACCAGCGTCTCCCTGGTGGGCGACGCGATGCTGCGTCCGCTGCTCGACGCGCTGGAGGGCCCGCTGCGGGGGACGGACTGCTCGTCCCTGTTCAGCGTGTCGTCCTCGGGGGCCGTCCTGTCCCCGACCGTGCGCGCGCAGTTCCAGGCCCTGGTGCCGAACGCCGTGCTGCTCAACAACTTCGGCTCCTCGGAGTCGGGCTTCAACGGCACCGCGACCGCCGACTCCGGGCCCGCCAGGGGTTTCCGCCTCCAGGTCAACTCCCGTACCCAGGTCGTGGATCCGGCGACACTCGCGCCGGTCGCGATCGGTGAGGTGGGCCGCATCGCGCAGCGGGGGCACGTCCCCCTCGGCTACTACAACGACGCACGCAAGACCGAGGAGACCTTCTTCCGGCGGGACGGGGAGCGCTGGGTGCTGCTCGGCGACATGGCGACGGTGGACGAGGACGGCGTGGTCACGGTGCTCGGCCGGGGCTCGCAGTGCATCAACACCGGTGGGGAGAAGGTCTATCCGGAGGAGGTCGAGCAGGCGCTCAAGTCCCACCCGGACGTGTACGACGCCCTGGTCGCCGGCGTTCCGGACGCGAAGTGGGGCAACCACGTGGCGGCCGTGGTGCAGGTGCGCGAGGGCGCCGACCGCCCTTCCCTGGAGGAGATCCAGAGCCACTGCCGGACGCAGCTGGCCGGGTACAAGGTCCCGCGGCAGCTGGTGATCGCGGACGCCATCCGGCGCTCCCCCAGCGGCAAGGCCGACTACCGCTGGGCCCGGCAGGTGGCGGTGGCGGCGGACCGCTGAGCCGTCCGCCGCCCGGGGCGCCGGCGGGCGGCATACGACGGCCGGCGCCCCGCGCGCGGACGCGGGCGCACACGGGCTCGGACGGTTCAGGCGCCCGAGCCCGCCGCGCGCGGTACGTCAGCGGTAGTAGCCGGCGCTCTCGACGGGGCGGCCGGGCATCCCCCCGTGCGCCGCACCGGGCATCCCGCCCGGCATCTCATGGGTGCCCAGCCGCTCGAACCGCTCCTGGACGTTGGCCGCGAAGGCCTGCTGCTCGGCTCCCGGGTAGGCCTGCCCGCCGGCGTTCATGGCCACGGTGAGCACCCCGCTGATCGGCGCCCCCGGCGACGTGCGCACCGGCGTGCACAGGAAGTCGTACTCCTGCGGCACGGGAGAGTCGTAGGTGGTGATGGACACCCCCGGCAGGGTGGCGGCCTGGCCGGTGCGGAAGGCGTCGTCCATCGCGTTGAAGACGCCGATGGACTCCAGGCCGGGCAGGACCATGCGGCCCGGGCTGAACTGCGGGACCATGCCGAAGGCGGCGCCCTGCTTGCCGTTGGCGTAGCGCAGCAGGTGGTGGGGCCCCTCGGTGAGCATGATGGGGAAGGGCGCTCCGTCGAAGACGGCGAACAGCTCCTGCTGCTGGGCCAGCAGGCTGTCGCGCAGCTTGAAGTCGGACAGCAGGGTCTGGCTCAGCTCCTGCATGCCCTCACGCAGACCGCGGTCCCAGGCGCGGGGCTTGAAGTCCGCGACGCACACGGTGCCAAGGATCATGCCGGTGTTGTCGCGCAGCGGGGTGCCCAGATAGGAGCGCACACCCAGGTCGTTGACGAGGGCGTTGCCCTTGAAGCGCGGGTAGTCGAAGACGTCGTCCAGGGCCAGCTGGGATCCCTGCGCGACCACGTGCGGGCAGAAGCCGAAGTCACTGGGCGCCTCACGGGAGAGCTTGCTCAGGTCGAAGGGGACCCCGCCCGCGTCGGGGCTGACCGTGTCGTCGGGCGAGGCGGTGGGCACGTACATGCCGCGGAACATCTGCCGCTCGTCGTTGATGAAGTTGACCATGGCCAGCGGCGACTGGGTGAAGCTGGCCGCGAGCCGGGCGACGCGGTCGAAGGCGGCCTCCGCGTCGGGGGCGTTGAGGCCGAGCACCTGCAGTCGCAGTCTGCGTTGTTCGCCCGCGATCCGGTTCTGATCAGATGTGAGGGGATCCATGGGATCAGATGAAATCAGAACACGGGCTCCCCCGGATCGCCCCTCACGGCAAATTCCGTATCACTTGTCTCACATTCAACGCCCTCCCATGCCACGGGACTTGGCGTTTGCGCCCACTCGGAGGCTTTCCGTCCCGGCACCGCGCACGAAGGCCGAACCCCGAAGGCTGTCCAAATATTTTCAGGTTTCAACATCTCGCGATCACTTCCCGCCAATCTTGAGGCAGCAATCGAGCGGAAACGATGCGGCGTACGACAATCGTGCGGCGGGCTGGTTTCCAGGGGCAACGCGTTCGAACCGACACGACCTACCGATGTTCGAATTTTCGTTCGAGCATAGAGGGGCGAAGAGGTGGAACGCTCGATGCCGATGAGGCTCGCGCGTCATGGGTTTGTACGAGGCACCCGCGAGAGAGGGCACAGCGCAGTGGGGCGAGCAGGGGGCGACCTTCGGGCCGCCTGCCGTGAACGACGGCTGCCGGGCCGCGTCGGCCGGGGAGCCGTGCGCGCGTTCACGCCAAGATCCACGCCGCAGGCAACCCGACGCCCCTGCACGGACGAAGGAGC
Organism: Streptomyces sp. NPDC048664; assembly: GCF_040650555.1. Lineage (NCBI taxonomy): Bacteria > Bacillati > Actinomycetota > Actinomycetes > Kitasatosporales > Streptomycetaceae > Streptomyces > Streptomyces sp. NPDC048664. Next base: position 369,979 of record NZ_JBEZHK010000002.1, on the reverse strand, counting down.
ACCGATCGGCCGAGGAGAATCTCCTGGCTGACGGATGGGATCGGCCGGCCCCCGGGCCGGACTCCCGAGGGAACCACCTTCTTCCGCCCGGTACGGGGGCCTGGCGGCAGAGTGGCGTCGCGGACGCAAAGACCTCGTCCCCGATGCCACCACCGCGGTAACTGCGTGCTGCCACGTCGGCACGCACAGCATCATGCTGCAAGGTCAACTGCGCCATCCCGTACGGACAGTGGCGAAGCATCGAAGGAGTACGTCATGAACAGGTCGGACGTGGACGCCCGGTCGGTGGCGGTGATCGGCATGGCCTGCCGGCTCCCCGGGGCGTCGAGCACCGATGAACTGTGGAGCCTGCTGGAGAAGGGCGTCGACGCGACGGGCGAGGCTCCTGCCGAGCGGACGGACGCCCTCCACCGCCTGGGGGCGACCGGCACGGCGGGACCCCGCGCCGGCTACGTGGACCGGATAGCCGACTTCGACGCCGAGTTCTTCGGGATGTCCGCCACGGAGGCGGCCGAACTCGACCCTCAGCAGCGACTGTTGATGATGGCGGCCTGGGAGGCGCTGGAGGACGCGGGGCTGCGGCCCGACCTGCTCGCGGGCAGCCGCACCGGCGTGTTCGTCGGCAACACCCGCGCGGACTACCTGGAACTGGCCCTGCGCAAAGGGTCCGACGGCGCCACCGCCGCGCAGTTGAACAACTTCCGCTCCCTGCTTCCGGCCCGCATCTCCCACACCTTCGACCTCCGCGGCCCCAGCGTTGTCGTGGACACGGCATGTTCGTCGTCCCTCGCCGCCGTGCACCAGGCCGTGCAGTCGCTGCGCGTCCAGGAGAGCCCCCTGGCCCTGGCCGCCGGCGTGAACCTCGTGCTCCGCCCCGACGAAGGCCTGATCATGACGCGGGCGGGCGCCATGGCGGCCGACGGGCGCAGCAAGTTCGGCGACGCCGGCGCCGACGGCCACGCGCCCGGCGACGCCGTGGCGGTCGTGGTGCTCAAGCGCCTTCGGGACGCGCTGGCGGACGGCGACCGCATCCGCGCGGTGATCCAGGGCAGCGCCGTGGGCAACGACGGACGCACCAGCGACTCGGTGCTCAACCCCTCCCTCCAGGGCCAGATCGAGGTACTCCGCTGGGCCTACGAGGACGCCGGCGTCGATCCCGCGGACGTCGACTACGTCGAGGCCCACGGCTCCGGATCGCCCACCCTCGACCCCCTGGAACTGGCCGCGCTGGGCCGGGTCCTCGGCGAAGGCCGGCCTGCGGACCGCCCGTTGCTCGTCGGCTCGGTGAAGACGAACATCGGCCACGCGGAGGGCGCCAGCGGACTGGCCGGACTGCTCAAGGCGGTGCTCTGCCTCGAACACGGCCGGATTCCCGCCAGCCTGCACCTGAACCGGCCCAACCCCCAGGTGCCCTGGGACGAGTTGCCGCTCACGGTGCCGGGCCGGCTCACCGCTCTCCCGGACCTGGACCGGCCGGCCGTGGCCGGGATCTCCGGGCAGGGCTCCTCCGCGATCAACGCGCACGTGGTGCTCCGCGCCGCCGGCCCCGCCGACGCGCCCGCCGCCCACACCCGCAGCCGTGCGCCGCACCTCCTGACCCTGTCCGCGCGCACCCCCGCCGCGCTCGACGCGCTGGCCCGCTCCTACACCGAGTACCTCTCCCCCGGCGGCGCCGGCACCGCGCACCCGGTGCGCGACATCTGCTTCAGCGCGGCCACCCGCCGGCAGCACCACGCCCACCGCCTCGCGGTGACCGGGGCGAGCCACAAGGAACTCGTGGCGGCGCTCACCGGGTCGCCCGAGCCGGCCCGCCGGAGCCTGGAGGCCGTGGCCGAGCGCTACCGCCGGGGCGAGGACGTCGACTGGACCACGGTGTTCCGGACACCCGGCCGGTTCGTGCCGCTGCCCTCCTACCCCTGGCAGACCCGGCGGTACTGGACCGGCGAGCGGGTGAGCACCGAACGCGACCTGGCGACCTGGGTGCTGCGCGAGCACGCCCGCACCTCCTTCATGGACACCTCCACCCTCACCGACATCGGCATCGACTCCCTGGCGAAGCTGCGGATCCTGGTCGAGCTGACCAAGCGCTCCGGTCACGAGATCGACCCGGAGGAGTTCGGCCGGCTGCGCACCGTGGCCGAACTACGCAGCTGGACGCGCGACCTCGAGGCGGCGGCCCGATGAGCGCACCGCAGACGGCGTACGCCTGGTTCGCCCGCTCCGCCGACCTGTACGGCGAGGACGCCGTGGCCCTGGAGGTGGGCGGCGAGCAGCTCACCTACGCCGGGCTGCGCGACCTGGCGGAGCGGATCGCCACCCGCCTGGTCGCGGCCTCGGGCGGCGAACCGCCGCGCCGGGTAGGCCTGCTGGCGGGCCGTTCGGTGACCGCGTACGCCGGCTACCTCGCGGCCCTGCGCACAGGGGCGGCCGTCGTGCCGCTCAACCCCGACCATCCGCCGGCGCGCACGGCGGACATCGTGCGCGGCGCCGAGGTGGAGGTCGTCCTGGCCGACGCCGCGGGGGCGGGCGCCGACCCCGGAGTGCCCCTGCTCGTGCTGGGCCCCGAGGAAGTGGCCGACCTGAGGAACGGGCCCTGCCCAGCACCGGCGCCGACGGCGACCGGCGGGGACGACATCGCGTACATCATCTTCACCTCCGGGTCCACGGGGGCCCCGAAGGGCGTACCGGTGCTCCACCGCAACCTGTGCGCCTATCTGGAGCAGGTAGCCGGGCGGTACGACATCGTGCCGGGCAGCCGGCTCTCCGGGGCCTTCGAGCTGACCTTCGACGGCTCGGTGCACGATCTGTTCGTCGCCTGGGCGGGCGGCGGCACCCTCGTGGTGCCGCAGCGGAGCCAGTTGCTCTCCCCGGTGAGGACGATCAACAGCCTGGGGCTCACCCACTGGTTCTCGGTGCCCTCGCTGATCTCCTTCGCCGCCCGCCTCGGCACCCTGCGGCCGGGCAGCATGCCCACCCTGCGGTACAGCGTCTTCGGTGGCGAGCCCCTCACCCTGGACGCCGCCCGCCAGTGGCGGGCGGCCGCCCCCGACAGCCGGCTGGAGGTTCTCTACGGCCCCACCGAACTCACCATCTCCTGCACGGCGTACCGGTTTCCCGACGACCCCGCCGACTGGCCCGACACCCCCAACGGAACCGCCCCCATCGGCACCGGGCACCCGGCCGCCGACCTCCTGGTGCTCGACGAGGACGGCCGCCCGGCCGACAGCGGCGAACTGTGCGCGCGCGGACCCCTGCGCTTCCCGGGCTACCTCGATCCCGCGAACGACACGGGGCGCTTCCTCGCCCCGGACGGGCAGCCGCGCGGCGAGGAGCCGCTGACCGACCGCCACTGGTACCGCACCGGGGACCGGGTCGCCCTGCGCGAGGGGCAGCTGGTCCACCTCGGGCGCACCGACCACCAGGTGAAGGTCCGCGGGCACCGGATCGAACTCGGCGAGATCGAGGCGCTGTTGCGTCGGCAGCCCGGCGTACGGGAGGCGATCGTCCTCGCGGTGCCCGGCGAGGACGGCGAACCGGAGCTGGCGGCCGCGGCCGCGGGCACCGGGAGCACCCGCGAGGAGCTGTACGCGGCACTGAGCCGGAGCCTGCCTCCGTACATGCTGCCCCGCCGCATCACCCTGCTCGGACAGCTGCCGCTGAACCCCAACGGCAAGATCGACCGGCATGCCCTGCTCGACGTGTTCACGCGCTCCGGCTGAACCGGAAGCGCCCCGGCACAGCACAGCACCACTCCCCTCCCCGACGTCAGTTGTGAGGCCATCCCCATGTTCGACGCCATCGTGGTCGGCGCGCGCTGCGCCGGTGCGCCCACCGCCCTGCTGCTGGCCCGGGCGGGGTACCGGGTGCTCCTGCTCGACAGGGCGCCCATCGGCACGGACACCCTCTCCACCCATCTCATCCACCAGCCCGGGGTGGCCGCGCTCGCGCGCTGGGGGCTGCTGGACGCGGTGCGCGCCTCGGGCTGCCCGCCGTTGGACCAGGTGACCTACGAGGTCGCCGACGTGCGCCTGCACGGGTGCGCGCGGGGTGTCGAGGGGCAGCGCGCCGCGTTCGCCCCCCGGCGGCACGTCCTCGACTCCCTGCTGATGTCCGCCGCGGCCGCCGCGGGTGCGGAGGTGCGCGACCGCTGCCGGGTGACCGGGCTGCTGCGCGACGCCCACGGCCGCGTCGTCGGCGTGGAGGGGACGCACGACGGACGCGCCTTCAGCGAGCGCGCACGGCTGGTGATCGGCGCCGACGGCATGCGCTCGACCGTCGCCCGGCTGGCGCAGGCGCCGTTCACCGTCCGCAACCCGCGTCTGACCTGCGCCTACTACACCTACTGGGAGGGGGTGGCGGCGTCCCTGGAGCTGTACGAGAGACCGGGCAGCTGGGTGGCGGCCGTGGCGACCCATGACGACGCGACCCTGGTCCTCGCCTACTTCCCGCAGTCCCTCTTCCCTCAGGTCCGCACCGACGCGCAGCATGCCTACCGGGAGCAGATCCGGATCACCGCGCCCACCCTGCACGAGCGCCTGGGCCGCGCGAGGCCGGTCGAGCGGCTGCGCGGCACCGGCGACCAGCAGAACTTCTTCCGCCGTGCGACCGGGCCGGGTTGGGTCCTGGTGGGCGACGCGGGACACCACAAGGACTCCATCACCGCGCGCGGTATCAGTGACGCGTTCCTCCAGGTGGAGAGCCTGGTGCGGCACATCGACGGCCCTCTCGGCGCCGGCCGGGCCGAACTGGACGCGGCCCTGGGGAAGTTCGCCGAGGAGCGGGACGCCACCCTGCACCCCGGATACGAGTCCACCCTCGGCGTGGCCCATCTGGCCGCCCACGAGCAACGGCTCTCGCTCCTGCGCGCCGTCGGATCGGACCCGGAACTGACGTCGATCTACTTCGACATGGTGGCCGGCATCGAGACGGCCAAGGCCCTCTACACGCCCAGGCTGCTCGCCCTGCTCTGAATTCCCTCTACACCCGAGGGCGACCCGACGTCAGTCGAATCGAACGACTTTAAACCAACTCCTTTATGAAGACCGGCAGTTGCTGTATGGAGATGCAGACGCTCGGCCATGATCCTGATACGGTGCAGCCTGATCGCCGACTTCGACGACGGTGAGTCAAGTCGCCACACCGGGCGCGATCGGCACTTTCACCATTCCCCACCGAGCCAGTGTTCCGCTGCCGTACGAGGATTCAGATGCCAGGCAACCGCGACCGGCGGACACGTCACCGGTCCGCTCCGCGCAGATCGCTCCGCACCTCGTTCGTCCTGCCCTTCGTCGTCCCCGCGGTCTGCCTCACCGGACTGTGGGGGTACACGGCGACCGGTCTGGTGGACGAGCACATCCACTCGCAGGCCGAGGCGGACCGCGACACCTCCCTCGCCGGACCGGCGCAGGCGCTCGTGACCGCGCTGCAGAGCGAGCGCCGGCTGACCGCCGTCTGGCAGACGGGCCACGGCGGCGCGGCCCGTGCGGACCTCGCCGCCGCCCGCACGAAGACCGACGCCGCGATGGCGGCCTACCGCGCCGCCCCGGGTGCGGACACCCCTGCCGTGCGGCGCGGGGCGAAGGCGCTCGACGGATCGCTCACCGCCCTCGGCGGCCGCCGCGACACCATCGACAAGCGCCGCCTGTCGGCGCCCGACACCTTCCGGTACTTCACGGACGCCGTCGCCCAGGGGATATCGCTGGTCGGCGTGGCCGTACGCGGCGACGACGGCTCCCTCTCCCAGGGCGGCTCGGCGACGGTCTCCCTGATGCGGATCACGGAGACGCTCTCCCGTCAGGACGCCCTGCTGTCCGGCGCCCTGCCCTCCCGCGGCATGTCCGCCACGAGCCGGGCCCAGTTCGCCCAGTACCTGGCACTGCAGCGCGAGTTCGGCGCGGCCCTGGCCGCGGGTGACCTGCCGCGCGGTACCGCCGCCCGCTACGCCCGGATCACCGACGGCGGCCCGTGGGCGACCCTGGGGTCCGTGGGCGACGCGGTGGCCGCGAACCGGAGCGAGGCGCTGCCCGCGCAGGCCTCGTCGTGGACGCAGGCGGCCGACGGCGTACTCGGCGACCTCCAGGCGCTGAACGCGGACGCCGTCCAGGGGCTCGCGGACGACGCCTCGGACCGGGCCGACGACCTGCTCCTCGGCATGCTCCTGGGCACTGCGGCCACGTTGGCCGCGCTGGTCGGCGGCGCGGTGCTGGCACTGCGGTCCCGGCGCGCCACCCGGGCCCGGGTCTCCGACCTGCACACCCACACCGAGGAACTGGCCCGCACCCTGCCGCAGTTGCTCGCCCGGATGAACCGCGGGGAGCGGATCGAGCCGACGGCGACCGCCGCGCGGGGCGGTCAGGGCGAGGACGACCTGGAGCGCCTGGCCGGTGCCATCGACCAGTTGGGCCGGGTCGCCGCGGCCAGCGCGGTGCACCAGTCCCAGGGCCGCGAGGGCACGGAGAAGATCTTCGCGCAGCTGATCCGGCGCACCCAGATCCTGATCCACCGCCTGATCTCGCTCCTGGACGACCTGGAGCGCAAGCACGAGGACTCCGACCTGCTGAAGGACATCTTCAAGGTCGACCACCTCGCCACCCGTGTGCGCCGCCACGCGGAGAACCTGGTGATCCTCAGCAGCTCCCCGCCCAGCCGGCGGATGACCGCGGCGGTGTCGATCACCGATGTGATGCGCAGCGCGGTGGCGGAGACCGAGCAGTACACCCGGGTGAAGGTGAAGAACCTGCCCGCGGACCGGCGGGTGGCCCTCGCGGGTCGGGCCGTCGCGGACGTCACGCATCTGCTCGCCGAGCTGATCGAGAACGGCACGAGCTTCTCACCGCCCGACACCCAGGTGTTCGTGAGCGCGACCAAGGTGGCCAAGGGCCTGGTCATCCATGTCGAGGACCACGGGCTGGGCATCCAGCCGGACACGATGGCCTACGCCAACGACCTGCTCGCCCATCCGCCCCGGCTGAACATGACGTCCCTGGGCGAGGACCCGCGGCTCGGCCACTTCGTGGTGGCCCGGCTCGCCGACCGGCACCAGATCAAGGTGGAACTGCGCGAGTCGGTCTACGGCGGCACGCTCGCCGTGGTGCTGCTTCCCTCGGCCCTGCTGGAGGAGCACCGGTCGCCGGTCCTGGACCACCTCAAGACGGCGGTCGCGGCGGCCGGTCTCGCCGTGGACGAGGGGGCGCGGCAGGCCGCCGCCCTGGGCACGCAGGACGGCGCTCTCGCGGGTGTGGCGGCCGCCTCGGCGGGCGACGCGTCCGGCACGCTCACCCACTCCCGCACCCCGGACCACAGCGGATTCCCCGAGTACGGAGGTGCCGGCCTGTTGCCGCCCGCGTCGGAACACCCCGTACCGCCCGAGCAGCCGGAGCAGCCGGACCGGTGGGAACCGGCCGCGCGGGCCCAGGAGGCGCCGGCTTCCCGACCGCGGAGCGCCGCGCGCCCGCAGGCTCCCGGCGCCGCGGGCGGACACCCGGGGTCCTGGGGCGGTCACGCCGGGCCGGGGCCCTCCCGCACCCGCGGCGCGGGCCTCGGCGCGCCCGGGTCCGGGTCCGCGTCCGGGTCCGCGGAGCGGGAGGTGTCCGAGCCCGGTGCGGACGGTCCGCTGACGACCCCCCAGGTCCTGCCGCAGCGGACCCGTGGAGCCAGCCTCGCGCAGCAGCTGCGCAGGGAGGCGGAGCAGGCACAAGGCCGGCCCGAGGGTGAGGCGGACAACGGCGTCATCTCCCCGGACGCGTCGGCACGCGCGATGATCGCCATTCAGCAGGGGCTGAAGCGGGCCCGGATGTCCGAGACGGACGAGCCGGCGGCGGGCACGGACGCCTGGCCGTCGGATTCCGGGGACTCCGGCGCCCACCGACTGTGAGGAAACGTTACGTGATGACTGAGCAGGTACATTCCGGTCCGCAGCTGGACTGGCTCCTCGACGGCATGGTGGACCGGATTCCCGAGATCCGCTGCGCCATCGTGCTGTCCGGGGACGGGCTCCTCATCGGCAAGTCGAAGGACCTGCGCCGGGACGACGCCGAGCACCTGTCCGCGGTGGGTTCGGGCATGCACAGCCTGGCCCGGGGCGCCGCCCGTCACTTCCACGGCGGCGAGGTCCAGCAGACGGTGATCCAGATGGACAGGGCGTTCCTGTTCGTGACGGCCGCGGGCCGGGGTGCGCGGCTGGCCGCGATCGCCTCGGAGGAGGTGGACGTCGGGATGATGGCCTTCGAGATGGGTACGCTCGTCAAGCAGGTCGGCCAGTACATGAGTGCCGCCCCGCGCGTGCCCAGCCACTCCGGCGGTCCTATCCAGGATGCGTGACCCGAGATGGCTCGACGGCGCGCAGGCCGGGCGGCACTTACGTCCGTATGCCATCACGGGCGGGCGTACCCGCCACAGTCAGCACACCTTCACGCTGATCACGCTGGTCGTCTCGCGGTCCTTACAGCAGTTCGACGACGAGCAGCTCGAGCCGGAGTCGACCCAGATCCTGGAACTCTGCCGGGATCGCGCGGTGGCGCTCGCGGAGATCGCCGCCCATCTGGACCTGCCGGTGAGCGTGGTGAAGATCCTGTGCGGGGATCTGCTCAACGCCTCGCTCATCCTCGTCCAGTCGCCGCCCGGGAAGGACGAGCGACCGACGGTGGAACTCATCGAAAGGGTGATGGATGGTATCCGTCGGCTCTGAGCCGATCATGCCGACCGCGCTGAAGATCCTCATCGCGGGCGGCTTCGGCGTCGGCAAGACCACGATGGTGGGGTCGGTGAGCGAGGTGGCCCCGTTGGAGACCGAGGAACGCATGACCGAGGCGAGTCTCGGCGTGGACGACCTGTCCGGTGTGGAGGGCAAGGGGTCCACGACGGTCGCGATGGACTTCGGCCGGATCACCATCGCCCCGGAACTGGTCCTGTACCTGTTCGGCACGCCGGGCCAGGAGCGGTTCTGGTTCATGTGGGACGACCTGGCGACGGGCGCCCTGGCGGCCGTGGTCCTCGCGGACACCCGCCGGCTGGACGCCTCGTTCGCCTCGATCGACTTCTTCGAGGCACGGGAGATCCCCTTCGCGGTGGGGGTCAACTGCTTCGACGGGCGCCGGGACTGCACGGCCGAGCAGGTGCGGGACGCCCTGGACCTCGACGGCTCGACGCCGGTCCTGCTGTGCGACGTGCGCGAGCGCGGCTCCAGCAAGGCGGTGCTGCTGGCGGTCCTCGAGGCGGCACGGGCCCAGGCGGCCGCCCGTCTGACGCCGCTGGCCGGTAACTGAGCCCCGGCACGGCCAGGCCCGGTCGGAAAAGTCGCGGACACCCCCTTGCCTGGGAGCCGGTGAGCTGGATTACTGATCCCATTGGTTCCGACCGAATGATCGGTCGGAACGGATCGGTGTGATCGGCGAGGGAGACGCCCGCATGGCGGACGCGCACGACCTGCTCGACGCGGGCGAACGGCTCGACACGGAAGCGCTGCGGGCCCTGCAGCTGGAGCGGCTGTGGGCCTCGCTCCGGCACGCCTACACGCGGGTGCCGTTCTACAGGGAGTCGTTCGACAAGGCCGGGGTCCGGCCGGAGGACTGCCGCACGCTCGCCGACCTCGCCCGCTTCCCCTTCACGGTGAAGGCGGACCTGCGGGACAACTACCCGTACGGGATGTTCGCCGTCCCCCGCGAGCGGATCCGGCGGATCCACGCCTCCAGTGGCACCACCGGGCAACCGACGGTCGTCGGGTACACGGAGGCGGACCTGTCCATGTGGTCGGACATGGTCGCGCGCTCGATCCGCGCGGCGGGCGGCCGCCCCGGCGACACGGTCCATGTGGCCTACGGCTACGGCCTGTTCACCGGCGGCCTCGGCGCGCACTACGGCGCAGAACGCCTCGGCTGCACGGTGGTCCCCGCCTCCGGTGGGATGACGGCGCGCCAGGTGCGGCTCATCCAGGACCTGAGGCCGGACGTCATCATGGTGACGCCCTCCTACATGCTGACGCTGCTCGACGAGTTCGAGCGCCAGGGCGTCGACCCGCGCGGCACGTCCCTGCGGACCGGGATCTTCGGCGCCGAGCCGTGGACGCAGGAGATGCGGCGGGAGATCGAGGAGCGGTTCGCGATCGACGCGGTGGACATCTACGGCCTCTCGGAGGTCATCGGCCCGGGGGTGGCGCAGGAGTGCGTGGAGACCAAGGACGGGCTGCACGTGTGGGAGGACCACTTCTATCCCGAGGTGGTCGACCCGATCACCGGCGAGGTGCTGCCGGACGGTGCGCGGGGTGAGCTGGTCTTCACCTCGCTCACCAAGGAGGCCATGCCGGTGATCCGCTACCGGACCCGGGACCTGTCCCGGCTGCTGCCGGGCACGGCACGCGCCTTCCGCCGGATGGAGAAGATCACGGGGCGCAGCGACGACATGGTGATCGTGCGCGGGGTGAACCTCTTCCCCACGCAGATCGAGGAGATCGTGCTGCGCACCCCGGGTGTGGCACCGCATTTCCAGCTCCGGCTCACCCGCGAGGGGCGTCTCGACGTCCTGACGGTGCGGGCCGAGGCGCGCTCCGGGGCCACGCCCGAGCAGCGGGAGGCGGCGAGGGCCGCGATCACGGCGGCCGTGAAGGACGGGATCGGTGTCCTCGCCGAGGTGGAGATCGTGGAACCGGAGTCCCTGGAACGCTCGGTGGGCAAGATCCGCAGAATCGCGGACCTGAGAGACCTGCCCCCGCACTAGCCCCGCAGCACACGCGGAATCCCACACCCCAACGTCCAGGGCCGCGAGCCTTCAGGGGCGCGGGGAACTGCGCCCACACACAACGGCACCCGACCACCCGACTCCGGCCCACGACACCCAGGGGCGCGGGGAACTGCGCACATCCCCCCACGCACCCGCACCCGACCGCCCGACCCCCGCCCGCACGCTTCAGGGGCGCGGGGAACCGCGCGAATCGTCCCCGGCCGCCGCGTACCGTTCGCGCAACTCCCGCTTGAGGATCTTCCCGCTCGCGTTGCGCGGCAACTCCCCCACGAACAGCACCCGCTTGGGCACCTTGAACCCGGCAAGCCTCTCCCGCACATGCGCCAGCAGCTCGCCCTCGCTCACCTCACCCCGCGCCACGACGACCGCGGTCACCGCCTCGATCCACCGTTCGTCCGGCAGCCCGACCACCGCCGCCTCGGCGACCCGGTCATGGGTGTAGAGCGCGTCCTCGACCTGCCGCGAGGCGATCAGGACCCCTCCGGAGTTGATGACGTCCTTCACCCGGTCCACGATCGTGAAGTAGCCCTCGGCGTCCCGCACGGCGAGGTCCCCGGAGCGGAACCAGCCGCCCCGGAAGGCCTCGGCCGTCTCCTCGGGCCTGTCCCAGTACCCCTCGCACAGCTGCGGCGAGCGGTAGACGATCTCGCCCCGCTCCCCGTCCGGCACGTCGTCGCCCGCCTCGTCGACCACCCTGGCCTCCACGAACAGCACCGGGCGCCCGCAGGAGTCCATGCGGCCCTTGTGCTCCTGGGGTCCGAGGACCATGGCGAGCGGGCCGATCTCGCTCTGCCCGAAGCAGTTGTAGAAGGCGAGCCCCGGCAGCCGCTCCCTGAGCCGCTCCAGCACGGGCACCGGCATGATCGAGGCACCGTAATACGCCTTGCGCAGCCCGCTGAGATCGCGCGTGGCGAAGTCGGGGCGGCCGGCGAGGGAGATCCACACGGTCGGCGGCGCGAACAGGCTGTCGGCGCGGCCCTGTTCGACCAGGTCGAGGATGCGGTCACCGTCCGGGGCGTCCAGGATCACGTTGCGCGCGCCCACGGCGAGATACGGCATCAGGAACACGTGCGTCTGCGCGGAGTGGTAGAGCGGCAGCGCGTGCACGGGCAGGTCGCCCGCGCTCAGATCGAGGGCGGTGATCGCGCTGAGGTACTCGTGCACCAGCGCGCGGTGCGTCATCATCGCGCCCTTGGGCAGGGCGGTCGTACCGGAGGTGTAGAGGAGCTGTACCAGGTCCTCGCCGCGTGGTTCCTCACCGTCGTACGGCTCGGTGGCGGCGAGCCGGGTCAGGAGGCAGTCGCCCGCGTCCCGCAGCGCGAGCAGCGGGGTACCCGCGGGAAGGTGTCCGGCCAGGTCCGGGTCGGCGAGGACCAGCGCGCAGCCGGACTGCCCGACGATGTACGCCAGATCGTCGCCGGTCAGGTTCTGGTTCACCGGGACGTGCACCAGCCCGGCGCGGGCGCACGCCAGGAAGGCGATCAGATACGCGTCCGAGTTGTGCCCCAGCGCCCCGACGCGGTCACCGCGTTCGAGTCCCGCCTCCCGCAGGGCGCGGGCGGCGCGGGAGACCGCGTCGTCCAGCTCGGCGTAGGTCCATGCCCGGTCGCCGTACTCGATCGCGACCCGCTCGGGGGTGCGCCGTGCGCTGCGCCGCAGCGTGCCGTCGACCGTGGCGCTCCGTCCCGCCGTCATGGACCCGCTCCTTCGTCCGCCGTGTCGATGCCCTGGCGGGATACTCGTCGGGTCCTGCGGCAAAGGTCAAGCCGGCGTCACACCTGCCGGGTCCGGCCCTCCCAGTACGGGTCCCGCAGACGGCGCTTGTACAGCTTGCCGTTCGGGTCGCGGGGCATCGAGGCGATGAAGTCGACGCTGCGGGGCCGCTTGTAGCCGGCGAGCCGCTGCGCGCAGTGGTCGAGGAGGGCGGCGGCGAGCGCCGCGTCCGGGTCGTGGCCGGGCGCGGGTTCGACCACCGCCTTCACCTCCTCGCCCCAGTCGTCGTGCGGGATCCCGAAGGCGGCGGCGTCGGCCACGGCCGGGTGGGAGAGCAGGGCGGCCTCGATCTCCGCCGGGTAGATGTTGACCCCACCGGAGATGATCATGTCGATCTTGCGGTCGCGCAGGAAGAGCCAGCCCTCCTCGTCGAGGTGGCCGAGGTCGCCGACGGTGAAGAAGTCTCCGACGCGGTTCTTCCGGGTCTTGTCGTCGTCCTTGTGGTACGAGAAGCCGCCGGTGCTCATCTTCATGTAGACGGTGCCCAGTTCGCCGGGTGGCAGCGGCTCGCCGTCGTCGTCGAGGACGGCGAGCTCGCTGATGGGCCAGGCCCTGCCCACGGTGCCGGGCTTCTTCAGCCAGTCCTCGGCGCTCGCGAACGCGCCTCCGCCCTCGCTCGCCGCGTAGTACTCCTCCACGCACATGCCCCACCATGCGATCATCGCCCGCTTCACGTGGTCCGGGCAGGGCGCGGCGCCGTGGATGGCGTGCCGCATGCAGGAGACGTCGTAGCGCGCCCGTACGTCCTCGGGCAGGGCGAGCAGGCGGTGGAACTGGGTCGGCACCATGTGCGTGTGCGTGCACCGGTGGGTGTCGATCAGTCGCAGCATCTCCTCGGGGGTCCACCGGTCCATCAGCACCAGCCGGTGCCCGATGTGCAGGGACGCGGCGGCGAACTGGAGCACGGCGGTGTGGTAGAGCGGCGAGCACACCAGGTGGACGTTGCCGTCGAAGGGCCGGATGCCGAAGATTCCGAGGAACCCGCCGAGATACGTCTCCTCCGGCAGTCTGCCCGGGAGGGGGCGCCGGATGCCGCGCGGCCGGCCCGTGGTGCCGGAGGTGTAGTTCATGACCCAGCCCAGCGTGCGCTCCTCGGGCGCCGACTCGGGCTGTCCGTCGAGGAGTTCGTCGTAGGGGCGGAAGCCCGCGCAGGCGCCGACCCCGTAGCGGTGGGTGTCCGGGAGCTTCGCCTCGTCGGCGGCCTCGCGCGCCGTCTCGGCGAACCGTTCGTGCGTGATGAGCACCTTGGCACCGGAGTCGGCGACGATCCAGGCGATCTCGGGGCCCACGAAGTGGTGGTTGACCGGCACGAGGTACAACCCGGCCTGGGTGGCGGCCAGATGCGCGGTGAGGAACTCGACGCCGTTGGGCAGGATGACAGCGAAGGCGTCGCCGCGGCGAAGGCCTGCGGCGCGCAGTCCGTGGACCAGGCGGTTGGCCGCGGACAGCAGCCTGCCGGCGCTCCACTCCCGCCCGTCGGGCGCGACGAGGACGGCGCGTTCGGGGTCGGCCGCGGCCTGCGCCCAGAATCCGACCGGGTTCTCGTTCACCTCTGGCTCCTTCCGGCGATCCGGTTGATGCGGGTGACGGCGCGTTCGAAGCCGCGGGTGAGGTCGTCCACGATCTCGCGCACACCGCGTTCGTCGTTCATCCGGCCGACGACCTGGCCCACGGGGGTGCCGAGCAGCGGCTCCACCTCGTACTTCTGGATACGGGTGAGAGCGTCGGCGACGAGCAGGCCCTGGAGGGGCATGGGCAGGGCGCCCGGCCCGCCGGGATGGTCCCAGGCGTCGGTCCAGGCGGTGCGCAGCTGCCGCGCCGGTTTGCCGGTCAGCGCGCGGGAGCGGACGGTGTCGCCGGACCCCGCACCGATCAGCTTGCGCACGACCGAGGAGGGCAGGCTCGCCTCCGCGGCGGTCAGCCACAGCGAGCCGAGCCAGACGCCCTGCGCGCCCAGCGCGAGCGCCGCGGCCACCTGCTCCCCGCTGCCGATGCCCCCGGCCGCGAGGACGGGCAACGGGGCGACGGCCTCGACGACTTCGGGAGTGAGCACCATGGAGGCGATCTCGCCGGTGTGGCCGCCGGCCTCGTACCCCTGCGCCACGACGACGTCGATGCCCGCGTCCCTGTGCTTGCGCGCGTGCCGCGCACTGCCCGCGAGGGCGGCGACCAGGACGCCGTGCTCGTGCGCGCGGTGGACGACGTCGGCGGGCGGGGAGCCGAGCGCGTTGGCGAGGAGCTTGACCGGATGGTCGAAGGCGACGTCGAGCTGGGAGCGGGCCACCTGCTCCATCCAGCCGGTGATGCGCCAGCCGGCCGCGTCCCCCTCGGCGAGCGGGGGCACCCCGTGCGCGGCGAGCGTCTCGCGCACGAACCGCCGGTGCCCCTGCGGGATCATCGCCTCGACGTCCGCCTCGGTGACCCCCTCGACCTTCTTCGCGGGCATCACCACGTCCAGCCCGTAGGGCCTGTCGCCGGTGTGCGCGTCGAGCCAGTCGAGGTCGCGTGCGAGGTCGTCGGGGTTGGTGTAGCGGACCGCGCCGAGCACGCCGAGACCGCCGGCCCTGCTGATCGCGGCGGCGACGGCGGGGAACGGTGTGAAGCCGAAGAGGGCGTGTTCGACGCCCAGTCGCTTGCTCAGCTCCGTCTGCATGCGCGCAGGATGCCGCAGCGGCCGGGAGGAGGGAAGTCTATTTCTGATACTCCGTCAGATTCGCTGTCGGGAAACGGTGTTCAGCAATCCCGTGGTCAGCGGTCCGGTGGTCAGCGGTCCGGTGGTCAGCGGTCCTCCTCGAGAACGGCCATGGCCGCGTTGTGTCCGGGGACCCCGCTCACCCCGCCGCCGCGCACCGCGCCCGCGCCGCACAGCAGGACGTTCGCGTCGCCGGTCTCCACGCCCCAGCGGCCGGTGCCCTCTTGGGCGTGGGGCCAGGCCAGTTCCCGGTGGAAGATGTTCCCGCCGGGCAGCCGCAGGTCGCGCTCCAGGTCGAGCGGGCTCTTGGCCTCGATGCAGGGGCGGCCGTCCGCGTCCGTGGCCAGGCAGCTCTCGATCGGCTCGGCGAGATGTGCGTCGAGTTGCGCGAGCGTCGCCTTCAGCAGCTCCTCCCGCACCGCGTCGTTGTCGCGCTCGAAGAGCCGGGCCGGCGTGTGCAGCCCGAAGAGGGTCAGGGTCTGGTGTCCGCGGGCGACGAGGTCCGGGCCGAGGATGGTCGGATCGGTCAGGGAGTGGCAGTAGATCTCCGAGGGCGGCGCGGCGGGCAGCGCCCCGGCGGCGGCCTGCGCGTGGGCGGCCGCGAGTTGCCCGTAGCCCTCCGCGACGTGGAAGGTGCCGGAGAACGCCTCGCGCGGGTCGACGGCGGTGTCCCGCAGCCGGGGCAGCCGGGTGAGGAGCATGTTCACCTTCAGCTGCGCGCCCTCGGCCGGGGCGGGCGGGGCCTGGCCGGTGAGCCGGGCCAGTTCCTGCGGCGAGGCGTTGACGAGGACGTGTCGGGCCGCGACGGTGCCCTCTCCGTCCGCGCCCCGGTAGGTGACCTCGGCGGCGCGCCCGTCGGTCTCGACACGGAGCGCCTCGCAGCCCGTGGCGATGACCGCGCCCGCCGACCGGGCCGCGGTGGCCAGCGCGTCGGTGAGCGCCCCCATGCCGCCCACCGGGACGTCCCACGCGCCCGTGCCCCCGCCGATGACGTGGTAGAGGAAGCAGCGGTTCTGCCGCAGCGAGGGGTCGTGGGCGTCCGCGAAGGTGCCGATCAGCGCGTCGGTCAGGACCACGCCGCGCACCAGGTCGTCGGTGAAGGCCTCCTCGACGGCCACGCCGATCGGCTCCTGGAAGAGGGCCCGCCAGGCCTGGTCGTCGTCGACGCGGCGGCGCAGTTCGTCCTGGGTCGGCAGCGGCTCGGTGAGCGTGGGGAACACCCGCTCGGCGACCCGGCCCGTCATGGCGTAGAAGCGCTGCCAGGCCTCGTACTCGGCCCCCGAGCCGGTGAGGCGCGCGAACGCCTCACGCGTCCTGCGCTCCCCGCCCCCGACGAGCAGGCCGGTGGGGCGTCCGCCCCGCTCGACGGGCGTGTACGAGGACACGGTGCGCGCCCGTACCCGGAAGTCGAGCCCGAGGTCGCGCACGATCTTCCGCGGCAGCAGGCTGACGAGATAGGAGTACCGGGACAGCCGGGCGTCCACCCCGGCGAACGGCCGGGTGGAGATCGCCGCTCCCCCGGTGTGCTCCAGCCGCTCGAGGACCAGTACGGACCGCCCGGCCCGGGCCAGATAGGCCGCGGCCACCAGACCGTTGTGGCCGCCACCGACGATCACCGCGTCGTATCCCTCGTGTACAGGCATGGTTCTTGGTAACACGGGACGATCTACGGCGACCAGAGGGCGTGCCGGGTCGGACGCGCGGCGGGCCCCAGCCTTGCCATGGCCCGCAGGATGTGCCGCGGCGGGAGCTGCCAGCGCACGCGTGCGGGGACGCGGCGCAGCAGGATGCCCGTGGCCCGCAGCCGCCGGGTGACGGTGGCGGCGTCGGGGGCCGGTCTGCCGTACAGCTCGTGGGCGGACGGCGGCAGGGACGCGTACGCCAGCAGTGCCACCCGTCGCCACAGCAGTTCGCGGACGGGGGCGAGCAAGGGGTGCGCGGGAGGCCGGAGCAGGAAGTCGTCCACGACGCGGGCCTCGGGGCCGGCGGCCAGCCGCGGCCGCACCCGCTCGAAGTAGGCCGCCAGCTGCGCCCGATCGCCCGGCACGGCGTCCGGGTCGAGGCCCACCAGCCGGGCGCTGACCCGCTGTTCGCCGATGTACCGGTCGGCCAGGGCGTCGCGGAGCGGGAACCCGGAGCGGCGGCCGACGTGCAGATAGGAGTCGATCTCGGCGCAGTGCACCCACAGCAGCAGGTCCGGTTCGTCCACGCGGTACCGCTCCCCCGTGTCCGGGTCCCCGGCCCACAGCATCCGGTGGATCCCGCGCACCCGGGCTCCGGCGCGCTCGGCGGCCGCCGTGGTGCCGTAGGTCGTCGTACCGACGAAGCTCGCGGTGCGCAGCAACCGGCCCCAGGCGTCCCGCCGGAAGTCGGAGTTCTGCAGGACACCGCGCACGGCACGCGGGTACAGGGCCTGGAGGTAGAGCGCCCTGATCCCGGCGACCCACATCATGGGATCGGCGTGCAGCTGCCAGGTCACCGAGGAGGGCCCGAAGAGCCCCGGATCCGCGTCCACCCCGCCAGTGTGGCCCGGGCCGACGGGGTCCTCAACCCGCCGGAGCGCGGGGCCGCGCGCGCCCTCTGGAACGTTGCCGGAGGCACATGCCGCGAACTCGGAACCCGGCGCACCTGATCACCGTCACCTCATGTACAGGTCACCGCGTACCCAACCGGGCGATTCCGGGGCGCTCCACGGACTCCGACCGCCATCGCGGCGCCTGTCACACCATTCCGAACAGGTGCAGGAAGTCAGGTACTCACACGTGCATGAGAGCAAGCCTCACAGACGGCTGCCACTCGCCCTGGCGGCAGCCGTACTGACGGCCGCGGGAGCCGCGGCCGTCCCATCGCCCGCCCACGCGGCGGGAGTCGGGACGTCGGCCGACAGCCGTCAGCACATCTTCGAGCGGGCCGCGGCGCGGTACGGCGTCCCGCTGCCCGTCCTGCTCGCCGTCTCGTACCACGAGTCCGCCTGGGACGCCCACGCCGGCGAGCCCAGCACCAGCGGCGGCTACGGGCCCATGCATCTGACGGACGTGACGGCGGGGATGCTCGCCGCGAACGGCGCGGGCGCGGCCGGCAAGGGCGACCTCGCCGCGCAGGCCTCCGCTCCGGCCCTGCACACCCTCGACTCCGCCGCCGCACTCACCGGACTGCCCGCGCAGCGACTGCGTACGGACGACGCCGCCAACATCGGCGCCGGTGCCGCTCTCCTCGCCTCCTACGCGAGGAGCACGGTCGGGGGTACCCCGCGGGACCCGGGCCGGTGGTACGCCGCCGTCGCCCGTTACAGCGGCTCCACCGAGCAGCGCGCGGCGGGCGCCTTCGCCGACCGGGTGTTCGCCACCATCGAGAACGGCGCGCGGGAGACCACCGGCGACGGACAGCGCGTCGACCTTCCGCCCAGCCCGGATGTCCGTCCTGACACCGCGCAACTGCCCGCGCTGCACCTGAGGACGGCCGGCGCGGCGGACGGCACCGAGTGTCCCGCCACCCTCGGCTGCACGTTCCTGCCGGCGGCCGGGGCGAACGGCCAGGTCTCCGACCGGCCCGCCAACGGGATCAGGATCGACTCCATCGTCATCCACGACACCGAGTCGTCCTACGACGCCACCCTCAACAGCTTCCAGAAGCCGGGCGGCGGATCGGCGCACTACGTCATCCGCTCCTCGGACGGCGCCGTCACGCAGATGGTGCCCACCAAGGACATCTCCTTCCAGGCGGGCAACTACTCGACCAACCTGCACTCGATCGGCGTCGAGCACGAGGGCTACGCCGCCGCGGGCGGCACCTGGTACACCCAGACCGAGTACGAGACCAGCGCGGAACTCGTCCGCTACCTGGCCGAGCGCTTCGACATCCCGCTGGACCGGCAGCACGTCCTGGGGCACGACAACGTGCCGGGGCCCAACTCGGCTCTGATCTCCGGCATGCACTGGGACCCGGGACCGTCCTGGGACTGGGAGCGCTACATGCGTCTGCTGCACGCCCCGCTGGGCGGCCGGCACGGCGTGGGCCCCGTCGGCTCGGCGGTCACCATCACCCCCGGGTACGCCCGCAACCAGCAGGCGGTACAGATCTGCCCGGCCGACGACCCCACCGGCGCCACACCCGAGTGCACCGAGCGGACCCAGCCCTCGAACTTCGTCCGCCTGCGCACCGCGCCCAGCGCCACCGCGCCGCTCTTCGGCGACCAGGCCGTCCATCCGGACGGGGTCGGCACCGACCGCGTCAACGACTGGGGCGGCACCGCGGCGGCCGGTCAGCAGTTCGTCGTCGCGGACCGCGACGGCGACTGGACGGCCATCTGGTTCAGCGGCGCGAAGGTCTGGTTCCTGAATCCGCACGGGTGCAACACCACCCCGGCCCGCGACGTGACGATCCTCGGCGCCGCCGGGACGTCACCGGTGGCCGTGTACGGATCGAGCTACCCGGACGCGAACGAGTACCCCGCCGGGCTCTCCCCGTCCACCCAGACCGCGCTCTCCTTCTACACGGTCCCGGGCGGCCAGGCGTACGTCGCCACCACCGCGCCCGCCCCCACCGTCGACTACTTCCCCTCCAGCGGCCGGGTCGTCACCGGCGGGAAGGCGATGTACACCATCCAGTACAACCACCGCACCGCCCTGGTGTACGCCCCTGACGTTGCCGTGCACTGACCGTCACCGGCTCGGCAGGCCGCCCGGCGACGGCATCCGGCGGGGTGCGTCCGCACCCCGCCGGGCGATCCAGGGGGACGTCGGCCGTACCCCTCCGCTGCCGTGCCGCCTGTCAGGCGGTGGTGCCGCCGTCGATCACCAGGTCGTGACCGACGACGTAGCTCGACTCGTCGGACGCCAGCCACAGCACGGCGTGCGCGATCTCCTCGGTGGTGGCCACCCGGCCGATGGGGACGGCGCCCCGCACCCGCGCGTCACGGGCCTCCTGGTCCTCGCCGGAGCGGTAGGACAGCGGGGTGTCCGTGGCGCCCGGGCTGATCGCGTTGATCCGGACGCCGTCGGCGATGTACTCGCGGGCGGCGTTGCGGGTGAGCACGCTGACGGCCGCCTTGGACGCCGCGTACGCGGACATGCCGGGCCGCCGTCCGTGGAAGCCGATGTTCGAGGCGCAGTTGACGATGGCCCCGCCGCCCTGGGCCCGCATGTGGGCGATCTCGTACTTCATGGCGAGCCAGATGCCGGTGGTGTTGACGGCGAAGACGTCGGCCCAGACCTCGTCCTCCAGTTCGGCGGTCGGGGCCGGGCGGCCGACGGTGCCGGCGTTGTTGAAGGCCACGTGCAGCCCGCCGTGGCGCTCGACCACGGTCTCCACCAGCCGGGAGAAATCCGCCGAGCGGGTGACGTCCGCCTGGACGAAGTCGCCGCGGCCGCCCGCGGCCTCGATCTCCTTGACGGTCTCGGTGAGCGGCTCGACGCGTCGGCCCGCGACGACCACGGTGGCGCCCTCGCGGGCGAAGCGCAGTGCGCTCTCCCGGCCGATGTTGGAGCCACCGCCGGTCACGAGGACGATCCGGTCGATGAAGCGGTCGGTCATGGGTGTGCCCTACTTTCTTGGTCGTGGGTTCGAACTGGTCATTCGTAAGATCAGCGGGACCCAGGGGCTCTGGGTATGGCTGCATGGGTGGTCGCCGCCTGATGGCTGGAAAGGCTTGGCCGCCCGGAGCCCCGCGACGACTCGACCGCCAATTGGGAGATGCGACTCGATCGCTGTGTAGGGCAACGTCGGCGAGGTCGTCTGCTGGGCTGTGAACACGCGACGAGCTGGCGGAGGTGACCGTGCCCCATATATGGGCCGGAGTGGACATCGGCAAGGAACATCATCACTGCGTGGTGATTAACCCGGACGGCGAACGCCTGCTGTCCCGCCGGGTCTTGAACGACGAGGCGACCCTGCTCAAACTGATCGGGGACGTCCTGGCCCTCGACATGGACGTGCTGTGGGCGGTCGACCTCAACCACGGCGGAGCCGCCCTGCTGATCGGGTTGCTGCTCAGCCACGACCAGTCGATGGTCTACATCACCGGGCTGACCGTGCACCGCGCTTCGGCCTCCTATCGCGGCGAAGGCAAGACGGACGCCAAGGACGCCTTCGTCATCGCCGACCAGGCCCGCATGCGCCGCGACCTGGGCCAGCTGCGGCCCGGCGACGAGATCGCAGTGGACTTGCGCACCCTGACCGCCCGCCGCACCGACCTGATGTGCGACCGCACGCGCCAGATCAACCGCTTGAGGGCTCAACTGCTGGAGATATTCCCAGCGTTGGAGCGCGAACTGGAGCTGACGAACAAGGGTCCCGTCGTCCTGCTGACGGGCTACCAGACTCCGGCGGCGATCCGCCGTAGTGGCCGGAAACGCATCGAGACGTGGCTGCGCAACCGCAAGGTCCGCAGCGCCGCGACCTCGCTAGGACAGCGACGGAGGCCGCTGAAGCCCAGCACACGGCCCTGCCCGGCGAGGAGCTGGCCGCCGCGATGGTGGTCCGGCTCGCGAAGGGGGTGATGGCCCTCGATGAGGAAATCGTTGAGATCGATGCTCTGATCGAGGCCCGGTTTCGCGAGCACCCGCACGCCGAGGTGATCCTCAGCCTGCCCGGCATGGGCAAGCAGATGGGCGCCGTCTTCATCGCTGCTACCGGCGGCGACATGGACGCCTTCGGCAGCGCCGACCGGCTCGCCGGATACGCCGGCCTCGCCCCGGCCCCACGCGACTCCGGACGCGTCAGCGGCAATCTGCGCCGGCCACACCGCTTCCACCGCGGTCTGCTCAACGCGATGTACCTCTCCGCACTCTCCAGCCTCAAGAGCTGCCCAGCCTCCAAGGCGTACTACCAACGCAAACGCACCGAGGGGAAGGGCCACAAGCAGGCGTTGCTGGCGCTCGCGCGCCGCCGCGTCAATGTCCTGTGGGCCATGATCCGCGACGGAGCGTGCTACCAAGCCATACCGCCTGTCATGGCAGCGGCTTGACATCAGCATTGGGAAGCCTTTCCCAGGGGGATGATGGCGGCCCGTCACGCGGGCTCGTCCAGTGAGGGGTTCCCGGCCCTGCCGGGCTTGCCGGCCGGTGCCGCCCAGGCACCGAGCAGCGCGCTCGCCAGGAACACGACCGCGGCCGTGGCCAAGGCGAACGAGGAGTTGGACGGTCTGCCCGTGGGTCGGCCCGCTTCCCGGATGTACGCTCCAGGCGGCCACCGACCCTCCCGCCCCCCGTCCGCCTCGGCCCACGCCCGCCTCGACGTCGGCCCGGAGCGAAGCGAAGCAGTGGTCGCCCATATACCGCTTTCCCCCCATGAGTTGCCGAGGGAACCCCCTACCGCCCCCGACCCGCCGCCGGCTGCGAAAATAACGTCGCCCAGGTTTCCTTCCAAACGGATATCCGAAAGCCCCAGCGGGAACGGGCGGTTCCGACGAAGGAGCGCATCCTCACAGCCGCCGCGGAGGCCTTCGCCGCCCATGGCTACCCGTCGGTGACGATGGCGGAGGTGGCCGAGATCACGGGACGACGGAGGGGTCCGTGTACTCCGCTTCGAGAACAAGGACGCCCTCCGGCTCACCGCGATCGACTTTTAGCGGCCCGGCTGCTGACACGGACCGCGGCCGCCCTGCGCGACGAGGCGGTCATGCGGGGCCGGAGGGGAAGCCGAGCTCAGCCGCCGCGCCGTACCCGGGCCGCCTCGCGGGCCTCCGCGAGCTTGCGGGCCTCGCTGCCCTTACGGGACGGCCTGCCACCAGAGGCGCTCCTCGCGTCCTTGGTGCTGCCCAGGCCGCGGAACGGGAGGTTGTGGTTCTTGGGGCGCGGTGCGGCCGCCCCGCGGTCGAGAGGCTGTCCGGAGGGGGCCTTGGCGCCGGTGATGCGGCTCAGCTCCGCCTCTCCGGACCGGACTTTGGCGACCTTGGGGATGACGTCGGCGTCGGCCATGACCTGGCTCGTCTCGCGGCGCTGTCCCGAGAGGACGAGGGTCACGACGGTGCCGGAGCGGCCGGCCCGGGCGGTGCGGCCCGCGCGGTGCAGATAGTCCTTGGGGTCGTTGGCCGGGTCGACGTTGACCACGAGGTCGAGGTCGTCGATGTGCAGGCCGCGTGCGGCGACGTTCGTCGCCACCAGGGCGGTGACCTGCCCGTTCTTGAACTGGGCCAGGGTCCGGGTGCGCTGCGGCTGGGCCTTGCCGCTGTGCAGGGCGGCGGCCGCCACACCGCTGGCCCGCAGATGCCGCGTCAGCTGGTCGACGCCGTGCTTGGTGTCCAGGAACAGCAGGACGCGGCCGTCCCGTGCGGCGATCTCCGTGGTCACGGCGTACCGGTCGGGACCGTGCACGACGAAGACGTGGTGCTCGATCGTGGAGACCGCGCTGGACGAGGGGTCCACGGAGTGGACAGCGGGGTCGCGCAAGCGGTCCCGCACCAGCTGGTCGACGTCGCGGTCGAGGGTGGCGGAGAACAGCATGCGCTGCCCGTCGGGCCGCACCTGGTCCAGGATCTCGGTGACCTGCGGCAGGAACCCCATGTCACACATCTGGTCGGCCTCGTCCAGGACCGTGATGCGCACCCGTCCCAGCCGGCAGCCCTTGCGGTCGACGAGGTCGTGCAGCCGGCCGGGCGTGGCGACGACGATCTCGGCGCCGTCCCGCAGCTCGGCGGCCTGCCGTCCGAGGGACACTCCGCCCACCACGGTCGTGAGCCGCAGCCGCAGCGCCTCGGCGTACGGGGTGAGTACCTCACCGACCTGCTGCGCCAGCTCCCTGGTGGGTACCAGAACGAGCGCCAGCGGCTCCTTGGGCTGTGCGCGCCGCCCGGCCGTCCGGGCGAGCATCCCCAGGCCGAAGGCGAGCGTCTTGCCGGAACCGGTGCGGCCCCGGCCCAGGACGTCCCGTCCCGCGAGCGCGTTGGGCAGGGCCGCCGCCTGGATGGGGAAGGGCACCGTCACACCGTGCTCGGCGAGCACCCGCAGGATCTCGGGCGGCAGCCCCAGCTCCGCAAAGGACGCCGCCGGGGGCAGAGCCGCGGTGGCGCCCGACTTCTCGTCCTGCTGCTGGGCGTCGACACGTGCTGATTCGCTCACAGAGAGCCTTCCTTCAAAGGGACCGTACCGAGGAAGGCGCGGCGGAGACGCGGCCGCCGGCCAGGGACCCCGCACCGGGCACCGACACAGCGACGCTGCAAACGCTCCACGCTAGCACGGAGCGCACCGCTCGCCCGAGCCTCCCATGGCCGCGCCGCTCAGCCGGAACGACGACTGGAGCCGCCTGTGCCGACCGTCTCGACGCGCTGAACCGCAAGGCCTCTGCCCGCGAAAGCGGCGCCCGCCCGCCAAGATCCGCACCAGACCCTCAGCCCCGCACGGCGCAGTTGCGCCGGCCCTGCGGAATGAGCAGGTCAGCGGGGCCAGGACGCCAACAGGCCAAGCCCATCCCCCCGCCATGCCGACGGAAAGGCCTCCTCACACGGCCGCTCACCTGCGGACGCGTGGCATTCCCAGGCCGATCCAGGTGATGATCTCGCGCTGGATCTCGTTGTTGCCGCCGCCGAAGGTGAAGATCACGGCGGAACGGTAGCCGCGTTCGAGTTCGCCGTGCAGCACGGCCCCCGCCGAGCCCTCCTTGAGCGCGCCGGCCGCCGCGACGACCTCCATGAGCCACGCGTACGCCTCGCGCCGGGCCTCGGAGCCGTAGACCTTCACGGCCGAGGCGTCCTGCGGGGTGAGCGTGCCGTCCTGGACGGCGTTCACCATCTGCCAGTTGAGGAGTCTCATCGCGTCGAGTCTGGTGTGCGCCTGGGCGAGCCGGCGCCGTACCCAGGGCAGATCGATCACCCGGCGGCCGTCGGCCAGCCGAGTCCGGCGCGCCCACTCCTGCACGTCGTGCAGAGCGCGTACGGCCATGGTGCCGTGGGCGGCGAGGGTGACGCGCTCGTGGTTGAGCTGGTTGGTGATCAGCCGCCAGCCCTGGTTCTCCTCGCCGACGCGGTGGGAGACGGGGACGCGGACGTTCTCGTAGTAGCTGGCCGTGGTGTCGTGCGAGGCGAGGGTGCGGATCAGGGTGCAGGAGTAGCCGGGGTCGGATGTCGGCACGAGCAGCATGCTGATGCCCTTGTGGGCGGGAGCGTCCGGGTCGGTGCGCACGGCGAGCCAGACCCAGTCGGCGGTGTCGCCGTTGGTGGTCCAGATCTTCTGGCCGTTGACGACGTACTCGTCGCCCTCGCGCACCGCCCGCGTCCTGAGGGAGGCGAGGTCGGTGCCCGCGTCCGGTTCGCTGTAGCCGATCGCGAAGTCGATCTCGCCCGAGAGGATCCTCGGCAGGAAGTACTCCTTCTGCGCATCGGTCCCGAACCGCATGATGGTCGGGCCGACGGTGTTGAGGGCCATCAGGGGCAGGGGCACACCCGCCTGGGCGGCCTCGTCGAAGAAGACGAACTGCTCCACGGGGCTCAGCCCGCGTCCCCCGTACTCCGTGGGCCATCCCACGCCCAGCCAGCCGTCGGCGCCCAAGGCGCGGATGGTCTCCCGGTAGAAGCGCTTCTGCTCCACGTGATCGGTGTGCCGCGCGTACGCGTGGTCCGGCACGAGCCGGGCGAAGTAGCCGCGCAGTTCGGTGCGCAGCCGCTGCTGCTCCGGCGTGTAGTCGAGATGCACGGCGCCTCCCAGGCTCCCGAAGAGCGGTCGCGGCGGCTCGGGTCGCCGCCGACGGCGCACACCGTAGAACGTGTTTCAGAAATTGGGAATGGCGGCATACGGATTCGCGGGACGGCGCCCGGCAGGGAGCGCGGGTCAGCTCAGGGTGCCGAGGAAGTCCGCGCAGGCCCGGGCGCAGACGCGGCAGGCGTGCGCGGCCTGGGCCCCGTCGGGGTCCGTGTCCAGGAGGTGCGCGCCTTCGAGGCAGACGGCGCGGCACCACTCCACCTGGCCGCGGATCGCGGCCTCGTCCCATCCGCCCTGCTCGCCGCCCTGCGCCAGCACACGGCGGGTGGCGTCGCAGACCTCCGCGCACATGATCGCGCTGCGTCGGGGGAGTTCCTCGGCCCCAGGGCCCTCGTCCGGTTCCGCGAGGCCCGCCCGCAGGGCGCAGGTCCGGGCGCACTCGGTGCAGCTCTGCGCGCAGGCGAAGCGGTCCTCCAGGAAGCGGTAGACGTCGTGCGGGGAGGTCGTCGTCACGCAGTGCGGGTAGCCGGTGCCCGGCGGGCCAAACACGGCCGGGGCGCCGCCCTCGGCGCTCAGCCCTTCGCGCGCGCTCCCCCGACCGCCGCCGGATGCTCCTCCACATGTGCGGCGATCGCGTCGGGGCTGAGGTAGACGTCGGTCTTCTCGAAGTCCTTGAGCGTGGCCGGGCGGCCCGACTGGAGGCCCGTCCTGATGAAGTCGTAGCCCGCCAGCGTGTTCAGGGCCCAGTTCGTCAGGGTGCGGACGCGGGCCGGGACCGTGCGCAGCGCCGCGAGGTGGTAGCCGCGGGCGACGATCTGGGCGGGCAGGCCGGTGAGGTCGACGCCGAGGGGGCGGGACACGGCCTGCGCGGAGCCGAGGTCGACGACCAGTCCGAGGTCGCGGTGGTGGTAGGCGCTGAGCGGCTCGCCGCGCAGGGCCGCCGTGATGTTCTTCGCGGCGGTCCAGCCCTGCCGCATGGCGTGCTGGGCGGTGGGCGGGCAGACCGCGTCGCCGCCCTTGGCCAGGTCGGGCACCGCGGCGGCGTCGCCGAGGCCGAGGACTCCGTCGAGTCCCGGCACCGTGAGGTCGGGGCGGACGACCAGCCGGCCGTGGTCGGTCCGCGCCTCCAGGGTGGCGACCAGCGGGCTCGCCGCGACCCCCGCGGTCCAGATCAGGGTGTGGCAGGGCAGTTCACGGCCGTCGGTGAGGGTGACGGTGTACCGCGTGGCCTCGGCCACCGAGACACCGAGGGAGATCTCCACCCCGCGGCCCCTGAGGAGCCTGAGGGCCTTGGCGCCGAGGCGGTCGCCGAGTTCGGGCATCAGCTTGGGGGCGATGTCGACGAGATGCCACTTGATGAGCGTCGGGTCCAGCCCCGGGTAGCGTCGCACCGCGGCGGCGGTCAGGTCGTGCAGGTAGGCGGCGGTCTCCGTGCCGGCGTAGCCGCCGCCCACCACCACGAACTGCAGGCGCATCTCGCGTTCGGCGCGGTCGTCGCACGCCGCGGCCAGGTCGAGCTGGGAGATGACGTGGTCGCGCACCCACGCCGCCTCCGCGAGCGTCTTCATGCCCACGGCGTGCCGGTCCACGCCCGGGATGTCGAACTGCCTGGTCACGCTGCCCGGGGTGAGCACGAGGTAGTCGTAGTGCTCGACGATCGTGTCACCGTTGATCTTGCGGATCACCACCGCCTTGGCCGCGGGGTCCACGCCGACGGCCGCGCCCGGCACGATGACCGTGCGCCGCAGCAGCCGGCGCAGCGGCACGGCGACCGACTGCGGGGTCAGGATCCCGGCGGCCACGTGCGGCAACAGCGGCAGGTAGAGCTGGTGGTCGTAGGGGGCGACGAGCCTGAGTGAGGCCTCACCCGGCCTGAGGGTCCGCTCCAGCTTGCGCGCGGTCTCCATCCCGGCGAAACCGCCGCCGACGACCAGGATCCGGGGCACGGCCATGGCTGGTCCCTCCAGACGCAGACTCCCACGCCTGCCACGCTAGGTAACACCGCCCGGGCCCGCATCCGCAGACCCGCGGCGCGGCGTCCGCCGGCGTCTCCCGGGCCCCGGGGGCGGCGGCTCCGGCCGCGGCGCCGACGTCCGCCGGGGACGCCGCCGGGGACACGGTCCGCGCCGTCCTGCTCCGCCCCGCGCCGAGCCGCGCACGTTCCCGCCCGCGGCGCACGTCCGCGCCCCGCTGCGCGCACATCCGCACCGCCACGTCCGTCCGTCGGTCCGGCGCACGTCCGCGCTCCGCCGCGCACGTCCACACCGCCGCGTCCGCCCGCCAGTCCGCCAGTCCGTCCGCCCGTCTGTCGGTCCGCCGGTCAGTCCGACCGTCCGACCGTCCGACCGCATACGTCTATCCCGTGTCCCGCTGTCCCGCGCGGCGTGCGTCGCCGTCGGCGTCGGCCGGTGTCCGGCGCTCGCGGATCAGGAGTCGGTTGACGTACCAGGCGGCCACCTGTGCGCGTGAGGTGAATCCGAGCTTGGCGAGGATGCGTTGCACATGCCCCTCGGCCGTGCGAGGGGCGATGACCAGGCGGGCCGCGATCTCGCGGTTGGTCAGGCCCTCGCAGACCAGCTCGGCGATCTCGCTCTCCCTGGGCGTCAGCGGCGACTCCTCGTCGCTCGACCGCGTCTGGCCGTCGGCCGGGCTCGCCGCGTCGAGCGCGTAGTCGATCGCCGCCTGTTCGGGCAGGGCGCGGCCGCGCCGGAACGCCGCGTCGTGGCGCTGATCGCCCAGTGCCGCGCGCACCGTGGCGCTGTGCCGCTGATGGGCGGCGCCCACCAGGCGGAAGAAGTCCGGTGAGGTGCC
Organism: Streptomyces sp. NPDC048664; assembly: GCF_040650555.1. Taxonomy (NCBI): domain Bacteria; kingdom Bacillati; phylum Actinomycetota; class Actinomycetes; order Kitasatosporales; family Streptomycetaceae; genus Streptomyces; species Streptomyces sp. NPDC048664. Next base: position 341,338 of record NZ_JBEZHK010000002.1, on the reverse strand, counting down.
GACCGCCTGCCACATGGCGGTGGCGGCACCGAACAGCGTGGCCGCCCGGACATGGCGTTCCTGCCGGACGCTCGTCCAGGCGAGTATCTCGAACGCGAACGCCATCAGGAACTTCGCGCTCACCCGGCGGCGCAGGTTCAGGGACTCCCGGACCGCCGCCTCCGCGTGCGCCAGGTCGTGGTCGAACTCGAGGAAGGAGAGGGCCAGCAGCGCCCAGGAGCGCCAGATCGCCTCTCCCCGCCGCGCGGTGACGGCCAGTGACTCCTGCAGGAGGTCCAGGCCCCGCTCGCGCTCTCCGCCGTGTCCGAGGATGAGTCCGTGGACGGACGTCGCGAGAATCACGCCGCTCACGTCGTGCCCCGCCCGCAATCCCGCCATGGCCTCGCCGGTGAGCGCGGCGGCCTGCTCCATGTCGTCCAGGGACGCGGCCCGCATGCCTTCCACCAGGGTCACGTACGCGCTCTCGGTCGCGAGGCCGAGCCGGCCGGCCAGCTCCGCGGCCTCGTCGAGTCGCTCGCGCGCTCCGTCGAGATCGCCCTGCAGCAGTGCGACCCAACCGCATCGGCGCAGCGCGGACGCGCGTTCCGGTGAGGGACCGGGACTCGCCGCCAGCGCCTGGTCGAGCCACTGGCGGGTCACGCTGTTGAAGCCCTGGACTCCCAGGTAGGTTCCCAGCCGGTCCGCCAGGCGCAGGGCGGCGACGCCGTCGTCACGCTGGGCGAGGCTGAAGGCGAACGCCTCGCGCAGGTTCGCGTGCTCCCGTCGCAGCCGCAGGATCCAGTCCTCCTGGCCCGGCCCCATCCAGTCCGCCTGGAACCGCTCCACCATCCGCGCGTACCAGTCGTGATGGCGGCGGCGGGCGGTGGCGTCCTCCTCGGCCGCGACGAGCCGCGCGAGGCCGTACTCCCGAACGGTCTCCAACATCCGATGGCGCACATGGCCGTCGTGCTCGTCACGGATCAGGATGGACTTGTCGGCCAGGGACAGGACGAGGCCCGGTATCTCCTCGCGTGACATCCCGTCGAACGCGCCCACGTACTCGATGCCGGCCAGGTCGAAGCTGCCGGAGAACACCGACGCCCGCGCCCACAGCCGCCGTTCGGACGGCGAGCACAGGTCATGGCTCCAGTCGATCAGCGCCTGCAGGGTGCGCTGCCGTGGCGGAGCGCTCCGCGGGCTGACGTTGAGCAGGCTGAAGCGTTCGGCCAGGCGCTCCTCTATCTGGCCGAGCGAGAGTGCGCGCAGCCATACGGCGGCCAGTTCGATGGCCAGCGGAATCCCGTCGAGCGCACGGCACAGCCGGGCGACGGCCGGGCCGTTCTGCCCGCGCAGTTCGAAGCCGGGCAGGACGGCGCCGGCCCGGTCGACGAACAGCCGCACCGCGTCGTGCTGGGTGAGCGCGTCCGGCGACAGCGCGTCGTCGGGGGCGGGTACCGGCAGGGGAGGTACCACCAGGGTGGTCTCGCCGTAGACGCCGAGCGACTGCCGGCTCGTCGCGAGGATCCGCACCCGCGGACAGGCGCGCACGAGAGCGTCGACGAACACGGCACAGTCGCCGACGAGATGCTCGCAGTTGTCGAGCGTGAGGAGCAGCTCGCGGGATCCGAGATGCTCGATGATGACGTCGATCGTCGTGCGCGAGGGCTGGTCGTGCAGGCCGAGCTGCTGCGCCACCGTGTGCGTGAGAAGCGAGGCGTCATGCAGTTCGGCCAGCTCGACGAAGCGCACGCCGTCCCGGAAGTCGCGCCGCACGCCCGCGGCCACATGCGCGGCCAGACGCGTCTTTCCCACCCCGCCGGGCCCGGTGAGCGTCACGATCCTCGACGTCGCCAGCAGCCGCTTCGTGTCGGTCAGCTGCTGGCGCCGCCCGACGAAACTGGTGACGTCGACCGGAAGGGTCTCGGCGCTCTCCAGGACGCTGGGCCGAGCGGTGGTGGTCATACTTTCGAAGACTAATCCACCCTCGTACGCCCCAGAACCTACCGAAAAGTAGCTTGGGGCGCGTGCTCGTGGCGTCGCCGGCCCGCCGGTGGGGAACGCCTCGACGACGGGGTCCCCCACCGGCTCGGCGCTCAGGCGCTGTGCGCTCCGGTGAAGTCGGTGATGAGCTTCTGCCACTCCTCGGGGCGCTCGACCATGGGGAGGTGGCCGGTGGGGATCTCGACCAGCCGGGCGCCGGGGATGGAGTCGGCGAGTGCGTGGTGCAGGCGGGTGGAGGTGAACCAGTCCTGGGTGGTGGAGACGACCAGGGTGGGTGCCTGGATGTGGGCGAGGTCGTCGCGGACATCCATGCGGGAGGCGAGTTCGGCGTGCTCGGGGGTGCCCTCGGCGATGTTGGCGGCGGTGTAGGCCACGGCCTGCTCCAGCTGCTCGGACGGGGTGGCCTCCAGTGCGTCGGCGCCCATGGCCATCATGACCAGGAAGTGGGCCAGCAGCTCGGGGTCCGTCAGGGCCAGCCTGCGCCAGAGCGGGACGGACAGCGCGAGCCGGTTGTCGCCGTGGGCGAAGGTGGCGGTCAGCACCAGGGCGGTGACGCGCTCGGGGTGGCGGGCGGCGGCACGCACGGCGACCGGGCCGCCCAGGGAGTACCCGGACACCGCGAAGGTCTCCAGGCCCTCGGCGACGGCGGCGGCGACGAGCTGGTCGGCCAGGTCGTCCAGCGACAGCGGGGTGCTGGAGCGCGGGGTCTTCCCGCTGCCCGGGTAGTCGACGCCGACGACCTTGTGGCGGGCGGCGAGGCCGTCGAGGATCGGGCCGTAGGTGTTGGGGCACCCCGGCGGCAGGTAGGTGGCCGACAGGTAGTGGTCCGCGTGGTCCTCCCCTCCCGGCGACGCGGGGGCGCGCCGCAGAGTGGGGGGTGTTCTACCGCACAGCGCCGTTCACCTCCCGGTGAGGACGATGAAGACCACGCAAGAGCCCTCCCCCGCGATCCTGACGCCGACGCTCACCCTCGGCCGCCCCCGTCGCGGCACGCCCCCCGGCGCCGCCCGCCTCGCCGGTGCCGCCACCGCTCCGCCCGGCACCGACACACGGTCCAGCCGGCTCGCCCACCGGGCGGAGGCGGCCGCGCACGCTCGTCGCCTGGTGCGCTCCGCGCTCGGCGACTGGCACATAGCCGGGGACGACGCCGATTCCGTGCTTCTGGTGGCGTCGGAGCTGGTGACGAACGCCCTGGAGCACGCACGGCCGCCCCTCGTCCTGCGCCTGTCCCGCGAGTGCGCGGGTCTGCGGGTGCGCGTGGGAGTCACCGACGGCGGACCCGCGACCCGGCGGGAATCCTGGGCCTCCTCGCGCGCTCCCGGGGAGCACGGGCGCGGCCTGGCCATCGTCGAGGCCCTGGCCGCCGCTCGCGGCACCGCCGGTCACCCGCACGGAACGACACGCTGGGCCACCGTGCCCGTGGCTCGCGAGGACGTGCCGGCCGGGGTCGGCGGGTTCCACGGGTCGTGACCTTGGACCACGAGGACGGCGCCGTGCGCGCCCCGGCACCCCCGCCGGACGAGATGACCAGCTTCGTCGGGCGGCGCCGGGAGGTCGGCCAGGTCAGACAGGCACTCGCCGACAGCCGGCTGGTGACCCTGGCCGGGCCCGGCGGCATCGGCAAGACCTGGCTGGCGCTCCAGGTCGCCGGAAAGGTCCGGCGCTCCTTCCCGGACGGCGTGCTGGTCGCGGAACTCGCCTCCCTCAGCGACCCGGACGAGATCGTCCTGCTGCAGACGCTCCGCGAGTACGGGCGGCAGCGGCTGGCGGCCTCGGGCGAGGAGGCCGCCCTGCGCGAACGGCACCGCGACTGGTGCCAGCAACTGGCCCGGCGGCTCGCGGCCGAGTGGTTCGGTCCGGACCAGATGCGCTGGTTCGCCCGGCTGCGCCGGGAGCAGTCGAACCTGCGGGCGGCCCTGGAGTACTGCGCGACCGAGCCCGGCCAGGCGAGGGCGGGGCTGCGGCTGGCGGCGGCCCTGTGGTTCAACTGGTCCGGCCCCGGCTCCGTCGCGGAGGGGCGGCGCTGGCTCGACCGGCTGCTGGCGCTGGACTCCGGCCCGAGTCCCGAGCGGGCCCACGCCCTCTTCACCCATGCGTGGCTCGCCGTCGTGCAGGGCCGCTCCCGGGCGGCCGCCCGGTGCTGGGAGGAGTACCGCACCGTGGTCGCGGACCTGGAGAGCGACTCCCACCTGGAACGCAGAAGCGAGACACTCGCGGGACTCGTCGCCCTGATGGCGGGAGACTGCTCGGCCGCGGTCCCCCGACTGGAGACGGCCCTGTCCCGTCACGAGGCCGCGGGTGATCTCGGCCTGGCCGCGGTCACCTCCTTCATGCTCGCCCTGGCCTGCTTCAGCCTGGGCGACCCCGCGGGTCACGCCCATGCCGAACGGTGCCTGGACCTGGGCGAGTCCCATCAGGCCCCGTGGTCCAGGAGCCGTGGCCTGTGGATCACGGGGCTGGCCCACCACCTGGGGAACCGGCCGGACCGCGCCCGCACCCGGCTGCGCGCGTCGCTCGCGCTGATCCGCTCGGCGCTGAGGGACTGGCCGCTGTTCCACGACCCGTGGGTCTCCCACTGCCTCGAGGTCCTGGCGTGGTGCGCCGAGCGGGAGGGCCAGGCCGAGCGGGGCGCGACGCTGCTCGGCGCGGCCGAGGCGACATGGGAACTCGCGGGAGCCACCCGGTCGGGCTTCGACTTCCTGCAGGCCGGCCACGAGCGGTGCCAGGTGTCGCTGCGCGAGGAGTTGGGCGAGGACCGGTTCCTGACCGCCTTTCGCGCCGGTGAGCGGCTCACTCCCGACCAGGCGGTGGCCTACGCGCTGGAGGAGGGCACCTCGCCCCCGCTCCCGGAGCGGCAGGTGGCGCCGGCGACGCCGCTGAGCCGCCGCGAGACGCAGGTCGCGCGGTTGGTCGCGAAGGGACTGACCAACAGGGACATAGCCGCTGAACTGGTGATCTCCGCCAGGACGGCCGAAGGCCACGTCGAGCGGATCCTGTCCAAGCTCGGTTTCACCTCGCGCTCCCAGATCGCGGCCTGGAGCGTGCGGGGCGAGTAGCGGCGGATCCGCGCGGGCGTAGGTGACCTTCGACGCCGCAGGGCCGATACTGCCGGTGGACGTCCACGCTCGCGAGGAGACACCATGAAGATGTTGATCAACGTGCCGGAGTCGGTGGTCGCGGACGCGCTGCGGGGTCTGGCGGCGGCACATCCCGACCTCGCCGTCGACGTGGAGAACCGGGTGATCGTACGCCGGGACGCCCCCGTCGCCGGGAAGGTCGCGCTCGTCTCCGGCGGCGGCTCCGGGCATGAGCCGCTGCACGGCGGCTTCGTGGGACCCGGCATGCTGTCGGCGGCCTGCCCCGGTGAGGTGTTCACGTCCCCCGTGCCCGACCAGATGGTGCGCGCGGCGGCCGCCGTGGACAGCGGCGCCGGGGTGCTGTTCGTCGTCAAGAACTACACGGGCGACGTGCTGAACTTCGACATGGCGGCCGAACTGGCCGAGGACGAGGGCATCCAGGTCGCGAAGGTGCTGGTCGACGACGATGTCGCGGTGACCGACAGTCTGTACACGGCGGGACGGCGCGGCACCGGCGCCACGCTGTTCGTGGAGAAGATCGCGGGGGCCGCGGCGGACGCGGGCATGCCGTTGGAGCGGGTGGAGGCCGTCGCACGTCAGGTGAACGGGAACTCCCGCAGTTTCGGCGTCGCGCTGAGCGCCTGCGCCACGCCGGCCAAGGGCTCACCGACCTTCGATCTCCCGCCCGGTGAGCTGGAGTTGGGTGTCGGGATCCACGGCGAGCCGGGACGTGAGCGGCGGCCGATGATGACCGCGCGGGAGATCGCGGAGTTCTCCGTGGACGCGGTGCTGGACGACCTCCGGCCGCGCGACCCGGTGCTGGTCCTGGTCAACGGGATGGGCGCGACTCCCCTGCTGGAGCTGTACGGCTACAACGCCGAGGTCCAGCGGGTGCTGGTGGAGCGCGGGGTCGCCGTGGCCCGGACGCTGGTCGGCAACTACGTCACCTCCCTCGACATGGCGGGAGCCTCGGTCACCCTGTGCCAGGTGGACGAGGAACTGCTCAGGCTGTGGGACGCCCCGGTGAGTACACCGGCGCTGCGCTGGGGCAGGTGAGAGGAGAGCACCATGCGAACCACGGCATCCGTACCACGCAAGGAGATCCTGTGCTAGACGCCGACTTCTTCCGCCGCTGGATGACGGCGGCGACCGCGTCCGTCGACCGTGAGGCAGAGCGGCTGACCGCGCTCGACTCACCGATCGGGGACGCCGACCACGGCAGCAATCTGCGGCGCGGCTTCAGGGCGGTGGCGGCGGCGCTGGACAAGGAGGCGCCGGACACCCCCGGCGCGGTCCTCCAGCTCGCCGGGCGGCAGCTGATCTCGACGGTCGGCGGGGCCTCGGGCCCGCTGTACGGGACGCTGCTGCGCCGTACCGGCAAGGCGCTCGGGGAGGACGCCGAGGTCGACCGGGAGAGTCTGGCGCAGGCGCTGCGGGCCGGCGTGGAGGCGGTGATGGCGCTCGGGGGTGCCGCGCCCGGCGACAAGACCATGGTCGACGCGCTGGTCCCGGCGGTGGACGCGCTCGGCACGTCGTTCGCGGCGGCGAGCGCCGCGGCCGAGGAGGGGGCGCGGGCGACGACGCCCCTGCAGGCCCGCAAGGGGCGGGCGAGCTATCTCGGCGAGCGCAGTGTCGGGCACCAGGATCCGGGGGCGACGTCCTCCGCCCTGCTGGTCGCCGCGCTGGAGGAGGCGGCTGGTGAGTGAGAAGACCGAGGGGTTCGTCGGCATCGTGCTCGTCTCGCACAGCGCCGAGGTCGCCGGGGCGGTCGCCGCGCTGGCCAGGGGGCTGGCGGGGGGCGCCGCGCGGGTGCCCGTCATCCCGGCGGGCGGCACGGACGAGGGCGGGCTCGGGACGAGTGCGGGGCTGGTCGCCTCCGCCGCCCTGGCGGCCGACCGGGGTGCGGGGGTCGCCGTGCTCGTGGACCTGGGCAGCGCCGTGCTGACGGTGAAGGCCCTGCTCGCGGAGGGGGACGAGCTTCCGGCCGGCACCCGGCTGGTCGACGCCCCGTTCCTGGAGGGGGCGGTCGCCGCGGTGGTCACGGCGTCGACCGGCGCGGACCTCTCGGCGGTGGAGACGGCGGCCAAGGAGGCGTACACGTACCGCAAGGACTGAGGCCGCCGCGCGGGTGGTCCGCGGATGCTCCCGGCCCGTCGGCGTCCGCTACGGCCCGGGCAGCGGCTTGCCGAGTTCCTCCAGGGCGTGCGTGAGCCAGTGGATCCAGAAGGTCTCCAGGTCGATGCCCGCCCGCAGCACCAGGTGCTGGATGCGGCCCTGCGCCGTGCCGTCGCCGGGCGTGAAGTCGCGTGCCTCGATCGCCTGGTACTCGGCCAACTGCCGCTGGTGCAGCTGCAGGTGGCGGCGCAGGTCCGCCTCGATGCCCTCGGTGCCGACCACCGCCGCCGCGCGCAGCCGCAGCAGCAGCACGTCGCGCGCGGGTTTGGGGTCCTGCGGAGCGGCGGTCCAGCGGGCGAGTTCGGCCCGTCCCGCGGGCAGGACCTCGTAGGCCTTCTTCTGCCCGCGGGACGGTTGCTCGGTGGGCAGGGCCCGGATGAGGCCGTCGCTCTCCAGCCGTCCCAGCTCGCGGTAGATCTGCTGGTGGGTCGCCGACCAGAAGTAGCCGATCGACCGGTCGAACCGGCGGGTCAGTTCGAGTCCGGACGACGGCTTCTCCAGCAGGGCGGTCAGGATCGCGTGCGGGAGTGACATGGCCCCATCCTAGGAAGAGCGCCGGGCGCTGCCGGTGCCGCGGCGGGCGATGTCCGCGTGGCGGAGCGGACATCGCCCGGTGCGGTACCAGCGCCGCGGCAGGCACGTCCCGCCCGTCGAGGAGCGGTGCCTGGTGGGGTCCCCCGCTCGAAGAGCCGGGGGGAACGTGCCGGGCACCCTCCACGGGGCGAACGTCGCCCGGTACCTGCTAGAGCGCCGCGGCGAGTTCCGTGCCCTGCTTGATGGCCCGCTTGGCGTCCAGTTCCGCCGCCACGTCGGCGCCGCCGATCAGGTGCGGTGTCCGGCCGGCGGCCAGCAGGTCCTCGTACAGGCCCCGGGTGGGCTCCTGACCGGTGCACAGGACGACCGTGTCGACCTCCAGGAGCCGGCTCACCCCGTCCACGCTGATGTGCAGCCCGGCGTCGTCGATCCGATCGTAGGTCACTCCCGGCACCATGGTGACGCCGCGGTGCTTCAGTTCGGTGCGGTGGATCCAGCCGGTGGTCTTGCCGAGGCCCGCGCCGACCTTGCTGGTCTTGCGCTGGAGCAGGTGGACCTGGCGGGGCGGGGCGGGGCGCGCGGGGGCGGTGAGGCCGCCGGGGGCCCGGTAGTCCATGTCGACGCCCCAGCTGCGGAAGTACGTGGCCGGGTCCTCGCTCGCCTTGTCGCCCGGGTCGGTGAGGAACTCGGCGACGTCGAAGCCGATGCCGCCCGCGCCGAGGACGGCGACGCGCTCGCCGACGGGGGCGCCGTCGCGCAGCACGTCGAGGTAGCCGACGACGCTCGGGTGGTCGATTCCCGGGATCTCGGGGACGCGCGGGGCGACACCGGTGGCGACGACGACCTCGTCGTGGTCGGCGAGGTCGCCGGCGGCGACGCGGGTGTTCAGTCGGACGTCCACGCCGTGCTGTGCCAGCTGGGTGCGGAAGTAGCGCAGGGTCTCGTCGAACTCCTGCTTGCCCGGGACCTTGCGGGCGACGTTGAGCTGTCCGCCGATCTCGGCCGCGGCGTCGTAGAGGGTGACCTCGTGGCCGCGTTCGGCGGCGGAGACGGCGCAGGCGAGCCCGGCGGGTCCGGCGCCGACCACGGCGACCTTCTTGCGCAGCCGGGTCGGGGAGAGGACCAGCTCGGTCTCGTGGCAGGCGCGGGGGTTGACCAGGCAGGAGGTGATCTTGCCGCTGAAGGTGTGGTCCAGGCAGGCCTGGTTGCAGCCGATGCAGGTGTTGATGGCGTCGGCGCGGTCGTCGGCCGCCTTGGCCACGAAGTCGGGGTCGGCGAGCATCGGGCGGGCCAGGGACACCATGTCGGCGCAGCCGTCGGCCAGCAACTCCTCCGCCAGCTCGGGGGTGTTGATCCGGTTGGTCGTCACGAGCGGGACCGAGACGGCGCCCATGACCTTCTTGGTCACCCAGGTGTACGCGCCGCGCGGCACGGAGGTGGCGATGGTCGGGATGCGGGCCTCGTGCCAGCCGATGCCGGTGTTGATGAGGGTGGCTCCGGCGGCCTCCACCGCCTTGGCGAGCGTGATGACCTCGTCCAGGGACGAGCCGCCGGGGACGAGGTCCAGCATGGACAGCCGGTAGATGATGATGAAGTCCTCGCCGACCGCCTCGCGGACCCGGCGCACGATCTCGACGGGGAAGCGCATGCGGTTCTCGTACGAGCCGCCCCAGCGGTCCTCGCGCCGGTTGGTCTGCTGCGCGATGAACTCGTTGATGAGGTAGCCCTCGGAGCCCATGATCTCGACACCGTCGTATCCGGCCTGCCGGGCGAGACGGGCGGCGCGCGCGTAGTCCTCGATCGTCTGCTCGATCTCGGCCTCGGTGAGGGCGTGCGGGACGAACGGGCTGATCGGGGCCTGGAGGGCGCTGGGCGCGACCAGGTCCTGGTGGTAGGCGTACCGGCCGAAGTGGAGGATCTGCAGGGCTATCTTGCCGCCCTCGCGGTGCACCGCCTCGGTGATGACCGTGTGCTGCGCGGCCTCCTCGTCGGTGGTGAGCTTCGCGCCGCCCTCGTAGGGGCGTCCGGCGTCGTTCGGCGCGATGCCGCCGGTGACGATCAGGCCCACACCCCCGCGCGCCCGGGCGGCGTAGAACGCGGCCATGCGCTCGAAGCCGCGCTCGGCCTCTTCCAGGCCGACGTGCATCGATCCCATCAGCACGCGGTTGGGCAGCGTGGTGAAGCCCAGGTCGAGCGGGCTCAGCAGATGCGGGTAGCGGGTCATGGTGGGGGCCCTCCGTACACGGTGTCGTCCGGTCCGTTGTAGACGACGGCGCGACCGAAGTGCAACTAGTTGCACAATCACGGGGGTGTGAGCCGCGTCCCACGGGGCCGGGTGCCGATCAGCACATGGGCGCCCCGTTCGGGTGAGACGGCCGGCCGGACGTCGAGCCCGCCGCGGGTGAAGGCCGCCCTGGCCGCGGGAATCTGGCGTGCGCTCGTCTCCACCAGCAGCAGTCCCCCGGGCGCGAGCCACGCCGCCGCCTCGGCGGTGACACGGCGCAGGACGTCCAGGCCGTCGCCGCCGCCGTCGAGGGCGACGCGGGGCTCGTGGTCGCGCGCCTCGGGGGGCAGCAGCGCGATCTCGTCCGTGGGGACGTAGGGGACGTTCGCCGCCAGGATGCCGACGCGCCCGCGGAGGTCGTCGGGAAGGGCCGCGAACAGGTCGCCCTCGTGGACGCGGCCCCCGTGGGCGGCGACGTTGCGCCGGGCGCAGCGCACCGCGGCCGGATCGATGTCGGCGGCGTGCAGTTCCGGGCCGCCGAGCTCGTGGGCGAGGGCGGCTCCGACGGCGCCCGAGCCGCAGCACAGGTCCACGACCAGCGTCGCGGCGGCGCCGAGACGCGCGGCCTGCTCGACCAGGAACTCCGTGCGGCGCCGGGGCACGAACACCCCGGGTTCGACCGCGAGCCGCAGTCCGCGGAACTCGGCCCAGCCCAGGACCTGTTCGAGGGGCAGACCGGCCGCGCGCCGGGCGACCATGGCCCGGGCCTCGTCGGGTGTGCGGGCGGTGGAGAGGATCAACTCCGCCTCGTCCTCGGCGAAGACGCAGCCCGCGGCGCGGAGCGTGGAGACGACAGGGGGGAGCGGGAGTGGTGGCATGGAGAGGTGAAGCCTTCCGGTGGACCGAAGGGCACCCTCGCGGTCATTCCGCCCGGCAGCGGGGATCCGCGCCGTCGCGAGGTGAGAGCACCCGGGCTGACACAGCGGTGATGGGTCCCACCTCCTCGGTCGCGGTCGGCCGGGACGATCCGCGGCCGACGGTCACAGTAGCAGGGCGTGAGCAAGGGCGTACGGCGTCGACGGCGCACCGCCGCCCCGGCCTTGGGGTCGTACGACTCCCCCTTCGAGTTGTACTCTGCAACCAGAGGTCGAGGAGGATCCGTGGAGACAGCCCAGAGGTCCGGCGAGACGCCCGTCGCGGAGCGTGTCGGTGCCGCCGTGCCGGCGGAGTGCGTCGCCGCCGCCGGGGCGCGGGCGGCCGAGTCGGCCGAGTCGGCCGTCGAGACGATCCACCGCGAGCTGACGGCGTTCGCGCGCCGCGCCAGGGCCTCGGCCGGCCGCATGCATCCGGAGCTGTCGCTCGTCTCCTACACCCTGCTCGGGCACCTGGAGGAGAGCGGCGGCTGCCGGGCCACCGACCTGGCCGCCCACTACGCCCTGGACAAGTCCACGGTCAGCCGCCAGGTGGCCGCACTGGAGCGGGCCGGGCTGATCGAACGGCGGCTCGCCCCCGAGGACCACCGGGTGCAGGTGCTGGCCCTGACCTCGGCGGGCACCCGGATCCTGGCCCAGGTGACCGAGAGCCGTCGCGAGGCGTTCCGCGAACGCCTGCTGGGCTGGGCGGAGGACGACCTGGAACGCTTCGCGGCCTATCTGCTCCGGTACAACGCGGCGACGGCCACGGCACCCCCCGCACGCCCCTTCACCGACTGACGGCCGGACCGGCCGCCCCGGCCCGCGACCGCCGTCACAGCGGTGCCGGCTCCCTGGCCGCCGCGTGCTCCGGGACCCTCGCTCCGAGGAACCGCGTGTCGCGCCGCAGCCGGAAGCCGAGCGCCTCGTACAGGCGGATGGCGTTGGCGTTGTCCGCGGCGGCGTGCAGGAACGGCGTCTCGCCGCGGAGGCGGACCTCGTGCGCCAGGGCCAGGATCAGCCGGGTGGCCAGCCCCTGCCCCCGGAACTTCGCGTCGACGCACACCGCGCTGAGCTCGGTCCAGCCCGGCGGGCGCAGCCGCTCACCGGCCATGGCCACCAGCGCGCCGTCCCTGCGGATGCCCAGGTAGGTGCCCATGTCGACGGTGCGCGGCAGGAACGGGCCCGGCCGGGTGCGTGCCACCAGGTCCGTCATCTGCGGCACGTCGGCCGCGGTGAGCACCACGGCCTCGGGGTCGGGCACGGCCTCGACCCCGTCGTCCACGAGTTGGACGCCGTCGACGTCGAAGGTGGTCTCCCAGCCGTCCGGGAGTTCCCCGTGGAAGGCCGGGAGCGGTGCCTCGGCGCCCGGGCCCGCGAGGGCCGCGAGGTCGGCCCAGTCCCGCGCGCTCGGATCGTCGGGCATGCCCACCCAGGGCGACACGTCCAGGGGGTAGCGCATCACGCGGCCCCGGCGCTCCGCGAAGTGGGCGTGCGGGCCGCTCAGCGAGGCGAGGGCGGGGTTGTCGAGAACGTGGTCCGCGCGGCTCATGCGGCGACCCCGGCCGGGGTCGCGGCGCGGACCCGGCCGCCTCGGCTTCCGTGCCCGCACCCGTGCGTCCGGGGAATGTCCTGCCTCACGCCGCGCTCTCCTTCGCCGTCGCCGATCCCATCGCCGTCCTCGAAGGTGCAAGGATCACCGCGCCACGGCTATTCCCGGCTCTCGCGCCCGGCCGCGGCGCGGTGCTCCGACGTCGGATGGCCGGGAACCCCGCCCGAGGGGACAATGGGCAATTGGCACAAAAATGCCGTGCCATGTCGGTCCCGGGTGCGGGACATGCCGGGGCCACCGCCGTAGGACGGGGCGAGATCGGCTCCGACGGCCCGCCGCCTTGTGCGGCCGGCCCCCTGCGCGGGCGGGATGCGGGGGCGAGGAGGTCGAGATGCGAACTCGGGTGCGCGGCTGGCGCTGGCGGTGCAATCCGCTGCGCCGCAGGTCGGATGTCATCGAGGCGTGGACGGCCCTCGTCGTCGCCGTACTGCTGTGCGCCGGGGCTCCGCTGGCCGGTGCGGTGGCGGGCTGGTGGTCCTACGGGAGCGCGCGCACGGCGCAGGTGACCGAGCGCGCCCAGCGCCATGAGGTGGCCGCCGTGCTCGTCGAGGACGCGCCGAACGGCGGCCCCTCGATGCAGAGCCGGAGGCAGCCCCTGTACGACGTGAAGGTCCGCTGGACCGAACCGGGCAAGGGCACCCGGACCGCGGTCGCGCGGGTTCCGGCGGGTCTGCGCAGCGGGGACGTCACCGACGTGTGGCTGGACGCCGGCGACCGCGGCGTCGACCCGCCGGCGACCGACACGGTGGTGTGGCAGCACGCGGCGACGACGGGCGTGTGGGCCGCGGCCGGGATGGCCGGGACCGTCCTGGTGACCCGTGCCGTCGTACGCCGCGTCGCCCAGCGCCACCGCATGGCGGAGTGGGAGGCCGAGTGGGCCCGCACGGGGCCGGAGTGGGGGCGGCGGACGGCGTGAGGGATCCCGCCGGGGACCGGGCCGGACGTCTCGACCGCCGCGCCGGGGGTATCCGCCGGGTGACCCTTCCCGCCCCCTGACGTCAAAGGCACTCCCCCATGGCCCTGTTCGATCTGCCCCTCGACCAACTGCGCGCGTACCGCAGTGCGTCCACCGAACCCGCGGACTTCGACGCGTTCTGGTCCAAGACGCTCCAGGAGACACGCGAGCACGACCTGGACGCCCGGTTCGAGCCGGTCGACACGGGGCTGAGGACGGTCCGGGTGTACGACGTGACGTTCGCGGGGTTCGGCGGCCACCCGGTCAAAGGCTGGCTGACGCTGCCCGCGGATGCGGACGAACCGCTGCCGACCGTCGTGGAGTTCCTCGGCTACGGCGGTGGACGCGGACTCCCGCACATGTACCTGCTGTGGGCGTCGGCGGGCTTCGCGCACCTCGTGATGGACACCCGCGGGCAGGGCAGCGAATGGGGCGGGGGCGACACCCCGGACCCGGTGGGGAGCGAACCGGCCGGCCCCGGGGTCATGACACGCGGTATCGGGGACCCCGAGACGTACTACTACCGCCGGGTGTTCACGGACGGGGTGCGGGCCGTCGAGGCGGCCCGGGCGCATCCGCTGACGGACGCCTCCCGCACCGCCGTGATCGGCGCCAGCCAGGGCGGCGGCATCGCCCTGGCCGTCGGCGGGCTGACGAAGGACCTGGCGGCGGTGGCGCCGGACGTGCCGTTCCTGTGCGACTTCCCGCGCGCCACGACGGTCACCGACCGGGAGCCGTACCGGGAGATAGGCAACTACCTCAGGACGTTCCGGGGCCGTACCGAGCAGGCGATGCGGACGCTGTCGTACTTCGACGGCGTGCACTTCGCGGCCCGGGGCGGGGCTCCCGCGCTGTTCTCGACGGCGCTGGAGGACCAGACGTGCCCGCCCTCCACGGTGTTCGCCGCGTTCAACGCGTGGGGCGGCGACGACAGGACCATCGAGGTGTACGACTTCAACGACCACGAGGGCGGCGGCTTCCAGCAGGAGGCGGTCAAACTGCGCTGGCTGTCGGCCCGGCTGTGACGCGCGGGTCACCCGGGCCGGGTGATGCGGCCCGGTCCTCGTCGCGCGCACGCTGAGGACGGTGGAGAGCGGTACGCAGCCGGGAGCATCCGCCCCGGTGCCGCGCTCCGCGCCCGCGAGCACACCGGACGAGACGAAACGAGGCGGGACGATGACCTCGATGCACACCACACCGACACGGTCGACGAAGCAGCTGTGGGCCCAGGGCCTGATGATGTTCGCCTCGGTCATGCTGATGGTCGTCGGAGTGCTGGACATCTTCCGGGGCATCATGGGGATCGCGGCGAACGACGTCGCGGTCACCACACCGAACTACGTGTTCCGGTTCGACCTCACCGGCTGGGGCTGGGTCCACCTGGTCCTCGGGGCGGTGGCCGTGGTCATCGGCATGGGACTGATGTCGCGGGCCGCCACCTGGGCGCGCGTCGGCGGTGTGGCCATCGCCGGGTTCATCATCATCGCGAGCTTCCTGTCCCTGCCGTACTACCCGTTCTGGTCGGTCGTGATGATGGCGCTGTCGGCGTTCGTCGTCTGGGCGCTGTGCGTGGCCCGTCCGGAGGGCGACTCGCAGGCCCGCGCCACCGACGACACCCGGTGGGGTACGCCGCGCACGATGTGACGGCGGCCCCGCGAGGCCCGGTCAGGCCCCGGCCGGCGCGTCGGCCGGCCGGGTGGCCACGACCAGCCGGCAGCGCGGAGCGCCGTCGCCCCGGTGGCCCAGGGCGGGCAGCGCCCGGTGCTCCACCGTGAATCCCGCGCGCCTCAGCTCGCCCAGGACGGCGGGGAGCGGGAACGTCCGGTAGTACATGACGAACGGCGGTCGCCGTACGGCGTTGCGCACCCGCATCGCCGCGTCGAAGCCGAGCAGCGCCCAGTACCAGGGTGAGGTCCAGGCCGGCGGCGCCCCGACCGGGAACACGAACCGGCCGCCCGGCCGCAGTACACGGTGGACCCGCGCGAACAGGTCCGGCAGCTCACCGGGCAGGAAGTGCCCGAAGGCGCCGAAGCTCACCACGAGGTCGAAGGCCGGGCCGAAGGGCAGGGCGCGGGCGTCGGCGCGCACCCAGCCGACGCGCGGCGCGCCGGCCCGGGGCACCCGCCGCCGCGCGACGGCGAGCATCCCGGCGCTGAAGTCGACGCCGGTGGCGCTCCGGCGGCAGACCGGGCGCAGCACCTCCACCCCCGCGCCCGTGCCGCAGCACAGGTCGAGCCCGTCCTCGAAGGGCCCCATCGCCTGGAGCGCCTCCTCGACGGCGTCCAGGACGGTGTCGGGCGTACGGAAGGGAGTGTGGTCGAACTTGGGTGCGAGCAGGTCGTATCCGCGCTCGACCGAGGACAGCGCCTGAACGGCCAGCTCGCGAAGGGTGGGACCGTGCGGGGAGAACATCGGGCCGAGTCTAGGAGAATCCACCCACGGGGAGTGCGGCATCCGACATCCGGGTGCACCCGCCCCCCACTCGGCGCAGCCCGGCCGGGCACGCGGGCGCGGGCCGTTCCACGGTGGTGGGTATGAGCATCGGATCCTCACCCCGCACGGAAGCCTCCCGCTTCCCCGTCTCCCGTGCCCACGCCCTGCGCACCGTCACCTCCCGCACGGTCGCCTCCGCTTGTGTTCTCGGCGTGTCCTGCCTGTCGGTCCTCGCGCCCTTCCCGGCCGCCGCCGACACGGGCGCCGGAGCCGGCTCCGGCGTCTCACGCCCCGCGCCCTCCCAGCCCTCGCTCCTGTACGGGCCCGGCACGTTGACGCGGCCGGGTTCGGGGGCCCCCGCGCTCCCGGACGTGTCGGCGCTGTCCTGGCTGGTCGCCGACGCCGACTCCGGCGACGTGCTGGCCGCGCACGACGCGCACCGCCGGCTGCCGCCCGCGAGCACCCTCAAGACGCTGTTCGCCCTCACCGTGCTGCCGGCCGTGCCCCGCGACGCCGTGCACACGGTCAGCGCCCACGATCTGGAGGGCATCGGCGAGGGCAGCAGCCTCGTCGGGGTCCGCGCGGGCGACGCGTACCGGGTGAGCGACCTGTGGCGCGGGGTGTTCCTGCACTCGGGCAACGACGCGGTGCACGTGCTGGCCGCGCTGAACGGCGGCGTACCGGCGACGGTCCGCCAGATGCAGGCCAAGGCCCGTGCGCTGGGTGCGCTGGACACGCATGTCGTCTCGCCGGACGGCTACGACGCGGACGGCCAGGTGTCGTCCGCCTACGACCTCGCGGTGTTCGGGCGCACCGGACTGGGGAACGCGGACTTCACCCGCTACTGCGGCACCGTCGAGTCCAGCTTTCCCGGGGACGGCGGGTCGACGTACGAGATCGCGAACACCAACCGGCTGCTGACCGGGAGGGACGGCGTCCAGCCCTACCCCGGGCTCATCGGCATCAAGAACGGCTACACCACCCATGCGGGCAACACCCTGGTGGCCGCGGCCCGCAGGGGCGGGCGCACGCTGCTGGTGACGGTGATGAACCCCCGCTCGGGCCGCAGCCACGCGGTCTACGAGGAGGCGCGCTCGCTGCTCGACTGGGGGTTCGGCGCCGTCGGGCGGGTCAAGCCGGTGGGGTCGCTCTCGCCCGTGCAGCCGCTCGCGGCGCGTTCCCGTCCCACCGCACCGCCCAGGGTGACACCGGTACGGGCCGCGGGCACCGTCGGCCGGCTCTCACCGGGGGTGCTGGCGGCCTCGGTCGGCGCCGGGGTGGGCGTGCTGGCCGCGGTGGGCCACCGGCTCTGGGGCAGGCGCAGGCGGTCGGCGCGGGACTGACCGGCGGGCAGGCCGCACAGCAGGCCGAGGGTGACCCACACATAGGTGTTGCTGCCGAGGAACCCGCCGATCCCGGAGGCGTCGTCGAACCACAGCCACACCACGCTGGTGCACATCACCGCGTACAGGGCGCCCGCCACCCGCAGCCGCCGCTCCCGCACGAGCACGGCGAACGAGGGCAGCAGCCAGACGAGATGGTGCACCCAGGTGATCGGGCTGATCAGGCAGGAGGTGAGCCCGGTCAGGGCGAAGGCGCTCAGCCAGTCGCCCGCGCGCAGGGCGCGGCGCGCGCGCAGTCCCCACACCGCGAGGACGGCGAGGACGGCCAGTTCCCAGGCCGTCCGGTCGGGTTCGCCCGGTGCCGCGAGCCGGGCGATGACGCCCTGCAGCGACTGGTTGGAGACGTAGTCCAGCCGCCCCACCCGGGTGGTGTCCCAGACGGCCTGGGTCCAGTAGTAGTGGGACGGGCCGGGCACCGCCCAGTGGGCGAGCAGGGTGGCGGCCGCGGCGACGGCGGTCGCGAGGGCGGCGGCCCGCCACCTGCGGGCGAGCAGCAGCAGCGCGATGAACACCGCGGGCGTCAGCTTGATGGCCGCCGCCAGTCCGATGCCGACTCCGGCGCGGCGGTCCCGGCCGGTGCTCAGCAGCCAGGCGTCGGTGAGCACGAGGGCGAGCAGCAGCAGGTTGACCTGCCCGAAGCTGAAGGTGTCGCGCAGGGGTTCGAACAGGGCCAGGGCGCAGACGGCCAGAGCCCAGCCGAACCAGCCGTGGCGGCGCAGCCGCGGTCCGAACAGGATCCACAGCACGACGGACAGGGCGGCGAGGTTGAGGACCAGCGCCCCCACGATGGCCGTGTTCTCGCCGACGAACGCCATCGGCAGCATGCTCAGGGCGGCGAACGGCGGATAGGTGAAGCCGTACGGCGTCCCGGGTCTTTGGTAGTCGTAGAGGTGGCCGCCGTGGTTCATCCAGTCGTCGATGGCGCCGTGGTAGACGCGGACGTCGAACCAGCCGCGCAGCAGGGGCACGGTGGCGGTGAAGACGGTCACGGCGGTGACGAGGCACAGGACCAGCCGGAGCTTGCCCTTGTCGGTGGTCGGCAGTCTCATACGGCCCGCCCCAGCGCGGGCTCCCGCACCGACTGGTGCGCCTGCCACAGCACCACCACGGCGAGCGCTCCGCCCGAGACGGCCAGGACCACCTGGGCGAGGTCGGGCGCCCCGCCGCCCGGCAGCACGCCGAGCGCGAGGACCGCGGTGGCGGCGGCCACCCGGTGGCGCACCGAGGTGCTCGGCGCCGCGGCGGCGATGAGGAACAGCCCCCACAGCGCGTACCAGGGCCGGATGGCCGGGCCGAGCACGGCGACCGTGGCGAGGCTCAGGCCCAGCGCGTAGACGGGGGCGGGTCGCAGCTTGATCCATATGAATGACACGGCCAGCATGGTCGCAAGAAGTCCGGCCGCGTGCCAGACGGGCAGGGCGAGCGGGGCCAGACCGCTGCCGACATCGTGCAGGAGGCGGCCGGTGACACGGCCGAGCACGCTGGTGGGCGACCAGTTGTGCGCCGACACGGGGGTCTTCAGGGCGGCGATCCAGCCGTAGCCGGTGCCCGCGACAGCCGTGGCCAGGGCCGTGGTGGCCAGCGCGGCCCCGAGGGTGGTCGCCGTCGCACGGGCCAGGCCGACCTGTCGTCGCAGCGCGACGACCGCCAGCAGGCCGAGCGCGGCCGGGGCTTTGACGAGGGCGGCGAGAGTGACCAGGACGGCACCCAGGAGGTGCAGCCGGCCGCGCGCGGCGAGCAGTCCGACGCCGAGCAGCCCCAGCATGATGGCGTCGTTGTGGGCGCCCGCGACCAGGTGCAGCAGCACCAGCGGGTTCAGGGCGCCCAGCCACAGCGCGGCGGCCGGGTCGGCGCCGCACTGCCGGGCGAGCCGTGGCAGCGCCGCCGCCATCAGGGCCACGCCGGCCAGCGCCACCAGCCGCATGCCGATGAGCCCGGCCGGCAGCTGCCCGTGGGTGAGGCGGGAGAGCGCGGAGGCGACCATGAGGAACACCGGGCCGTAGGGGGCCGCGGTGTCCCGCCACACCGGGGCGACCTGGTCGGCGAGCGGCCCGCCGAGTTGGGCGGGCCCGTGCGCGTACACGTCGATGTGTGCGTCGACCATGGCGCCCTGCGCGAGATAGCTGTAGACGTCCCGGCTGAACAGCGGTGGGGCGAGCAGCAGCGGCGCGGCCCAGACGGCGAGGACGATCAGCAGGTCGCTGGGGGGCGGCGGCTCGGGGTCGCGCAGCAGCCTGCCGAGCAGCGCCCACGCGGCGATGAGGAGGACGACCCCGAAGTAGACCCCGACGAGTCCGAGGGCGGCACGCCCGGACTCGGGGGACACCAGATCCGCGACCGGCAGGGCCCCGGCGGTCTCACCGCCCAGTGCGAGGAAGGCGGTACCGGCCAGGCCGAGAGCCTGGCAGCGGCGGAGATCGACGGGAAGGGCCATGGCCAGCACCCGCCGAGCGTGTCAACGCCGGGTGGCCGGTGGTCGACGTCCTTCCCTCGCCCCGGCGGACTGCACATGTCCGGCGTGTGCGCGGAGGCCGCGGCGCCCGGCCCCGGTCCCGGCGTCCTGCCGGTCGGCACCGGGCGGTCGCTCAGAAGACCGACAGCCCCGTGAGGGTGGTGAACAGGTCGAGCGCGGCGACCCCCGCGACCGAGTTCCCGCGTTCGTCCAGGCCGGGGCTCCACACGCACAGGGTGCAGCGCCCGGGGACCACCGCGACGATGCCTCCGCCGACACCGCTCTTGCCCGGCAGGCCGACCCGGTGCGCGAAGTCGCCGGCCGCGTCGTAGGTGCCGCAGGTGAGCATGACGGCGTTGATCTGCTTGGCCTGGCTGCGGGTCAGCAGGCGGGAGCCGTCGGCGCGGACCCCGTGCCGGGCCAGGAAGCCGGTGGCCAGGGCGAGGTCCGCGCAGCTCGCCTCGATGGAGCACTGCCGGAAGTACTGGTCCAGCAGCTCCGGTACCGGGTTGTCGATGTTGCCGTAGGACGCCATGAAGTGGCCGAGGGCGGCGTTGCGGTCGCCGTGCGCGGACTCGGACGCCGCCACGTCCTGGTCGAAGGTGAGGTCCGGGTTGCCGCTCTCGGCGCGCAGGAAGTCGAGCAGGGTGGTGGCCGCGTCCCCGGTGCGGGTGTGCAGCCGGTCGGTGACGACGAGGGCGCCCGCGTTGATGAAGGGGTTGCGGGGGATGCCGCTCTCGTACTCCAGCTGGACCAGCGAGTTGAACGGGTTGCCGGAGGGCTCCCGGCCCACGTGCTCCCACAGTTCGTCGCCCTCGCGGGCCAGGTCGAGGGCGAGGGTGAAGACCTTGGTGAGGGACTGGGCGGAGAACGGCTGCCGCCACTCCCCCACCCCGTACACCGTGCCGTCGAGCTCGGCGACGGCCATGCCGAAGCGGCGCGGGTCGAGGGCGGCGAGGGCGGGAATGTAGTCGGCGGGCCGGCCGCGTCCGGGCCGCCGCTCCATGTCTTCCGCGATGCGCTCCAGTACGGGCTGGAAGGTGAGCGAGGAGGCCATGCCCCCCATCGTGCCGCCCGCCGGTTCCGGCCGCTCACCCGAGGTCGGGTCGTGGCGGGGCAGGTCGTACGAGGACATGTCGTCCGGGGCCATGGCGTGCGGGGCCCGGTTCACACCGCTCGCGGGCCGCTGCCCGCGAGCACCTCGGGGCGCAGCAGGGCCGCCAGCCGCTCGGCGGGCAGCAGCCCCTTCTCCAGGACGAGTTCCGCGACCCCTCGGCCGGTTTCGAGGGCTTCCTTGGCGATGCCCGTGGCCGCCTCGTAGCCGATGTGGGGGTTGAGCGCGGTGACCAGGCCGATGGAGTTCTCCACGGCGGCGCGCAGCCGCTCCTCGTTGGCCGTGATCCCGACCACGCACCGCTGCGCGAGGGTCAGGCACGCGCGTTCCAGATGGGTGATGCTCTCGGACAGGGAGTGCAGGATGACCGGCTCGAAGGCGTTGAGCTGGAGCTGGCCCGCCTCGGCGGCCATGGTGATGGTGACGTCGTTGCCGATCACCTCGAAGGCGACCTGGTTGACCACCTCGGGGATCACCGGGTTGACCTTGCCCGGCATGATGCTCGAACCGGCCTGCACGGGCGGCAGGTTGATCTCGCCCAGGCCCGCGCGCGGGCCGGAGGACAGCAGCCTGAGGTCGTTGCAGCTCTTGGACAGCTTGACGGCGATCCGCTTGAGCACGCCCGACATCTGCACGAACGCCCCGCAGTCCTGGGTGGCTTCGACCAGGTTGGCGGCCGTCACCAGCGGCAGACCGGTGATCGCGCAGAGGTGGCGGCGCACCGACTCGGCGTAGCCGGCGGGGGCGTTGAGGCCGGTGCCGATGGCGGTGGCACCGAGGTTGATCTCGTGGATCAGCTCGGCGGCCTCGGACAGGCGGCTGCGGTCCTCGTCCAGCATGACCGCGAACGCGGAGAACTCCTGCCCCAGTGTCATCGGGACGGCGTCCTGGAGCTGGGTGCGGCCCATCTTCAGGATCGAGCGGAACTCGACCGCCTTCTCGGCGAAGGCGTCCTGGAGCACGGCCATCGCCTTCAGCAGACCGCGCACCGCGAACACCGTCGCGATCTTGACCGCCGTCGGGTAGACGTCGTTGGTGGACTGGCCGAGGTTGACGTCCTCGTTGGGGTGCAGCCGCCGGTAGTCGCCCTTGGCGTGGCCGAGCAGTTCCAGCGCCCGGTTGGCGACGACCTCGTTGGCGTTCATGTTCGTGGAGGTGCCGGCGCCGCCCTGGATGACGTCGACCACGAACTGGTCGTGCAGCTTGCCGCCGCGTACCTCGCGGCAGGCCGCCACGATGGCTGCCGCCTTGCCGTGCTCCAGCAGGCCGAGTTCCTCGTTGGCGAGCGCGGCGGCCTCCTTGACCGCGGCGAGGGCCTCGATGAGGTGCGGGTAGGCGGCGATCGGCATCCCCGTGATGGGGAAGTTCTCGCGGGCGCGCAGGGTGTGGATGCCCCAGTAGGCCTCGGCGGGCACGTCGCGGTGGCCGAGCAGGTCGTGTTCGCTGCGGTGGGCTGCGGCGGTCATGGCTGTGCGGATCCTCTTCCGGAGTTGGGTGGGCACGTGCGGGGCGCGGCCGCCGGTTCGGTCCGGCGGCCCTGCGGGGGCGCGGCCCTCGGTGGCGTGCGGTCGGTCGCGACCTGTCCGGTCAGCTGTCCGTGCCGGGTCGGGAGCCGCCGGTGACGTCGAGTTCCGCGACCGGGCGGACGCTGCCGACCGGCAGGCCGCCGCCGAGGAGCGGCTCGCCCGCGAAGGCGCTCAGCGCGGCCGGGTCGACGCCGGCGCGGGCGAGGGCGGCGGCGGCGACCGGGACGCGGGCCCGGTTCGCCCCGTCGGAGATCTTCACGGCGATGGCACGCCCGTCCGGCAGCGCGGCGACCTGCACTCCCTCGAACCCGTCCTTGGCGAGCAGTCCGGGCACGGCGCTCATCAGCGCGGCGACGTCGCGTCCCGCGCCGGAGGCCATCTCGGCGTGCTCGCGCATCGCGTCGGCCACCCGCGCCTCGGGGGTGCCCGCCGGGGCGGTGGTCATCCGGGCCATGGCACGGGCCAGCCCGCGCAGCGACACGGAGAACAGGGGCGCACCGCAGCCGTCGACGGTGACCCGGGCGACGCGCTGGCCGGTGAACTCCTCGACGGTCCGCGCGATCAGGCCCTGGAGCGGGTGGTCCGCGTCGAGGTGGCCCGCGAGCGGCCAGTCGTTGAGCACGCAGGTGTAGAGCATCGCCGCGTGCTTGCCGGAGCAGTTCTGGGCGAGCCGGGACGGCGGGCGGCCCTCGCGTATCCAGGTGTCACGCGTGTGCGGGCCGTACGGCAGGTCGGGGACGTTGCGCAGGTCGTCCTCGGTGAGCCCGGCGGCCCGCAGGACGCGCCGGGTGCCGGCGAGGTGCCGCTCCTCGCCGGAGTGGCTCGCGGCGGCCAGCGACAGCAGGTCCCCGTCGAGCGGGAGTCCGGCCCTGAGCATCGCGACGGCCTGGAGGGGCTTGAGCGCCGAGCGCGGGTAGAAGGCGGCCTCGATGTCGCCGAGCCGGAAGTCCACCGCGCCGTCGGCTCCGAGCACGACGACCGAGCCGTAGTGGACGCCCTCGACGACCCCGCCGCGCACGAGGTGCGCGACCGGTACGTGCCGGGGCTCCCTGATCGGGGGCGCCTCGGCCGGGGACGCGGGGGCCGTCGTCGTGGGGTTCATGCGTTCGCCTTCGTGCCGTGTTCTGCCGTGGGGCCGTCCGCGTGGCCGGCCCGCACGATGTCGGTGAGGGTCGTCTCGACCCGGTCCAGATGGTGCGTCATGGCCTGGACGGCGTCGTGCTCGCTGCCGTCGGTCAGCGCCTCGAGGATCGCCCGGTGCTCCAGGTCGGACTGCTCGCGGCGGCCGCCCAGCTCGTTGAGGAAGGCGGACTGCCGGGCCAGCGCGTCGCGGATCTCCTCGATCACCCGGCGGAACACCGGGTTGCGCGCGGCCTCGGCCACGGCCAGATGGAAGAGCGTGTCCATCGCGACCCACGCGGTGGTGTCCGTCTCCCGTTCCATCCGGTCCAGGAGGTGGGCCAGGTGGTCGAGGTTCTCCGGGGAGCGGCGCAGCGCGGCGTACCCGGCGACCGGGATCTCCACATGGCGGCGCACCTCCAGCAGGTCGCTGGCGGCGTAGTCGCCGAAGGTGGGGTCCTCCACGGTGCCGGCGACGACGAAGGTGCCCCTGCCGGTGCGGGAGACGGTCAGCCCCATGGTCTGCAGGGCCCGGAGCGCCTCGCGCAGCACCGGGCGGCTGACCTCCAGGGTCCGGCAGAGCTCGGCCTCGGAGGGGAGCTTGTCGCCGATGGCGTAGTCGCCGCGCTCGATGGCGCCGCGCAGGTGGGTCAGCACCGCTTCCATGGCGCTGACGCGCCGCGGTGCCCGGCCACCTGTCTGGCTGTCTGACAGGTTCACGGCTCGATCGTGCGTGCGACGGAGCGGGGATGTCAAGCCGGGGTGACGAAAGCCGCAGGGGTGCGAGGCCCCGGGTCGGGCCTCGCACCCCTGGTCGCGCCCCGCGCGAGGCGGGCACGGGCGGCGTGTGCGGTCAGCTGAGCGCGCCGGTCGACAGCAGGCCCAGGAGCAGGACGCCGACGACGATCCGGTAGATCACGAAGGCGTTGAAGGAGTGCTTGGCGACGAACTTCAGCAGCCAGGCGATCGAGGCGTAGGCGACGACGAAGGAGACGATCGTGCCGACGGCCAGCGGCGCCGCGCCCACTCCGGCCCCGAGGGCGTCCTTCAGCTCGTAGATGCCGGCGCCGGTGAGGGCCGGGATGCCGAGGAAGAACGACAGGCGGGTGGCGGCGACCCGGTCGAGGTCCAGGATGAGCGCGGTGGACATGGTGGCGCCGGAGCGCGAGAAGCCGGGGAAGAGCAGCGCCAGGATCTGCGAGCTGCCCACCAGCATCGCGTCCTTGAACGAGGTGTCGTCCTCGCCGCGCTTGTGGCGGCCCATCTGGTCGGCGCACCACATCACTCCGCTGCCGACGATCAGCGAGGCCGCGACCACCCACAGCGAGGCGAGCGGGCCGTCGATGAGCGGCTTGGCGGCCAGGCCCACCACCACGATCGGGATCGTCGCGGCGATCACCCACCAGGCGAACTTGTAGTCGTGGCTGTACCGCGCCTCACGATCGACCAGGCCGCGACCCCAGGCGGTGACGATCCGCACGATGTCCTTGAAGAAGTACAGGAGCACGGCCGCGATCGCGCCGACCTGGATGACGGCCGAGAAGCCGACGACGGCCTGGTCGTCGACGGGGATGTTCATCAACCCCTCGACGATCTTGAGGTGGCCGGTCGAGGACACGGGAAGGAATTCGGTCACTCCCTCGACGACTCCGAGGACGGCGGCCTGACCGACGTTGATGACGCTCATGGGATCCAGTTCTGGAGAGTTGGTCGACAGTGCTGTAGACGGTAGCGTTGCGCGATGGTTTTCGCCACGCCGGGTCGCGGCGGTCCGCTACGGCCAGAGCGCTCCGGCGAGCGAGACCCCGGCGAAGGCGGCCCCGAGGCCCGCCACCACGCTCGCGACGACGTTGGCGGCGGCGTAGAACCCCGCCCCGGTCTCGGTCAGCCGCAGGGTCTCATAGGCGAAGGTGGAGTAGGTGGTCAGTGCCCCGCACAGGCCCGTACCGATGAGCAGTTGCAGGTGCGGGGAGGCGTGGCCGGCCGACGCCGCGGCGGTGAGCAGGCCCAGGACGAACGAACCGCTCACGTTGACCACGAAGGTACCCCAGGGGAAGACCGTGTCGTGCCGCGTCTGCACCGCGCGGTCGGTGAGATAGCGCAGGGGCGCGCCGACAGCGGCGCCGACGATGACGAACAGCCAGTTCACGACCGATTCTCACCCTTCCCGTCGGGGCCCGGCGTGCTCCCGCCCCGGCCCACGTACCGGATCACCTCGCAGTTCTCCAGCGTCACCAGGCCCTCCGTGACGAGGTCCTCGATGTCCGCCAGGAAGGCGCGGACGCGTTCCTCGGCGTCCACGACGACGACGGCCACCGGGAGGTCCTCGCTCAGCGACAGCAGCCGGGTGGTGTGGATGAGGGAGGAGGCGCCGAAGCCCTCGATCCCCCGGAACACGCTCGCCCCCGCGAGACCGGCGGCGTGCGCGCGGTGCACGATCTCGGAGTAGACGGGCCTGCCGTGCCGGTGGTCGTTCTCGCCGACGAGGACGGTCAGTCTCAGGGCCTTGCCGGTCAGTCGTGTCATCGCCGCCTCCGAGGGGTGTCGGCCGTGGTCGGGTCGCCGGGCGTCGTGCCGTTCGGCACCGTCGCCTCCTCACTGTCGCCGGTCACCGCTGGCGCCACGCCAGGGCAGGGCGGGTGGCCACCATCGCGAGCCATACGGCGGCGAGCGCGGCCGGCAGGGTCGCCAGCAGGTAGACGAGCGCCGTACGGGGGTGCCCCGCGTCGGCCAGCCGCTGGATGTCGACGGTGTAGGTGGAGAAGGTGGTGAAGCCGCCGAGCACCCCGGTGCCGAAGAAGGGGCGCACCAGCCGGTGCACGGCCCGCAGCTCGGTGATCACGACCATGAGCACGCCGATCACGGCGCAGCCCATGACGTTGATCCAGAAGACGGCCCAGGGGAAGCCCGCGGACGGCGCGGGCCACAGGAGCGTGGCGCCGTAGCGTGCGGCGGCTCCGATCGCGCCGCCGAGGGCGACGACGGCCACGACGTCGCCCTGTCCCCGCCAGGGCGAGGGACGGCGGACGGGCTCGGGCGCGGTCGTCCCGCCTGGTTCGGCACTCTTGGGGTGCGGCACTGTCATGGACGTACTTCTCCTACTCGCCGGGGCCCTGTCGAACGGGCACGCTCGATCGCAAGTAGGGACCGTTGGCGGCGACGCTGCCGCGGTTCGGGTACGGCGGGCCCCACCACCGCGCCGCGAGGCATGATCGCGGACGGGGAACAGACTAACGCCGCCCGCCGCGCCCGCGCACACGCGGGCGCGGGACGGCGGCCCTCGCCCACCGGCCCACCGGACCGGTCAGGATTCGAGAAGCCACCGCGGCGCCCCCCGCCTTAGCGTGAAGCCACCGGCGGGACGCGCCGGTCCGACAGGGCGGTCCGAGCCGCACGATCGACCAAGGAGTCACCATGACCGAGGGCCTCAAGACGATCATCTACCCCGTGAAGGACCTCGCCCGGGCGAAGGAGGTCTTCGGTGCGCTGCTGGAGGTCGAGCCCTACGCGGACGAGCCCTACTACGTCGGCTTCAAGGACGCGGGGCAGGACGTCGGCCTCGACCCCAACGGGCACGCCAGGGGCATGACCGGGCCGGTGCCCTACTGGAGCGTGGCCGACATCCGCGCCCGTCTCTCGGCCCTGCTGGGCGCCGGTGCCGAACTCCTCCAGGACGTGACGGACGTGGGCGGCGGCAAGCTGATCGCCTCGGTGAAGGATCCGGACGGCAACCTGGTGGGCCTGACCCAGGACCCGGAGCCGACCGCGTAGCGGGGCCGGATCGTTGCGGGTGCACTATTTGCACGGTAAACAAAAGGCCGTTCCTCTGTTACCGTGCGGGTATGGCAGCGAAGACGGCGGGTGCCGGGCTCGAGGAGCGGTGGCGGGACATCCTGTCGGTGCACGCGCGCACGATGTGCGAGATCGACCGGGTGCTGCACCCGTACGGCCTGGGCGCCAGCGACTTCGAGGTGCTGGACGTCCTCGCCGCCGAGACCCCCGCGCACGGCGACCACTGCCGGGTGCAGAACATCGCGGGGCGCGTCCATCTGAGCCAGAGCGCCCTGTCCCGGCTGATCGGGCGCCTGGAGAAGGACGGCCTGGTGCTGCGCTCGGTGTGCGCCGAGGACCGGCGCGGGGTCTATGTCGCCCTGACCGACAAGGGCCGCGCCCTGCACGGCGAGGTGCGGCCGCTCCAGCGGGACGTCCTCGCACGGATGCTGGCCGAAGGCGCGCCGACGCGCTGACGCGCCCGGCGCGGCCCCTCCCCGGCGGCTCGCCCGGTCCGGGCGGTCACGACGGCCTCACGACCGCGCCAGCAGCGTGCGCACTCCCTTGGAGTCGAGCGTCAGACCGTGCGGCGAGGCCGCGTCTATGGTCAGGCTCAGGTCCTCGGTGGGCCACTGCGAGGCGAGCGCGCCGAGCGGCACCAGCCGGTAGCGGGAGACGGACGGCAGCAGGTCCGCCATCTCCGTCTCCGACGTGAACACGGGCACCGTCTGCTCCCCGTCCGGCTGCTCCAGCACCGGCAGGGCCACCGCGTAGGGGTTGGTCGTGTCGTCCTCGGCGACGTCGTCCGGCACGGGGACGAGTACGTCGGACCCGGCCAGGGTGTCCAGCGCGGCCGGGTCCGAGGTGTCGACCGCGAGGGTGTCGAGCGCCGACTGGGCCGCGGTCGGTCGATGGTCCTTCTCGGGCGTGTTCATGGCAGATTCCCCAGGTAGTGGCGTGTGGAGGCCGCCCGGAACTCACGGTTCCGGGCGAACTACGGACGCGTACCCCACCCGCGTCCCGGCCATGCGTGCCATCAGGGACCGAATCCGCGGCCGCCCGCACCGGCCGTCGGGCCGCCGGCCCGGCCCGTGCGGACCTTCTCGGCATGCCGGGCGCGGGCGCCGTTCGTAGGCTGGTGCCCCCCCCTGTCACGGAGGTCCGCGATGCCCCGCAGCGTCTGGTCGGGAGCGATCAGCTTCGGCCTGGTCACGATCCCGGTGGACGTGGTCCCCGCGACCGAGGACCACAGTGTCCGCTTCCACCAGTACCACCTTGAGGACATGGGCCGGGTGCGGGTGCGCAAGTACTGCGCGGTCGAGGACCGCGAGGTGACGGCGGAGGAGATCGGCAAGGGGTACGAGATCGCCCGGGACGAGGTCGTCCCGGTGCTCGACGAGGAGTTGCGCGAGCTGCCGCTGCCGACGGCGAGGGCCATCGAGATCGCCGGTTTCGTGCCGGCGGGATCGATCGACCCGATCCGTATGGGCGAGGGCTACTACCTCCAGGCCTCGGGTGCAATCGCGGCCAAGCCGTACGTTCTGCTGCGCAAGGCGCTGGCGCGGACGTCGAAGGCCGCGGTGGCGAAGTTCGCCTGGCACGGACGGGAACGGCTCGGCCTGCTGCGGGTGCGGGGCGAGGCCCTCGTCCTGCACGCGATGCGCTGGCCGGACGAGATCAGGGATCCGGGCGAACTGGCTCCTGGCGAGGTGCGCCTCTCCGACGAGGAGATCACTGAAGCCGAACATCTGATCGACCGTATGACGCGGGACGACCTGGAGGGCCCCGACTACGTCGACCGCTACACGGCTGCGCTGGAGCAGGTGATCGAGGCCAAGCGCGAGGGGCAGGCACCGCCCGGAGCGCCGGAGCCTGCGGCCGAACCGGGCAAGGTCCTGGATCTCATGGCCGCGCTCCAGGCCTCGGTGGCCGAGGCGAAGGCCTCCCGTGGGGAGACCGCCGGGGCCGAGGTGCACGAGCTGCCGGGGAAGGGAGCCGCCCGGGCGGCCGGGAAGGCCGGGGAGAAGACCGGGAAGCCCGCGGCGGGCACGTCCGCTGAGGAGCCCGCGAAGAAGGCGGCGAAACGTACGGCGAAGAGTCCGGCCGCCAGGAGCACGGCGAAGAAGGCGGCCCGCCGGCCACGCAGCGCGTGACCGGCGAACCGGCGGACCGACAGCCCGGCGGACGCTCCGTCAGCGGCGCGAGGCGTGGTGGATGTGCGACGGACGGTCCGCGGCCGCCTCCGGCCCGGGTGCGGTCGCGGACGCCGCCGACGCCCCGGAGGCGGCCGGGGGTGCGGCCGGCGTCGCGGTGGACCAGGAGGACCCATGACTGGAGAGCACCATCTCCTTCGCCCGGCGGAACTCCTCGTCCGTGATGTCGCCGTGGGAGCGCATCTCGGAGAGCCTCGCGAGCTGGTCGGTGCCGCTCGGGGCGCCCGCCGTCTCGCGGACGTAGGAGTCGAAGGCCTCCTGCCGCGCCCGCGCCTGCGCCGTCTCGCGGCGGCCCATGCCCCGGCCGCGGGCGACGACGTACACGAACACGCCGAGGAACGGCAGCACGAGCACGAAGAACAGCCAGCCCGTCTTGGCCCAGCCGCCCATGGAGTCGTCGCGGAAGATGTCGAACACCACGCGGAACAGCAGGACGAACCACATGACCAGCACGAAGAACCACAGGATCGTCCAGAAGGCGCTCAGCAGTGGATAGTCGTACGCGAGGTATGTCTGCGCGACCATGTCACTCCTCCGTTCCCGGCACAGGCCCGAGGCGGCCGGTGCCGTCCTCAGCGTGCGCGCCGCGAGCCCGGCGTGTCCTCACCCGGCGGGGGTGAGCGCCGGGCGCCCTGTCACCGGGCCCCGCGCTGCCCGGCCCGCAGCGCCAGGGCGACCGTCAGTTCCGCGAGCCCGAGCAGCACGAGCCACAGCCCCAGCAGCCGGGTCAGCACGACGGCGGACGGAGCGGGCAGGGCCAGGACGACGATCCCGGCGACGACGGCGAGCACGGCCGCGCCGAGGACGAGTCCGCGGTGCGCGAGGTCCCGGTCGGCGAGGGCCGTGTAGGCGCCGAGCATCCCGGACACGAGCCACACCAGCCCGACGACCAGCGAGAGCACGGCGATGGTCTGCAGGGGGTGGCGCAGACACAGCACGCCGGCCAGGACGAGCACCACCGCGACGATCAGCCGGGGCAGCCGCTCGTCACGCTCCTCGCGGGCGAAGGCGGCCACGAGGCGGAGGCCTCCGGTCACGAGCAGGTACAGCCCGATGAGAACGGCGAGGACATGCAGGGTCTCGTGCGGCCAGACCAGCACGAGG
Organism: Streptomyces sp. NPDC048664; assembly: GCF_040650555.1. Taxonomy (NCBI): domain Bacteria; kingdom Bacillati; phylum Actinomycetota; class Actinomycetes; order Kitasatosporales; family Streptomycetaceae; genus Streptomyces; species Streptomyces sp. NPDC048664. Next base: position 310,735 of record NZ_JBEZHK010000002.1, on the reverse strand, counting down.
ACACCCGGCACCAGCGCCGCGAGCGCCGCGCCGAGCACCCAGGTCCACGACGCGGCGAAGCCTGTGACGCGTACGGAACCACGTGGAACGCTCATGGCTGCTCCCCTCCACGCCCCTGTACCACCCCACCATGGCCTCCGTGCCCCGGCGCCACCTCACCCGCCCGGGGTGAGCTGCCTCGTCAGTGTTCGAGGAGGATCTTGCACACGATGATCAGCAGGCCCAGCACCAGGTTCACCGCCGCGCTCACCCCCACCAGCCACCACGCCGCGTCGGCCCGCCGCGCCGCGGCCGCGGACCACCCCATCTGCCCGGCCACGGCGACCGAGAGCGCCAGCCACGCCCCACCGCGCGCGTCCAGCCCGAACAGCGGGCTGACGGCCACGGCCACGGCGGGCGGCACCGCGGCCTTGACGATGGGCCACTCGTCGCGGCAGACGTGCAGCACGGCCCGCCAGTTCAGCGACTGCTGCGCCAACCGGGCGCCGAACAGCTGCGCGTGCACGTGCGCGATCCAGAACACCAGGCCGGTGCTGATCAGCAGCAGCACCAGTTCGAGGCGCGAGACGGGCCCGGTCGCTCCGGCGCCCACCACCACGGAGCCCGCGAGCAGCGACCCGTAGACACCGCCGGTGTAGTCGGTGCGGGCCCGGCGCTCGGCCTTGGTCTCCTTGTGCCTCACCTCGCGCTGCGCGCCTTCCGCCTCGGACATCGCGGCCTCTCCTCACACGTCCCGTCACGGGCGGACCGTGGAAAGTCTGCGCGCGCCGCGCCCCCGCGCCCCGCGATCCCGTCCGTGACGGCCCCGCCGTTCACCTCTTAGGCCGAGTGCCGCGGCCGGGCGGCCCGGTCTTACGAAGCGGTGACATGGCGGCCGGGGCACGCGGTGGCGGGCCGCCCGGGGCCTAGCGTGGCCGTATGCGTGTACTGGTCACCGGCAGTGCCGGGTTCATCGGGTCCCATGTGGTCGAGGCGCTGCGGGCACGCGGCCACGAGCCGGTGGGGTTCGACGTGCGGGAGAGCACGCCCGCCGACGTGCGGGACGCCGACGCGGTCGCCCGCGCCCTGTCCGGGGTCGACGCGGTCTGCCATCAGGCGGCGATGGTGGGGCTGGGCGACGGCGTCGCGGACGCGGCCGAGTACGTCTCGCGCAACGACCTGGGCACGGCGGTCCTGCTGTCGGCGATGGCGGACGCGGGGGTGGGGCGCCTGGTGCTGGCCGGGTCGATGGTCGTCTACGGGGAGGGACGCTACGAGTGCGCGCGGCACGGGGTGGTGCGGCCGGGCCCGAGGGCGGTGGCCGACCTGGACGCCGGACGCTTCGAACCGGCGTGCCCCGTGTGCGGGCGGGAGCTGGCGCCCGGGCTGGTCGGCGAGGACGCGCCCGCCGATCCGCGCAACGTGTACGCGACCACCAAGCTGACCCAGGAGCATCTGTCGGCGGCCTGGGCCCGCGCGACCGGCGGCTCGGCCGTGTCGCTGCGCTACCACAACGTGTACGGCCCGGGGATGCCCCGGGACACGCCGTACGCGGGTGTCGCCTCCTTCTTCCGCTCGGCGCTCGCCCGCGGCGAGGCACCGCGTGTCTTCGAGGACGGCCGTCAGCGGCGGGACTTCGTGCACGTCCGTGACGTGGCCGCGGCCAACGTGACGGCGCTGGAGGCGGATCCGCCCGAGGGGGTGCTGACGGTGTACAACACCGGGAGCGGCGAACCGTGCGCGGTGGGCCGGATGGCGCGGGTGCTGGCCGACGCCCACGGCGGTCCGCGGCCGGTCGTCACGGGCGAGTACCGGCTCGGCGACGTACGCCACATCACCGCGGACTCCTCGCGGCTGCGCGCCGAACTCGGTTGGAAGCCCGAGGTGGGATTCGAGGAGGGGATGGTCGAGTTCGCCCGTGCGGGACTGCGCGGGCAGCGGCCGGAGCAGGCCCCCTGAGCACGCGTCATCGACGCACCTGCACAATCTCTCAGCATGAACCCACCGTCACCGCGGGGCCTGTTGGGCGGGCTCCTGCGCGCCGTCCGGGCGTATCCGCGCCGTGCTCCGCTGACCCTCGCCTACGTCTGCGTGCTCCTGGCCTGCCACGCCTGGATCAACTACGGGCTGTCCGCCGGGCGAGCGGCCGAGCTGCTGGGCCGCGTCAGCACCAACCTCGACAACCTGCACGCCCATCCGGTGGCCGCGCTGCTCGGCAGTGTGCTGTTCTTCGACGGCACGCTCACGGACGTCGCCTCGGTCGAGTTCGCGGGCACCCTGATCACTCTGGGTCTCGGCGTCTGCTGCTTCCTGGCGCTGGCGGAGCGCCGGTGGGGGAAGCGGCCCGCGGTGGCCCTGTTCCTCGGCGGGCATGTCGCGGCCACGTTGCTCACCGCCCTGGTCATCGCCGTGGCGCTGCGGCACGGCTGGTATCCGGCGGCCGTGCGGCACGACGTCGACTTCGGGATCAGCTACGGCGCCCAGACCGTCATGGCGGCCGGCACGCTCGCTCTGCCCCGGCGCGGTCGGCTCCCCTGGGCGCTGTTCGTGCTCGCCTGGCCCCTGGGAGGCGCCGAATGGCCGGGGCCTCTGCCCGACTTCACCACCATCGGCCATCTGATCGCGGCGGCCCTCGGCTTCGGAGTGGCAGCGGTGGCGCTCACGCGGCGACGGAACCGGACGGACCGACCGACGGTCCCGGACGCGGCAGGGCGACGGGCGACGTCCCGGCCGCCACGACGTCCGGTGGGTGTGCTCACCGCCTCGGACGAGAACCCGAGCACGTCCGGGCCGAAGACCACCGCCCCGGAACCGACCCCACCGACGGCTGAGGCGTAGAGCCCCGGAGTCGTGGCGGTCCTCGCGGCATGGGCGCCCGAGCGGTGTTGCCGCTGTCGGACACGGCGCCGACAGCGCGCCCCAAAGGGGCGCGGGGAACTGCGCGGCCGGCCACGACGACGCCGCGGGCGAATGACGGACGCAGCGAACCGCGACGCCAGGCCGCGCCCGGGCGGGCATTCCGACAGGGCCCCTTGGGGCCCCGGGCGCCGACGACCGGGAAGCCTGTGGCTCGGGGGTTTCGGGGCCCGGGGAGGGCGACCGGGGGAGGGGCCCCCGCCGGTTCACCCCCTGGCCGCGGGCAGCGTCACCTCGAAGCGGCAACCGCCCGGAATGTTCCGCACCGTGGCATGGCCCTGATGGGCCTCCACGATGCCGCGGACGATGGCGAGACCAAGACCCGCCCCCGCCGGAGGCGTACGGGCGTGGGTACCGCGCCAGCCGGTGTCGAAGACCCGCGTCAGATCCTCCTCCGGGATGCCCCCGCAGCCGTCCGACACGGACAGCACCACACCGTCCGCGGAGCGTTCGGCGGCGACCGCCACCGTGCCGTCGGCCGGTGTCCGCCGGATCGCGTTGACCAGCAGATTGCCCAGCACGCGGCTCATCTCCCTGCCGTCCACCTCGACCGGCACCGGCTCCACCCGGTCGCCGACCAGCCGTACCCCCAGCTCGCGGGCGAGCGGGTCGGCTCCGGCGAGGGCGTCGCCGACCAGGTCGTACAGCGAGATCCGGCAGGGGGCGAGGGCGAGCGTGCCCGCGTGGATACGGGAGAGTTCGAACAGGTCACCGACCATGTCGTTGAGGCGCTCGACCTCGGTGCGCATCTGCCGCAGGTAGCGGTCCGGGTCCGCCGCCACCCCGTCCTCGAGCGCCTCCGACATGGCCCGCAGCCCGGCGAGCGGAGTGCGCAGGTCGTGCGAGATCCAGGCCACCAGTTCACGCCGGGAGGACTCCAGGGCGCGCTCACGCTCGCGGGACTCGGCGAGCCTGGCGCTGGTCGCGGCCAGCTCCTGGCTCAGCGAGGCGAGTTCGGCGATGGCGGGCCCGTCGGGCGCGGTGAAGTCCCCGCCCTCGCCGAACGACCTCGCCGCGAGCTGGAGTTCACGGCTGCGGGCGACGACCCACCGGCCCAGGAGAATCGCGGTGGCCAGGGAGACGACGGCCGCCATCGCGACCACGGTCGTCACCACCCGCAGATCGTGCCCGGACAGGAACATCGCCTGCGCCACGGCCAGCGTGCCCGCGAGCATCGCGAACACCGCCACGGCGGCGATCACGGCGAGAGAGGCGGTCAGCGAGCGCCGGCGGATCAGGCGCAGCACGCCGGCGCCGACGAGGCCGGTGGCGGCGGCCCCGAGGAAGGCGTAGAGGGCCATGAGAAGGGCGTCGTTCATCCTCGGCTCCCTCCGTCGTCCTCACGCGCCTCGCGTCCGGCGGGGTCGAACCGGTAGCCCACGCCCCACACGGTCTGGATGAGGCGGGGACGGGCCGGGTCGTCCTCGACCTTGCCGCGCAGCCGCCGGACGTGGACGGTCACGGTCGACAGGTCGCCGAAGTCCCAGCCCCACACCTCGCGCATCAGGTCCTCGCGGCCGAACGCCTGCCCCGGATGCCGCAGGAAGAACGCCAGCAGGTCGAACTCGCGCAGGGTGAGGGCGAGTTCGATGCCGTCCTTGGTGGCACGGCGGGCGGCGGGGTCCACGGTCAGTCCGGCGGCGCCCAGCGCCGGCCGCACCCCCGCCGCGGGGCGGGCCCGGCGCAGCACGGACTCCACGCGCAGGACGAGTTCGCGGGGGCTGAAGGGCTTGGTGACGTAGTCGTCGGCCCCCACCTCCAGACCGAGGATGCGGTCGTCCTCGTCGCCACGCGCGGTGAGCATGATCACCGGCACCGGCCCGCGGTCGCGCATCCTGCGGCAGACCTCCAGGCCGTCCATCCCGGGCAGCATGAGGTCCAGCACCACCAGGTCGGGCCAGTGGGCGGCGGCCCTGGCCAGCGCCGCCGGCCCGTCCTGCGCGCGGTCCACCGTGTGACCGGCGCGCTCCAGGTACCCGGAGACCACCTCGGCCACGGTGGGGTCGTCGTCCACGACCAGGACGCGGGAGGTCTCGGGCGGCCGGTGCTCGTCGGGCACCGGCTGCGGGGACTCGTACGGCTGCTGCATGCCTCAAGCCTCGCACCGGAGCCCCTCGCGCGGCGCCCCCGGCCCGGGTGCCGGGCGCCGACGTCCGTGTTTCGTAAGGACCGGCTGTCCGAAATGCCCCCTTCGCGTTCGTAGGGTGAAAGCCGTGACGACCTCTCCCACTCCCCCGGACGTCGACGTGGTGCTCCCCTGCCTGAACGAGGCGGAGGCGCTCCCCTGGGTCCTCTCCCGCATCCCGCACGGCTGGCGTGCCCTCGTCGTGGACAACGGTTCCACGGACGGCTCGGCCGCTCTCGCGCGCGAACTCGGCGCGCGGGTCGTCCACGAGCCGCGTCGCGGGTTCGGTGCCGCCTGCCACGCGGGGCTGCTCGCCGCCACCGCCGACGTCGTGTGCTTCTGCGACTGCGACGCCTCCCTCGACCCCTCGCTGCTGGTGCCCTTCGTCCGCGAGGTGGCCTCGGGCGCGGCGGACCTGGTGCTCGGCCGGCGGCGTCCTCAGGGCCCGGGCGCCTGGCCGGCGCACGCCCGCGTGGGCAACCTGGCGCTCGCCCGGATGCTGCGCCGCCGCACCGGGCTGCCGCTGCACGACCTCGGCCCGCTGCGCGCCGCCCGCCGCGAGCGGCTCCTCGCCCTCGGCCTGACCGACCGGCGCAGCGGCTACCCGCTCCAGATGGTGGTGCGCGCGGCCGACGCCGGGTGGCGGGTCCGCGAGCACGACGTGCCGTATCTGCCGCGCACGGGCGCCTCGAAGGTGACGGGCACCTGGCGCGGGACCTGGCAGGCGGTGCGGGACATGAGCCGGGTGCTCGCCGAACCGTCCGCGGGTGCCACGGCGGGAGGGACGGCCCGGTGACGACGCTGCTCGTGATCGCCAAGGAGCCGCGGCCCGGCCGGGTGAAGACCCGCCTGACACCGCCGTTCACCCCCGACCAGGCGGCGGCCCTCGCCGAGGCGGCGCTCGCCGACACCCTCGGCGCCGTGGCGCTGGCTCCCGCCACCCGGCGTGTCCTCGTCCTGGAGGGGCAGCCGGGACCGTGGCTGCCGGCCGGGTTCGAGGTCGCGGCGCAGTGCGCGGGCGGGCTGGACGAACGGCTGGCCGCGGCGTTCGCCGCCTGCGACGGCCCCGCCCTGCTGGTCGGCATGGACACCCCGCAGGTGACCCCGGATCTGCTCGACGTGGACTTCGCCGGCTGCGACGCGTACTTCGGGCCGGCGCAGGACGGCGGCTTCTGGGCACTGGGGCTGGCGCGGCCGGATCCGGCACTGGTGCGCGGCGTTCCGATGTCGACCGCGACGACGGGCGCCGTGCAGCGGCAGCGGCTGGTGGCTGCCGGTCTGCGGGTGCGGGATCTGCCGTGTCTGCGCGACGTCGACACCGCCGCGGACGCGGAGGCTGTCGCGGCGGTGGCCCGGGGCAGCCGGTTCGCCGCGGTGCTGGCCCGGTTCGGGACGGACGGCGCCCGATGAGCGCGGTGGGCACCGCCGCGCGCGGCGGTGCGGCCTCCCCCTGGGCCGCCGGCGACCCCTACTCCGACGCCCTGCGCCTGGGCCGGGGCCCGCTCTTCCTGCGGCGGTCCGACGGCTGGCTGCTGCCCTTGGAGGTGGAACGGTGGTGCGCCGAGGCCGACGCCGCCGATCTGGAGGTGCTCGGGCGCTGCGCGGGTTCCGTGCTCGACGTCGGCTGCGGTCCCGGCCGGCTGGTCGCGGCGCTGGCCGCACGGGGCCGGCCGGTCCTCGGCATCGACGTCAGCGAGGCGGCCGTGGCGCGCACCGTGCGCCGCCTGGAGAGCCCCGCGTCCCGGCGGGCGGGGGCGACGGCACTGCTCCGCTCCGTCTTCGAGCCGGTTCCCGGCGAGGGCGGTTGGGACACCGCGCTGCTGATGGACGGCAACATCGGCATCGGCGGCGACCCGCGCGCCCTGCTGGAGCGGCTGCGCGGCCTGGTGCTGCCCGGCGGGACGCTGATCGTGGAGACCGCGCCCGCCGACATAGACGAACGGGTCAGCGTCCAGGTCGTCGACGCCGACGGCGCGCGGGGCGGCGCGGGCAGCCCCTTTCCCTGGGCGCGGCTCGGCACGCCGGCCCTGCTGCGCCACGCGCGCGGCAGGGGCTGGCATGCCGTGGATCAGTGGTCGTCGGGCGTACGGTGCTTCGTCTCCCTGCGCAGCCGGACCACCAGCAGCAGTGCCGAACCGCCGAAGAGGGCGGCGGTGATCAGCAGCCAGCGGGCCGGGAAGGGGGCCGCGGACAGCCCGGTGGCCCGCCGGTAGCGTTCGGCGACGGAGCCGCTGATCAGCGGGAACCACACGAGGAGCAGAAGCAGGGACAGGGCGGCCGGGACGCGTACGTACCCGGCCAGGCCCCGGTGCCCGATCCGCTCCAGCCCTCGGACGACCGCACGGTCCGCGAGTGCGTACAGCGGCAGCAGCACGAGGTCGTGCACCACCGCGGCGCCCACGACCCACAGCGCGATCCGGACCCGGTCGCCCGCCAGCAGCCGCACCCCCGCGTAGGACGCGAGCACGAACGAGCAGGCGAGCAGCAGGAGTCGCACGGGGCTGCCGATCAGGTCGCGGCGCCTCATCGCAGTTCCCCGAACGTCAGCCGGGCCACCCACTTGGTGTTGAGCACACCGGGCGCCGCGGGCACGATGATCCGCGCCGGATAGCCGTGGTCGGGGGTGAGGTCGGCGCCGTTGACCCGCAGGGCGAGCAGGGAGTCGGGGTCCGCCACCTGGTTGGCCCGCAGGGCGGCCCGGCGGAAGGCGCCGTGGCGCTGGAGCGACTCCACGAGCACGTCGCACGGGTCCTCGTGCCCGGCGAGCGCGGCGAGGTCGCGCAGCCGCACCCCGCGCCACCACTGGTCCGACGTGGCCCAGCCCTCCACGCAGGCGATGGGCAGCGCGGCGTCGTGCAGAGGGCGGGCGAGCAGGTCGGCGCGGCTCAGGCGCACGGTGCGGGAGCGGCCGACCAGGACCAGCCGCCACGCCTCCTCGCTCGTCTCGTCGGCGCCGATGCCCGCGTAGGCGGCGGTCTTGTTGATCTGGAAGCCGCCCGGACCGCCCGCGGGCTCGTCCCCGCCGTGCGGCGCGAGCAGGGCCGCCTCGCGCAGCGGACCGTCCACGCTGCGGCCCACCGTGGTGCCGAACAGCAGCAGCGACCCTCCCCCGACCAGGCCCAGCGCCCCGCGCCGGGAGACGGTGGGCGCGGCCGGCCGCGGGGACACGAGGTCTCCTTCGTCGCGCGCGCGGCGTACCGCGCGCAGGGCCGCCGGCGTCTTCAGTACGGCGTGGGCGAGGAAGGCGGCGAAGAACACCCAGGCGCCGTAGAAGTGCAGGGTGTAGAAGGAGCCCGGGAAGACGTAGTCGAGTTGGACGTTGAGCACGCCGGTGACGAACTCGAAGAGCCCTCCTCCGACCAGGAGCAGCAGCGAGATCCGCTCCAGTGCGTGGGCGAGCGACCGGGCCGGTGGCAGCGCGAACAACTTGGGCACGACGGACCAGAGTTTGGCCAGCAGGACCGGGATCAGGGTGATGCCGAGGGTCACGTGGACGCCCTGGGTGAGCCGGTACAGCCCGCGTGGGTGGGTGGGCCAGGGGAAGAGGTAGAAGCCGAGGAGCCCCTTGTCGGGGGTCATGTCGTTGACGGGTGACAGGTCCGGGTTGTACGCGGCGTAGGACAGCAGTCCCGTCACGAACAGCACGGTGACGCCGACGAGCAGGACCAGGCCCAGGACCGAGGTGAACCAGGGACCGCGCAGGGGGCTGCGCCAGAATCCGGGAGATGAGGGAAGCCGTTGATCGGGCATGTCCCGACCGTAGGCCGCGCATGCCGCCCACCAGCGCTTCGGACCGATGACGAAACTCTGACGTCCGGCCCGCGACCGGCTTTGACGCGCCGTTCGGGGCCTAGCGTTCGGGTGTGACCCGCTCCCTGCGCCGTGACCTTTCCGCCGTCCTCGCCGCCGCCCTGCTCGTCGTGGCCGCGGTGCTGATCGGCCGCCGCATCCAGCACGACCACCACTCGCTGTTCGTCGGCTGGCCGCCGCTGTTCGCCCGCTTCGATCCCCATGTCGGACCGGGAACCCCGGCCGCCGTGCTGGTGGCGGCTCTCGTGGTGGCGTACGGGCCCTCGCTCGCGGTCCGGCTGCGCTGGCGGGCGCTGCTCGCCGCGGCCTGGGGCACGGCCCTGGCCTGGACGTGGTCCCTGGCCCTGGTCGACGGCTGGCACCAGGGCGTGGCCACCCGGCTCACCACCCACAACGAGTACCTGCGGGTGATCGGCCGCTTCCACGACATCCCCGCGACCCTGCGGGACTTCACCCACCACATCCTCAGTGCCTCCCCCGCCCCGTGGCCCGCCCACATCGCCGGCCATCCACCGGCCGCGACGGTGACCTTCGTGCTGCTCGACCACGCCGGGCTGCGGGGCGGCGGCTGGGCCGGGGCCTGGTGCATCACCGTGGGAGCCACGGCGTGCGTGGCGGTGCTGACCGCGCTGCGGGTCCTGACCGGCGAGAGCCTCGCCCGGCGTGCCGCACCCTTCCTGGCCCTGGCGCCGGCGGCGGTGTGGGTGGGCGCGTCCGCCGACGGCTACTTCGCGGCCGTCGCGGCTTGGTCGTCGGCCCTGCTGGCGTGGGCGGTCGGGAGCGGTTCGAGCGCCTGCCGCCGGGCCGGTGCCGCCTTCGGATCAGGTCTGCTCTTCGGCCTGACCTGCTATCTGTCCTACGGCCTCACGCTGTTCGCGCTGCTGGGCGCCGGTGTGCTGGTGCTGGGCCGGACCCCGCCGAGAACCCTGCTGCGCGGCGCTCCGTTCCTCGCCGCCGGACTCGCCGTCGTCCCGCTGGTGTTCACCGCCGCCGGGTTCGACTGGTGGGAGGGGTACCGGCTGCTGGTCACGCGCTACTACGAGGGGGTCGGCGGCATCCGGCCGTACGGCTACTGGGTGTGGGCGAACCTGGCCTGCACCGTGGCCACGGTCGGCCTGGCGACCGCCGCGGGCCTGCGCCGTGCCGCCGCCGCGCTCCCCCGCCTCCGCCGCCCGCCGGCGACGAGCACGCCCGAGGCCCGCCTGGCCCTGCTGGTCCTGACCGCCCTGCTGGCGCTGCTCGTCGCGGACCTGTCCGGCATGAGCAAGGCGGAGACGGAACGCATCTGGCTGCCCTTCGCCCTGTGGCTGCTCCCGGCCTGCGCCCTCCTGGACCGCCCACGAGCCTGGCTGACCGCCCAGGCACTGCTCCCGCTCCTGGTCAACCATCTGCTGCTGACGGGCTGGTGAGCCGAGGGGCCGCCACCCGGCTTGCGGGTGGCGGCCCCTGCGGTGTCCGGCCGCGCGCGGCCCGCGGACGCGGTCCGGTTACGCGTTCGGTGCCGGGTAGGTGGGGTACTCCACCCCGGAGATGTGCTGCACGACGCGGATGACCTGGCAGGAGTAGCCGAACTCGTTGTCGTACCACAGGTAGAGGATCGCGTTGTCGCCCTCGACCTTGGTGGCACCGGCGTCCACGATGGAGGCGTGGCGCGAGCCGATGAAGTCGCTGGAGACGGCGTCCGGTGCGGTGGTGAAGTCGATCTGGCGCTTGAGCGGCGACGTCAGCGAGACGTTGCGGAGGTAGTCGAGAACCTCCTGGCGGTCGGTCTCGCGGGCGAGCTGCAGGTTGAGGATCGCGATCGACACGTCCGGGACGGGAACCCGGATCGAGCTGCCGGTGATCCTGGCCTTGAGGTCGGGCAGCGCCTTGGCGACGGCGGACGCGGCACCGGTCTCGGTGATGACCATGTTGAGCGGCGCCGAGCGCCCGCGCCGGTCGGCCTTGTGGTAGTTGTCCAGCAGGTTCTGGTCGTTGGTGAACGAGTGGACGGTCTCCACGTGGCCGCGCAGCACGCCGTACTCGTCAGCCATCGCCTTGAGCGGCGGGACGATCGCGTTGGTGGTGCAGGAGGCACAGGACAGGATGCGCTCGTCCGGCTTGATGGTGTCGTGGTTGACGCCGTGGACGATGTTGGCGACGTCGCCCTTGCCGGGCGCGGTCAGGACGACCTTGTCGATGCCGGGGCGCAGGTGCTTGGACAGGCCCTCGCGGTCACGCCACCTGCCCGTGTTGTCGATGAGGATGGCGTCCTTGATGCCGTACGCCGTGTAGTCCACCGACGTCGGGTCGTCGGCGTGGATCACCCTGATCGCGTTGCCGTTGGCGACGATCGAGCTGTTCGCCTCGTCGACGGTGATGGTGCCCTGGAACTGGCCGTGGATGGAGTCCCGGCGCAGCAGGGAGGCGCGCTTGACGAGGTCGTCGGCGGCCTGGCCACCGCTGGCGCGCACGACGATGGCGCGCAGCCGCAGACCGTTGCCCGAACCGGACTTCTCGATGAGCAGCCGGGCGACGAGGCGGCCGATGCGGCCGAACCCGTAGAGGACCACGTCGCGCGGCTCGCGCCGCTCGATCTTGCCCTCTCCCGTGGCGCCCGCGACGGCCTCGGCGGTGAACTCCTCGACCGACAGGCCTCGTTCGTCGCTCCGGTAGGTCGCGGCGAGCATGCCGAGGTCGATCTGGGAGGGCCCGAGGTCGAGCGTGGTGAGCGCCTTCAGGAAGGGAAGCGTCTCGGTGACCGAGAGCTCCTCGCCGGCGATCTGCCGGGCGAATCGGTGGGTCTTGAGGATGCTGACCACCGACTTGTTCACCAAGGAGCGGCTGTGCAGCAGGACCGTGACGTCCCGCTCGCGGTGCAGCTTCCCGATGATCGGGATCATCGACTCCGCGATCTCCTCGCGGTTCTTCCAGTTGGTGAACGAGTCGTCGTTGACAGTCACAGGCGTATCTTTCGAGCTAGAGGGTGCTCATATGGTAGCCGCCCGCCATTTTGATCATTCAATCGGCTCCGCCTGGACAGGAGCCGGCGCGAACCGGCGGGCGGTGCGACGCGGGCGGGGAGCACCCTTGAGCCCCTGAGGGCGGCGCATCGCCCACGACCGGAGCCGCCGCTTCGTGACATCCCTCACACCGGGCCGGGATCGAAGGGGCCCGGATAGTAGACGCCGCTGACGCGACATGCTGGATTTGTCCGGACTTGGATCGAGCGGCGCGCGGTCGACGCCCCGCGACTCCGGCCCGCGCGACCCGGCCGCCCAACGGCCCCCGCACCGCGCCTCATGACGGACCGGTATCCCTTCGCGAAGGCAGCAAATGATCACCGGGCAGCGCCCGCCAGCGCGACGAGGGGCCTCTTCGATCTACTAAGCAAACTAGTAGCAACGCCTTTTGCGTTCGCTGCAAAGGCGCCCAAGAATGACGAGCCGCAGGGCATCACCGCATGTGCAGGAGCGGGGTCCGCGCACAGCCAGCCGTACTAGGAGCGCTCGGCGAATTCCGGGTGAGGTCAGTCATGGGGAAGCACAGCAAGAACTCACGCCACCGGCGAATAGTCGTCGCCGCACTCGCCGTGGGCGTCGTGGGCGTGCCGTCCGCCGCCCTCGCCTGTGTCGACTGGCAGGGCGACGCCGGGCATCAGGCGCATGTCACCGCGAACAGGACGGCGGCCAGGTCCTGGGGCAGCGACCCGGACTGGTACCGCCGGTGGAGCGCCGACGGCGGCAGCCGGCCCTCCTGGAGCGCGTCGGCCACCCCGAGCGCCACCGCCGGCCCCGAGCGGACCCACGTGCCGAGGCCCCGGCACACGACCGCCGCGCCCTCGACCCACACCGCCGGCGCCACCCCCCGGCCCAGCGCCACCGCCACCACCGACGCCCCGCAGGCCGCGACGCCCTCCGCCCTGGCGGGCGCCCCCGCGTCGAGCACTCCGACGCCCACCGCGACGGCCTCCTCGACCGCGGCCCGCATCCTCGAACTCGTCAACGCCGAGCGCGCCAAGGTCGGTTGCTCGGCCCTGACGCTCAACTCCACGCTCGACAAGGTGGCGCAGGCGCACAGCGCCGACATGGCGGAACACCAGAACATGTCCCACACGGGATCGGACGGCTCCGACCCGGGCGAGCGGATCACGGCCGGCGGATACGCGTGGAGCTCGTACGGCGAGAACGTCGCCTACGGCTACTCCACCCCCGAGCAGGTCATGGAGGGCTGGATGTCGAGCCCCGGCCACAAGGAGAACATCCTCAACTGCGACTTCAAGGAACTCGGCGTCGGCCTCGCGCAGCCGGGCAGCTACTGGACGCAGGACTTCGGCACGGCCCGCTGAACGCGGACCCCGCCGACGAAGGCGGCGACCGCGGGACGCGTCCCTCTCGGCCTCGGGCCCCGATCGAACCGCACGGTTCGGTCGGGGCCCGAGGCCGTGTCGGGTCGGGTCCGCCCGGGCGACTGCCCCCGGTCGCGGGTGCGGCATGCCCGCCGGTGCGTGTGAGCACTCTGAGCCCGCGTGCGGGACGTCTTGAGCACGCGCACTCAGGCCGCGACGACCGTCGTCGACGAGAGTGTGGGACAGGCCGACCAGGACGGCGACGTCGGCCGGACAGCCAGGTCCCACACCAGAGGAGACGATCGTGTTCACGCCCCGTACGAGCACCCGGCCCACCGCGAGCGCCCGGCGGCCCCGCAGGCTGCGGACCGCGGCCGGCCTGGCCGCCGCTGTCGCCGTCACGGTCACGGCGCTCACCGGATGCTCCTCGTCCGACTTCAAGGACGCCATCTGCGGCGGCGGCGAGTACCCCGTCCTGACGGTGAACGGCACCGGCTCGGCGTGCGTCAGGAACGGCGAACACCCCCCGGCCGGATACACGCGCTACCCCGAGGGCAAGGTGCCCCAGCACGTCGACGACAAGTGGGACGTGTACTGGCGGACCCACACCGTCGACAGCAACGGCAGGATCGTCGACGCCCCGGACGCGGGGTGACCGCACGGACGTCCGACGGCAGGGGCGGAGCGCGGCCTCCGGCCGCCGGGGGCCCCGCCACCGGCGGCCGTAGACTCCGGGTGTGGCATTCATGAGCACCCCGCACTGCTGCTTCCTCTGACGCGGAGGACACGGAGGGCGACGCCGGACGGCGTGGCCCTCCTCGGCGTACCCGCCGCGTGAACCACGCGGAGCGCACGGCCCGTTCCCTCCTCGCTCACCGCTCCCTCGCCGGACCGGTGGCAGCACGGACCGCGGGCGCGCACACGGGTACGGCTTCCCCTCCCTTCCGTCGTCCGCCAGGAGTGTCTCGTGCCCGTACCGCTTTCCCCTGCCCTTGAGTCGTCCCTCGATCTGCTGCGCTGCCCGACGTGCCGCACGCAGCGGCGTCTGCGCCCCGGCCGCGGGGCGCTGCGCTGCCCGGCGGGGCACACCTTCGACGTCGGCCGTCAGGGCCACGCGGGTCTGCTGACGGGCGCCAGCGCCACCAGCGGCGACGACGCGGCCATGGTCGAGGCGCGGGAGCGCTTCCTGTCCACCGGCGCCTACCTTCCCCTGCGCCGGGCTGTGGCCCGCCTTGCGGCCGACGAGGCACCCGAGAGGGCCGCGGTCCTGGACGTCGGGTGCGGCACGGGCTATCACCTCGCGGGGGTGCTCGACCGGTTGCCCGGAGCCCGTGGTCTGGGGATGGACACGTCGGTGCGCGCGCTGCGCCGCGCGGCACGCGCCCATGAGCGGGCGGCCGCGGCCAGTTGGGACGTGTTCCGCCCCTTTCCGCTGGCGGACCGGGTGGCCGATGTCGTGCTGAACGTGTTCGCCCCGCGCAATCCGGCGGAGTTCCACCGGGTGCTCCACCCGGACGGCCGGCTGGTCGTGGCGCGCCCCACGGGGCGCCACCTCGCCGAACTGCGCCGTCGGGTACCGGAGATGGTCGGGGTCGATCCGGTCAAGGAACAGCGTCTGCACCAGGCGCTGGACCCGCTCTTCGAGGCCGCCGTCACCGAACGGGTCGAGTATCGCGCCCGGTTGACCGGACCGGAGGTCCTGGACCTGCTGGGCATGACGCCGAGCGCACGCCACATCGGCGCCCGGCCCCTGCCCGACTTCCTGCCCGGTCAGGTGACGGTCTCCGTGCTGGCCACCGCCTACCGGCGGCGGTGACCGAGGCGCCGGGTCAGGCGGGGTCCGGAGCCCGGTGGGCGTCCGGACCCTCGCCGTCCGCCCGGTCGGGCAGATAGCTGGCGAGGCCGCGCAGGATGATCTCCAGGCCGATGTCGAACCTCTCGTCGGAGGAGTCCGTCACCATCAGCCCCGACAGGGCCCGCAGATGCGGGAAGTCCTCCTGCGGCAGGGACGAGAAGTAGTCCTGCATCTCGTCGGCCATCTCCCGCCAGTCGGGGCGGGCCATGGAGGCCTCCTCCCCCGCGGCGCGCACGGTCCGCTCCCGGTCGACGGCCCGGTCCTGCCACAGGTGCTCCTCGATGACGAACCCGTCGATGTACGTGGACAGGAGGTCACCGGCCTCCGCCGCGATACGGTCGGGCAGCCCCGCGGTGCGGAACACGGCGAGCAACGCCTCGACGTGCGGCAGCAGTTCGGCGGTGAAGGGGACGTGGGACATGGAGATCCTGGCCATGTCCCGGTGGGACAGCAGGCGTTGCCGCGCGGAGCGCGCGAAGCTCCTCAGCTGCTCCTGCCACCGCTCAGGGTCGGCCACCGGCATCTCGAAGCCCTCGAAGATCCTGTTGTACATCTGCTCCAGGAGGGCGTCCTTGGAGCTCACGTGGGCGTAGAGGGCGGAGACCGTGACCCCCAGCTCGGAGGCGACCTGCCGCATCGACAGCCCGTCGAGCCCCTGGCGGTCCAGCACGACGAAGGCGGCCTCGACGACCCGTTCGCGCGACAGTGGGGTACGCGCGGGGACGATGTGGGAGCGAGCCGCGCGCTCACGCTGCCAGGGGGAGGGCGGTGGGGGTGTGGGGGTGCCGTCGGCCGGGTCGCTCATGAGGACAGTCTAGGCCGCGGGAGAACAGTGTTCTCCCGCCGGCGATCACCGTTCACCGGCCCTGTTCACCACCCTCGTCCACCCTCCCCGCCGAAGAGAGGAACGCGATACATCTCACCCGGTCACGCGATACGCTATATCGCAATGAACGCTGTTCTCTTGGTGAGCAGTGTTCTGTTAGAGTGAACACCGTTCTCCTCGCCGTCGGCTCCTTCCGCGGGCCTCACCGGCGAACCGAGCAGTCACATCCATCCACCCCACCGCGTCCGCAGGCCTCACCGCGGCGTGGCCCTTCCGCGAGGAGTTCCGATGTCCACCACCGGTGTCGCGTCCGCAGAGACGACGCCCACCGACTCCCCGGCGCCCTACCGGTGGCGCTGGGCCGCCCTCTTCGTCATCCTCGCGGCCGAGGTGATGGACCTCCTGGACGCCGTCGTCACCAACATCGCCGGCCCCTCCATGCGGGCCGACCTCGGTGGCGGCGCCTCCACCCTGCAGTGGCTCGCCGCCGCGTACACCCTCTCCATGGCCGTCGGACTCGTCACCGGAGGCCGCCTCGGGGACATCCACGGGCGCCGCCGGATGTTCCTGGTGGGTGCCGCCGGCTTCACCATCGGTTCGCTGCTGTGCGCGGTCTCCGTCTCGCCCGAGATACTGATCGCGGCGCGCGTCGTGCAGGGGCTGTTCGGCGCGGTGATGCTGCCCCAGGGCCTCGGCATGATCAAGGAGATGTTCCCGCCGAAGGAGTCGCAGAAGGCGTTCGGCATGTTCGGCCCCGTCATGGGCCTGTCCGCGGTCTGCGGGCCGATCCTGGCGGGCTGGCTGGTGGACGCCGACTACTTCGGCACCGGCTGGCGGATGATCTTCCTGATCAACCTGCCGCTGGGGGCCGCGGCGATCCTCGGTGCGCTCCGCTATCTGCCCAAGGGCCGGTCCGAGCAGAAGCCCCGCCTGGACATCCCCGGCATGCTGCTGGTCTCGGTGGCCGCTCTGATGCTCATCTTCCCGCTGGTCCAGGGCCGTGAGTACGACTGGCCGGTGTGGGCGTTCGTGATGATGGCCCTCTCCCTGGCCGTCTTCGCCGTGTTCGGCGTCTACGAGTCGCGCCGCAGCAAGGCCGGCCTGGACCCGCTGGTCGTCCCGAGCCTCTTCCGCAAGCGCGGGTTCAGCGGCGGCATGGCCCTCGGACTGGTCTTCTTCTCGACCATGCAGGGCTTCATGCTGGTCTTCAACCTCTACACCCAGATCGGCCTGCACTACTCGCCGCTCAAGGCGGGCCTGGTGATGGTGCCCTGGTCCGGCGGCATGATCGTCGGCTTCGGGATCGCCCAGGGCGTCGCCCGGTTCGGCCGCGCCGTACTGCAGGCGGGCACGGCCGTGATGGCGCTCGGCGTGTTCGCCGTGTGGCTGACCCTCGACCTGGTGGGAAGCGGCGTCGGCCCCTGGCAGCTCGTGCCCTCGCTGCTCGTCACCGGTGTGGGCATGGGCCTGCTCATGGCCCCGTTCTTCGACATCGTGCTCGCCAGCGTCGAGCAGCACGAGACGGGCTCGGCGTCCGGCACGATGACCGCGATGCAGCAGCTCGGCGGCGCCTTCGGCGTGGCCATCCTCGGCACCGTGTTCTTCGGTCTGCTGGGCGGCGGCATCGCGAGCGGCGTCGACCACCGCTCGGACGGCCTGCGCAGGGAGCTGACCGCCGCGCAGGTCGCGCCCGCCGCGCAGGACCGCGTCGTGGCGGACCTGCGCACGTGCGCCTCGGACCGCGCCGTCGCCAAGGACCCCGAGGCCACCCCGGCGTCCTGCGCGCGCCTGGAGAAGGACACCCGGTCGGCGGTGACCTCGCCTCAGGCCGCGGCCCGCGTGCCCGCCGCGCTGACGGCCACCGCGTCATCGGCGTTCCAGAGCGGCTTCGGATCCGTCATGAAGACGCTGCTGTGGATCGTCGACGGCATGCTCGCCCTGACCTTCCTGCTCTCGTTCCTCCTGCCGCGCCACGCGCGCCCCGAGGACTCCGCCGGCCACTGACGCGGACATCGGCGACCGGCGGGACGGGACGGCCGGGCAGCCCCGACACAGGGGGCCGCCCGGCCGTCGCGCTTTCCGCACGTCGGGCCTCTCAGAGCTCCGGCGCGGGGCTGAACCAGGTGGGTGAGTCCGACAGGGCCTGCTTGATCCTGAGCAGCCCGAACTCGTTGAGGTCCGGCAGCGCGTCCAGGGTGAACCAGCCGACCTCGACCGACTCGTCGTCGTTGACGCGCGCCTCGCCGCCCACGGCCCGGCAGCGGAAGGTGATGTCCATGTACTGGCACACGTCGCCGTTGCCGTACGTCACCGGTTCCAGGGCCTGGACGAGGACCACCCGCTCGGGGACACAGCGCACCGCCGTCTCCTCGTGGACCTCGCGCACGGCGCAGGCCGCGGGCTGCTCCCCCGGGTCGGGGATGCCGCCGATCACGGACCACCTGCGGGTGTCGGTGCGCCGCCCCAGCAGCACCCTGCCGTCGTCGTCCAGGACGATGGCGGTGACGCCCGGAAGCCACAGCAGTTGCCGGCCGGCCGACGCCCGGATGGTCTTGATGAAGTCGGGTGTAGCCATGGTCCGACCCTAACCGGCCTGTTCCGTGGCCTCCTGCCCACGCCCCTGGGCGTCGCCTTCGGAGGCCCTGGCGCGGCGGGAGCGGGCCGCCGACACCGCCACCTGACCGAGGCCTCCCGCGGCCAGCAGCACCAGGACCAGTTCGGGCAGCGTGCCGAGCCGTGTGGCGGGTGTCCGCGAGGAGCGCAGCGGGACCTTCTGGACGAGCGAGTCGGCCACGAACATGCCGGTGCGCTGGGTGATCCTGCCGTCCGGCATGATCACGGCGCTGACCCCGCTGGTCACGGGCACGGTGACGGTGCGGCTGTGCTCCACCGCGCGCACCCGGGACATGGCGAGCTGCTGGTAGGTCATCTCGCTGCGGTCGAAGGTGGCGTTGTTGCTGGGCACCGAGATCATCTGGGCCCCGTCGGTGACGGTGCTGCGCACGGTCCAGTCGAAGGCGGCCTCGTAGCAGGTGACGAGCCCGACCTTGGCGTTCGCCATGGTGAAGACACCCGGCTCGTGGCCCCGGCTGAAGTCCTGGCGCACCATCGACGTCCAGTTCTTGTTGATGGCGCCGACGAGCGAGCGCAGGGGCAGGTACTCGCCGAACGGCTGCACCTGCCGCTTGTCGTAGGTGTCCACGGGCCCCTTGGCCGGGTCCCAGAGGATCTGCTCGTTGTAGAGCCTGCCGCCGCGCTCGACCACACCGCCGACGGAGATCGGCGCACCGATCGCCTGGGCGGCGTCCTCGATGACGGCCGCCGCGTCCGCGTCCGCGAAGGGGTCGACGTCGGAGGAGTTCTCGGGCCACAGCACGAGATCGGGCCGTGCCACCTTGCCCTCCCTGACCCGCTCGGCCAGGCGCTCGGTCTCCCGTGCGTGGTAGTCCAGGACGGCCCGCCGCTGCGCGTTGAACTCGAGTCCGGCGCGCGGCACGTTCCCCTGGACGACGGCGACCGTCGCGGTGCCGTCCTCGGCCCTGTCGCTGACCAGGGAGCGCGCGGCCAGGGCGCCCGCCACGGGCGCGGCGACGCCGATCAGCGCGGCGAGCGCGGCCCCGCGCCGCAGTGTGCCGGTACGCCGTCCCTCCCCCGCGAGGCGCGCCACGTCGTACAGCCCGAACCCGCACAGCACCACGGCGAAGCCGAGCACCGGGGTGCCGCCGACCGCGGCGAGCGGCAGGAAGATCCCGTCCGCCTGACCGAAGGCGATCTTCCCCCAGGGGAATCCGCCGAACGGCGCCCGCGCCCGCGCGGCCTCCCCCGCGATCCACACCGCCGCCGCCCACAGCGGCCAGGCGGGCAGCCGGGAGACCAGGGCGATGCCCGCGCCGACCAGAGCCACGAAGACCGCTTCCACCGCCACGAGCGCGACCCAGGGCCCGGGGCCGACCTCCACGCCCGTCCAGACGAGCAGCGGCAGCAGGAACCCGAGTCCGAACAGATAGCCGAGTCCGAGTCCCGCCTTCCAGCTACGACCGCGCAGCACCCAGCCGAGAACGGCGAAGGCGAGCGGGGCGAGCCACCACAGCGGCCGGGGCGGGAAACTGGCGTAGAGCAGCACCCCGGAGAGCGCCGCGACAGCGGCGGGAACCAGGCGCCGGACCTTCCCGGGCCGGCCGGGGGTGGAAGCGGTGCGGGGCCCGGATTGCTCCTGGTCGCTCACGGGGGAAGCGGTGACGGTCACCCGGGTGAGTGTACGGCGCGTGACCGATCAGCCGACAGTTCGATCGTCATGGCGGGCGCCGTCGGTACGTGTACGGCTCCGTCAGTGTGTGGCGCCCGGGAGTCCCGGGTGCAACCGGGCCCTGATCACGCGTACCGCCGTCTCGGCGTTGTCCACCGTGATCGTGAACGTGTGGCCGTCCCACAGACGCAGGACCACTCCCTCGCCCCGGCGTACGACGACGGCGGTGCCCTTCTCCGGGCGCCAGCGGTATCCCCAGCCGCCCCACTGCCGCGGCGTCACCCGGGGGACGAACTCGGCGCCCGCGACCAGGGCCAGCGGGATGCGGCGGCGCGGCAGCCCCATGTGACCGCAGCGCACCTCGAGGGCGTCCTTGTCGACCTTCACGGCGACGTGCACGAAGGCGAGGGTGCCGAAGAGGACCAGGACCCCGGCCGCGATGCAGCCGACGACGGACATCACCAGGGGCACGATGCCGGACGTCCACGCGGATTCGACGGCCAGTTCGATGCCGAGCGCCAGGCAGGCGGCACCGACCGGTGCCAGCAGCCACTGCGCCCGGTTGGTCGCGCGTCCCGTCCAGATGTCGGGTTCGCCCTGGGGGTGCTCCCTCATGCCATGAGAGTACCGAGATTCCGGAGCGCGGGCACGTGGTCGCTCACCGTCACCGCTCTAGGCGGCGGTTCGGAACCGCGCCGGTGGCGGGAGCGCTCAGCGCGCCGGGCTGACCTCGTGCAGCAGGCGGCCCTCGGCGTAGGTGAGGGCCTCGTCGGGGAGGACGCCCTCACGGCCGCTCAGCAGGACCGTCAGGGCGGTCGACGCGGGGGCGCCGGGGTTCGCGCTCTCCCCGATGCGACGCAGTGCCTGGGCGGCCACCGCACCGGCCGTGCCGTGGAGGATGAGCGGGGGGAAGCCGGGCTTCTGGAGGGCTTCGCGGATGCGGTCGGCGACCAGCTCGTAGTTGGTGCAGCCGAGCACGACGGTGGTGACGTCGTCGGGGGTGAGCGCGGCGGCGGCGGCGACGGCCGCTTCGATGCCGGCCTCGTCCGCGTGGTGCACGGCGTCGGCGAGACCCGGGCAGGGCACCTCGGCGACGGACACCCCGTCGGCGAAGTCCCGGATGAGGCCGCGCTGGTAGGGGCTTCCGGTGGTCGCGGGCGTGGCCCAGATCGCGACGGGTCCGCCGCCGGCCGCGGCCGGCTTGATCGCCGGGACCGTCCCGATGACCGGGAGTCCGGGTTCGAGGTGGGCGCGCATCGCGGGCAGGGAGTGCACGGACGCGGTGTTGCAGGCGACGATCAGCACATCGGGGTCGTGCGCGGCGGCGGCCTCGGCGACCGCGATGGCGCGCGCCGTGATGTCCTCGGGGGTGCGCGGCCCCCACGGCATTCCGTCGGGGTCCCAGGACAGGACGAGATCCGCGTCGGGCCGCAGTCGGCGTATCGCGGCAGCGGCGGGAAGGAGGCCGAGTCCGGAGTCCATGAGCGCGATCTTCACCAGGCCACGATAGACGATGCGCCGTGATCGGCCCTCTCGTGGGGCAGACTGCGCGCGTGAGCGCCATCGTGTGGAGTGCCGCGGGATCACTGGTCGCCTGGCTGTGGCTGCTGCTCGGCCAGGGCTTCTACTGGCGTACCGACGTACGGCTGCCGCCGCGTCAGGACCCGGAACCGGGTGACTGGCCCTCGGTGTGCGTCGTCGTACCGGCGCGGGACGAGGCCGCGGTGCTGCCGCGGAGCCTGCCGTCCCTGCTGGCGCAGGACTATCCGGGGCGCGCCGAGGTCTTCCTGGTCGACGACGGCAGCACGGACGGCACCGGGCGGCTGGCCCGGGAGCTGGCGGACCGGCACGGGGGCCTGCCGCTCACCGTCGGCTCCCCCGGTGAGCCGCCCGCGGGCTGGACCGGGAAGCTGTGGGCGGTGCGTCACGGGATCGGCCTGGCCCGCGCGCGGGAACCCGAGTATTTGCTGCTGACGGACGCCGACATCGCCCATGCCCCCGACAGCCTGCGCGAGCTGGTGGCGGCGTCGCGTTCCGGCGGCTTCGACCTGGTCTCGCAGATGGCCCGCCTGCGGGTGGACAGCCTCTGGGAACGGCTGGTCGTACCGGCGTTCGTGTACTTCTTCGCCCAGCTCTACCCCTTCCGCCGCATCGCGATGTGGCGGACCCGGACGGCCGCCGCGGCGGGCGGCTGCGTCCTGCTGCGCACCCAGGCCGCCGAGCGGGCCGGGATCCCCGACAGCATCCGGCAGGCGGTCATCGACGACGTGGCCCTCGCGCGGGCGGTCAAGGACAGCGGCGGCCACATCTGGCTGGGGCTCGCGGACCGTGTGGACAGCGTGCGCCCCTATCCGCGGCTGCACGATCTGTGGGGGATGGTCACGCGCAGCGCGTACGCCCAACTGCGGTACAGCCCGCCGCTGCTCGTCGGTACGGTGCTCGGACTGGCCCTCGTGTACCTGATGCCGTCCGTCGCGATCCTCGCGGGCATCCTCACCGGCGACCACGCCGCGCTGCTGACCGGGACGGCGGCGAAGGTGGTGATGACGGTGACGTACCTGCCGATGCTGCGCTACTACCGCCAGCCCCCGTGGCTGGCGCTGCTGCTTCCCGTGACGGCGTTCCTGTACCTCCTGATGACGGTCGACTCGGCGGTGCGGCACGCGCGCGGGCGGGGCGCGGCCTGGAAGGGCCGTACCTACGCCCGCCCGGACGCGGCGCTGGAGGAGGGCTGACGGCGCCGGGGCTCACTTCCTGCCGGGTGTCCAGTTCATGCCCCACCCGTAGGCGCGGTCGACGGTGCGCTGCGGGCTGACGCCACGGTCCGGGACCAGGTAGCGGGCCTCGCGCCGGACGATCAGGTCACCGCCCTCGTTGGTGATCAGGGCGAGCGCGCACACGGTCGAGGGGGTCGTGCACTCGTCGAGGGAGAACTCGACCGGCGCGCCGTGCTGGGGGCGGAGCGTGACCGTGGCGTGCAGGTCGGCGAACGAGCGCGCGCCCTCGTAGATGGTCACGAAGACGAGGATCCGCCGGAAGTGCTGCTTGCGGTCGAGGTTGACGGTGAGGTTCTCGCCGCTCTCCACGGAGCCCGTGCGGTCGTCACCGTCGAGATGGATGTAGGGCGGCCGCTGCAGTGACCCGAAGGCGTTGCCGAGGGCCTGGACGACCCCCTTGGACCCGTCGGACAGTTCGTAGAGGGCGCACAGGTCCAGGTCCAGGTCGGTGTGCCCGGCCACCGCGCGGCCCGGTTCGGCCCCCCATCCGGAGAACTGCCGGCGCGTCTGCCAGTTGAGGTTGACGCGCAGGGCACCGGAGCCGCCGCCCTGCTTGGCCAGCGAGACCGACGGGGACTGCTTGGTGAGCGTGACCTTGGTGAGCCGGACCGGAGCGGGCGGCGGGGCGGGGGCGGGAGCCGGGGGCGCCACGGGGGCCTGCGGCGCGGGAGGCGGCGGAGGGGCCGGCAGGTCCACGCGGGTCCCGGGCACGGGCGGTGGCGCGGCGGCGTGCCGCGGCCGGTCGACGGTGATCCCGTAGTCCGTGGCCAGGCCCTCGAGCCCGCTGTCGTAGCCCTGTCCGACGGCGCGGAACTTCCAGGCTCCCCGCCGGCGGTAGAACTCACCGAGGACGAAGGCGGTCTCGACGGTGGCGACCGGGTCGAACCGCGCGATCTGGGTGCCCAGCGCCGCGTCGCTGACCCGGATGTGCAGATCGGGGACCTGCCCGAAGGCCCCGCCGTCGGCCGACGCCGCCAGCACCACGCTCTCCACCTCGGGCTCCACGCGGGCCAGGTCGACCAGGAGCGTGTCGGTCACCTGTCCGCCGGCGTCGCGCTTTCCCTCGTGGCGCACGGCGCCCGAGGGATGCGCGGGCTGGTTGTAGAAGACGAGGTCGGCGTCCGTGCGGACCCTGCGGGACACCAGCAGCAGCGCGGAGGCGTCCGCGTCGGGCACTCCGGGCCCCTGGCGCCAGCCGAGTTCGACGCGCAACGCGGTCGTGGGCACCTGCAGGTTCGAGCCCTTCGCCATGGACATGTCCGCCCCCATCGAATGTCGTCGCCCCGGCCCGGGACGCGGCACGCGCGTCCCCTCCGTCCAGGCCAACCTATTCCCCGGGGACCCGGACTCCTACGACCCGCTCCGCGACTCTCCCGGTCAACCCCCGGTAACCCGTGGGGAGCTTGGCTTTTACGGAAATCAAACGCCGCCCGCCGCCCCTTTTCGCCGACTTCGCTCGCATTGGGGATCCCGCGTCGCCCCGGGCACGGAAAACAACCCTCTTATCGGTCTCCCCAACCACCACATCGTTGGCTTAACTTATGTGCCATGACCTCCCCCCGCTCCACCTATGGCGGCGGCTACTACTCCGCGTCGCCCTTCCCGGACACCCCGATCTACGACTCGCTCGTCGCCGAGCGGGGCACCCCTCAGATCGCCCCGATCCGGGTCCCCGCGGCATACGAGGCGCCGGGCAACCTGCCCGCACTGCCGTCCGCGCTGCCCGCGCTGCCGGCCGCGCCCTCGCCGCAGATGCCGTCCTACGGCTACCCGCAGGCCCAGCAGCCCGCACCGCTGTACCAGGCCCCCACCGCGTACATCCCCCAACAGACGGGTCCACGCGGCTACCCGGGTCCCCAGCAGACGCAGCAGCCCCGCCCCATGGCCCAGTCCTCGGGCTACGAGGCGATGCGCCCGGCGGCTCCGCGTCCGGCCCCGGCGCCGTACCAGGACCCCTACAACAACGGGCAGCAGTACCGCGGGTACTGATCCGGTCGACGGGATGAGGCCGCCGGTGTCCAGTGGCACGATGGCCTCATGCCGACCGCAGCGCTGCACTCGATCCACGTCCACCCGGTCAAGGCACTGCGTGCCCTGGCGCCGCGCGAGGCCGTGGTGGAGCCTTGGGGGCTGGCCGGGGACCGGCGCTGGGCACTGATCGACCCGTCCGGCAGGATCGTCACGCAGCGCGAGCAGCCGCGTCTGGCGTCGGCCGCCGCCGAGCTTCTGCCCGGCGGCGGTGTCCGTGTGTCCGCGCCCGGCCGGGAGCCGCTGGTCGTGGACGTGCCCGCGCCGGGCGTCACGACGACCGCGAAGTGGTCGGGGGAGAAGATCGAGACGGTCGCCGCCGCGGCGGCGGCGAGCGACTGGTTCAGCGCGTACCTCGGCCAGGACGTGGCCCTCGTGCACCTCGACGACCCCTCCGTTCGGCGCCCCCTCGACGACCCCCCGCACTCACGGCCCGGTGAGAGCGTCAGCCTCGCCGACGGCTACCCGCTGCTGCTCACCACACTCGCCTCGCTGGACGCCCTCAACTCCCTGATCGCGCGGGGCACTCACCCCGACGAGGGCCCCCTGCCCATGAACCGGTTCCGGCCGAACGTCGTCATCGAGGGCACCGCCGCCTGGGCCGAGGACGACTGGCGGCGGGTGGCCATCGGGGAGGTCGTGCTCCGGGTCGCCAAGATGTGCGGGCGCTGCGTCGTGACCACCACCGACCAGGACAGCGCCGAGCGCGGCAAGGAGCCGCTGCGCACCCTCGCCCGGCATCGCCGCTTCGACGGCCGACTCGTCTTCGGCCAGAACCTCGTGCCGGAGACCACGGGCGTCCTGCGGGTGGGAGATCCGTTCACCGTCATCGAATGACCCCGGAACCGCACCGCTGGAAACGGACCGCCGGAACCGGTCCGGTCGAGTGCCACCGGGAGGGGTTCTCGAATCTCCGCTCCGGTGGGGAACAAGACGGCTACACAGAGTCGTTGGGGCGGTGTAAGAAGTCCATGAGAGGCGCATGAGGTGAAGGAGAGGTGCCGCCGCTCCCTCGCACCGTGACCGTGGGGCGCGGGGCACGGGGCGGGCAC
Source organism: Streptomyces sp. NPDC048664 (assembly GCF_040650555.1). Lineage (NCBI taxonomy): Bacteria > Bacillati > Actinomycetota > Actinomycetes > Kitasatosporales > Streptomycetaceae > Streptomyces > Streptomyces sp. NPDC048664. The sequence continues at coordinate 284,794 of NZ_JBEZHK010000002.1, read as the reverse complement.
AGGGGCAGGACGGACGCGGGACAGGGGGCGGGACCGTGCGGGCAATCACGGGTTTGTGGCGGTGGAGGCGCAATCCACTGCGCCGTGGGACCGATCTGGCCGAGGCCTGGGTGGCCTTGGTCGCCCTCGTCCTGATCGCCGTCGCCGCGCCCCTGGCCGGCGCCGTGGTCGGGATGACCGCCCAGCACTCCCTGCGCGGTGCCGCGAGGGAGCAGCGCGGAGCCCGGCATCCGGTGACGGCCACCGTCGTCGCCAGGTTCGACGGCGACACGACGCGGCCGCATCCGGACCCCCGGACAGGACGGACGGGCATACGTGTGATCGCCGCCTGGACCGCCCCGGACGGCACCGTGCGGCGCGGCCCGGTCCTCGCCCGACTCCGAGAACCGCACCCAGGCGACCGCTTCACGCTCTGGACCGACGACCAAGGCCGGACAGCCGCCCGCCCGTTGGACTCCTCCACCATCACGACCCACGCGGTCCTGGCGGCTGCGGGCGTGGCCCTGCTGACCGCGGCGCTCCTGGAGAGCGGCCACCGGCTCGCCGTCCAGCGCATGCTCCGTCGCCGCTACGCGGCCTGGGACCAGGCATGGGAGAAGGCGGGTCCCGACTGGGGCCGCACCGGAACGGGCAGTTGACCGCCTTCCGACTCCCGTCAACCGAGCGCCTCCGCGCACGCTACGGTGGACCGGCCGGACCGTTGGGCCGTTCGGCATCTTCGCGAGAACCCGCGTGAGCACGAGGTGGGGGCACGGCAGCGCCATGGCACAGGGCACCGTCCAGGTGACACACACCGGCACATCGCGGTGGCGGCGCCGCACCGGTGAGTACGCGTCGCTCGCCGCCGCGCTGGAGGCCGCCGGGGACGGAGACGTGCTCACCGTCGCTCCCGGCACCTACCGGGAGAACCTCGTCATCGAGCGGGCGGTGACACTGCGCGGCCCCGAGGGCTCTCCCGGCTCCGTGCGCCTGGCTCCGGTGGACGGCGTGCCGCTGACGGTGCGGGCCTCCGCCGTGGTCCAGGACCTGCACATCGAGGGTCAGGACGCGGCGGCACCCGCGCTTCTGATCGAGGAGGGCACCCCGGAGCTCGCGGACCTGCGGATCATGACGCGTTCCGCGGCCGGCATCGAGGTCCGCGGCGGCTCCCGGCCCACGGTGCGGCGCTGCACGGTCGACAACCCGGCGGGCGTCGGCATCGCCGTCGTGGACGGCGGCGGCGGGCTGTTCGAGGAGTGCGAGGTCGTGGCCGCCGCCCAGTCGGGCGTCGCGGTCCGCGGCGGGGGCAGGCCGCGCCTTGAGCGCTGCCGCGTCCACCACGCCTCGGGCGCGGGCCTGTCGGTCACCGGTGAGAACTCCGCGCTGGAGGCGGTGGGATGCGAGGTGTACGAGATCCGTGGCTCCGGTGTGCAGATCACCGGGCTCGCCACGGCTCACCTGGCGGACTGCGCGGTGCACCGCACCACCGCGGACGGTGTCACGCTCGACACGGACGCGGTGCTGACGCTGTCCGACTGCCGTATCCATGACATTCCGGAGAACGCGATCGACCTGCGGTCGCGCTCGGTGCTCACCCTGACCCGTGCGACGGTGCGCCAGTTCGGCCGCAACGGCCTGTCGGTGTGGGACCCGGGCACCCGTGTGGACGCCAACCAGTGCGAGATCTTCGACAGCACCGGCGACTACCCGGCGGTGTGGGTGAGCGACGGCGCCACCGCGGTACTGGAGTCGTGCCGGGTGCACGACGTGCCGGACGCCCTGTTCGTACTCGACCGCGGCTCGCGGGTGGACGTGGTGGACAGCGACCTCACCCAGGTGCGCAACACGGCCGTGTCGGTGAGCGACGGCGCCACCGCGCAGCTGGACGACTGCCGGATCCGCGAGGCGGCGACGGGCGCGTGGTTCCGGGACCACGGCAGCGGCGGCACGCTGTCGGGCTGCGAGATCGACGGCACCCAGACCGGTGTGATCGTCACCAAGGGCGCCGACCCCACCATCGAGCGGTGCACGGTGACCTCTCCCGCGGAGGCCGGGTTCTACGTGTCGGCGGGCGGCCGGGGCAGCTTCGTGAACTGCCGGGTGACCGGCAGCGAGGGCTACGGCTTCCATGTGATCGACGGCTGCCGTGCCAGCCTGCGCAAGTGCCGCACGGAGCGGTGCGCGCGCGGCGGCTACGAGTTCACGGACGGCGGCCCGGGGGCCTCGGGCGGCGCGGCGGTCGTGGAGGACTGCACGAGCGACGAGAGCGAGGTGCGGCCCGCGGCGGCGCAGGAACCCGTCGTACAGACGGCCGCCCGGCCCGCGGGGCTGCTGGGCGCCATCCCCGGTCAGCGGTCGACGGAGCGGGAGCCGGCCGTGGCGGCCCTGCCGGAGGCCGACCGGCCCTCGCGCAGTTCGCGGGTCGTGCTCGGGGAGCTGGACGCGCTGGTCGGCCTGGAGAGCGTCAAGCGCGAGGTCCGGGCACTGACCGACATGATCGAGGTGGGCCGGCGCCGGCAGCGGGCGGGGCTGAAGGCGGCCTCGGCGCGGCGACATCTGGTGTTCACGGGCTCCCCCGGCACGGGCAAGACGACGGTCGCCCGGCTGTACGGGGAGATCCTGGCGGCGCTCGGCGTCCTGGACAAGGGCCACCTGGTGGAGGTGTCCCGGGTCGACCTGGTCGGCGAGCACATCGGGTCCACCGCGATCCGCACCCAGGAGGCCTTCGACCGGGCGCGCGGCGGGGTGCTGTTCATCGACGAGGCGTACTCGCTGTCCCCCGAGGACTCCGGGCGCGACTTCGGGCGCGAGGCGATCGACACGCTCGTGAAGCTGATGGAGGACCACCGGGACGAGGTCGTGGTGATCGTCGCGGGCTACACGGCCGAGATGGAGCGCTTCCTCTCGGTCAATCCCGGAGTGGCCTCCCGCTTCTCGCGCACCATCACCTTCGGCGACTACAGCCCGGGGGAACTGCTGCGCATCGTGGGGCAGCAGGCGGAGGAGCACGAGTACCGGCTCGCCCCGGGCACCGCCGAGGCGCTGCTGACGTACTTCACCGAGATCCCGAAGGGCCCGGCGTTCGGCAACGGACGCAGTGCGCGCCAGACCTTCGAGGCGATGCTGGAGCGTCATGCGGGCCGGGTCGCCCAGATGGAGGAACCGAGCACGGACGACCTGACGCTGCTCTATCCGGAGGACCTGCCCGAGCTGCCCTGATCCACTCCCCCACCGTTCCGCCGCGAGGGGGGGACGGGGTGGCCGCACCGGCGGCGTGGCGTGCGAGGATGGGGCGGCCGCCGTGCCGTACGGGGCCGGGCTGGTCGGGCGAAGGGAAGCGGAGCGGGCGTGAGTGAGAATCAGAACCTCCTCGCGGAGCAGCGCCGCGCCCTGATCGTCGACGAGGTGCGCCGGCGCGGCGGTGTGCGGGTCAACGAGCTGACGCGCAAGCTCGGGGTCTCCGACATGACGGTCCGCCGGGATCTGGACGCGCTGGCCCGCCAGGGTGTGCTGGAGAAGGTGCACGGCGGTGCGGTGCCGTTGGTGGAGGCGAGCACCCATGAGCCGGGCTTCGAGGCCAAGTCGGGTCTGGAGCTGTCCGCCAAGGAGGACATCGCGCGGGCCGCGGCGGAGCTGGTCGCACCGGGTTCCGCGATCGCGCTGTCCGGTGGGACGACGACGTACGCGCTCGCCCAGCGTCTGCTCGACGTGCCGGATCTGACGGTCGTCACCAACTCGGTGCGGGTGGCGGACGTGTTCCACTCCGCGCAGCGCAGCTCCGGCCCCCGGCAGGGCGGTGCCACGGTGGTGCTCACCGGAGGCGTCCGCACCCCCTCCGACTCCCTCGTGGGGCCCGTGGCCGACCAGGCCATCGCCTCGCTGCACTTCGACGTGCTGTTCCTCGGTGTGCACGGCATATCGCTGGAGGCCGGCCTGTCGACACCGAACCTCGCCGAGGCCGAGACCAATCGACGGCTCGTGCAGTCGGCCCGGCGTGTGGTGGTGGTCGCCGACCACACCAAGTGGGGCACCGTGGGCCTCAGTTCGTTCGCCGCGTTGGAGCAGGTCGACACGCTGGTGACGGACGCGGGACTGCCCGTGGGGGCGCGGGCCGAGATCTCCGAGCAGCTGCGGCGGCTGATCGTGGCCGGGGAGGCCGAGGACGGCGACCGGACCGGCACAGGTACAGACAACTGACGGGCAGCCAGCTAGGGTGGCGCAGACCTGACATCACTGCTTCGGCGCGGGAACTCCGCTTCCCGTGGGGGGGTCGCTCTCATGGCACGCCTGCTGCGCCCGGTGGGGCTCGACTTCACACGGACCGCTCCCGTGCGGCTGGTGTTCGCACGGGAGATCACGGCGGCACCGCAGGCGGTCTTCAGCGCCCTCGCCGATGACGTGCCGGGCTGGAGCGAGTGGTTCTCGGCGGTGTCGCACGCCCGGCCCCTGGAGGAGGGCGCCCGGCGTGAGGTGCGCCTGGTGGGCGGGACCCGGTTCCGGGAGACGGTCGTGGCGGCCGAGCCGAACGAGGTGTACGCGTACCGGGTGGACGAGACCAACGTGCCCGGGATGCGCGCGCTCCTGGAGGAGTGGCGGCTCGTCCCCGCCGGCACCGGCACCCGGGTCCAGTGGACCTTCGCGGCGGACGGGCCGGCGGTCTTCCGCTCGGTGCTCAAGGCCGCGCGCGGCGGCCTCGGGCGCTCGTTCCGGGGCGCGGTGACGGCACTGGACGCGCGGCTCGCGACGCGGTGACGGCGGCCGGGCCGGCACACCCCGGTCCGGGGTCCGAGGGGTCAGGCGCCCCGGTCCGCGCCCTCGGGCCACACCCCGGTCGACAGCAGTGAGGTGATGGCCTGCGCGTAAGGGGCGATGTCCAGCCCCTGACCGGCGAGCCACTCGTCCGAGTAGTACTTGTCCAGGTAGCGGTCGCCGGGGTCGCACAGCAGCGTGACCACACTGCCGGTACGCCCCTCGGCCACCATCTCCGCGACGATCTTCAGCGCGCTCCACAGCCCCGTGCCGGTCGAACCGCCCGCCTTGCGGCCTATCGCGCCCTCCAGGGCCCGCACGGCGGCGACGCTCGCCGCGTCCGGGACCTTCATCATCCGGTCGATGGCGCCCGGCACGAAGCTGGGCTCCATCCGGGGCCTGCCGATGCCCTCGATCCGGGAGCCGCGGTCGCAGGTGACACTCTGGTCGGCGGTCGTCCACCCCTCGAAGAAGCACGAGTTCTCGGGGTCGGCGACGCACACGCGGGTGTCGTGGCCCATGTAGTGCACGTACCGCGCGATGGTCGCCGAGGTGCCGCCGGTGCCGGCCGTGGCGACGATCCACGCCGGCTCGGGGAAGCGCTCCAGCTCCAGCTGGCGGAAGATCGACTCGGCGATGTTGTTGTTGCCGCGCCAGTCCGTGGCCCGCTCCGCGTAGGTGAACTGGTCCATGTAGTGGCCGCCGGTCTCGGCCGCGAGGGCCGCCGAGGCCTCGTACATCTTGCGGGAGTCGTCCACGAAGTGGCACCGGCCGCCGTGGAACTCGATCAGGCGGCACTTCTCGGCGCTCGTCGTACGCGGCATGACCGCGATGAAGGGCACACCGATCAGCTTGGCGAAGTAGGCCTCGGAGACGGCGGTCGAGCCGCTGGAGGCCTCGATGACCGGGCGGTCCGGCCGGATCCAGCCGTTGCACAGGCCGTACAGGAACAGGGACCGGGCCAGGCGGTGCTTGAGGCTGCCGGTCGGATGGGTCGACTCGTCCTTCAGGTAAAGGTCGATGCCCCAGGCCTCCGGCAGCGGGAAGCGCAGCAGATGCGTGTCGGCCGAGCGGTTGGCGTCCGCCTGCACCTTGCGGACGGCCTCTTTGAGCCAGGTGCGGTACTCGGCGTCGCTGCGGTCGACGTCGTACGTCCCGACGGGGTGGGTGATCTGCGGGGTGCTCACCGCGGGCTCCTTACCGTGGATGTGCCGACGGCTCGATTCACACGGTCGGACACCCCGATCATAGACAGCTTTGGCACGCTTCTCACCTGCATAAACGTCTCTTTGAGCAGCTCAAAGACCAGCCTGGGGCAGACGGCGCGAAATGATCGGTCGTCTCTGCGCCCATGCGCCGGGGACACGGGGCGGCCGCGCCGGGCACACTGGTGCCAGGCGCCGGGTGCGTGCAGACTGCACCGCGGGACGCCGTTCGGCGCGCACGGACGGTGCGCGGACGGCGGGTCCGCGCGGCAGCACCCTGGACCACGAACGAACTCGACCGGACCACTCCGGATCAGGGCCACGAGGCCGTCCGGACCGGGCCGACGCAAGCACGAGGGGGCGGTACATCATGGCGGAGCCGGACTTCACGGCGACGGGTGTGCGCATCGGGAAGAAGCTGCGGTCGCTCACCCGGGCAGGGCAGGTCCGGATCAGCGACGGCAGGTTGCGGCTGCTCACCAGCTACGGCAGCGAGATCGACAGCGCGCCGGTGCGCGCCGTCAGGGCGTCGAAGCCCTGGTTCGCGCCGCACGACCGGGCGTTGGCCGACCTCAACGGAACCCGCTACTCCCTGACCCTCGCCGACCAGGACCCGGCACCGGGCCAGTCCGAGTCGCCCTCGGCCCGCCGCTTCGTCGAGGCGGTCCACCGGGCGGCCCGGCGCGCCGGCTGAGCACGGCGCGAGTTGCGGGACCTCGCCTCGTGCGGCACGCTGGTCTCACCTCACTCTGGGTGTACCGGCGATAACGCTGAAGAACCAGCCCGCCGGTCAGCAAGCGGGCGGCCCCGTACACAGAGGTCGCTCCGCACCAGGCGGCCGGAGTACTCAGCCGCACAGCAGGCGGCAGGTACGACCAGGTCCTCCTGCTGGATCCGATCTCCGTCTTCTTCCGGACCTCAATTCGGGGAGTCGCAGCCGTGATCAGCCAGCCAAGCAGGCAGTGCACGGTGGAGCTCCAAGCCCTGCCGTCGCGGATCGGTCAGGTCCGCAGAATCGTATCGGCGCAGTTGCGCTACTGGCATCTGGATCCCTTGATAGACCGGGCCGCCCTCGGTGTGACGGAGCTGTTGACCAACGTCCACCTGCACGCCCAGCCGGACAAGACCTGCACGGTCGAGCTGGAGCTGCTGCTGGACCGGCTCACCGTCTCGGTGCACGACCACGACCCCCGTCTTCCGGTGCTGTGCGACGCGGACGTCCATGACACGGGCGGACGCGGGCTCGCCATGGTCGCCGCCGTCTCCGACAGCTGGGGGGCGCGCCCGGACGGCGAGTCGGGCAAGGTCGTCTGGTTCACGCTCCCCGCTCCGTCCTCGGCTCCCGCCCGGCGGGTACGCGGCCTGACGCCCTACGAGGCCGTGCTCGACGGCCCGGCGCCGGTCCCCAGCACCCTCGCGGTGGACGATCCGCTCACGGCGGACGCGCGGGCCGGTGCGGACGAGCGGGTCACGCTGGACGAGCGCGGGAAGGAGCCCGCCCCCGCCCGGTCGGCCGTCGCCGGCTGACCGGGCTTCCCCCCTCCCCCTTGCCCCCTCCCCCTTCCCCTCCTCCCCCGAACGGCCCAGTGGTCGCGGCCGGTTGCGGATAGGGTGCTCACCGACCGAATGATGATCTTTCTGGGGGGAATCGATCCGCATGAGCGTGATCGTCTTCAACGTGACCACGGCCGCGTTGCTGATCCTGATGTTCAAGGGCGCTCTGGCGCTGATCGGTGAGGACGCCCTGCGCAGACCTCCGATCCCCTGGGTGGCTGTCGCCCTCACCGCCGTGGCGGTCGGCGGGATGGTGCTGCAGCACAGCTGGGCGGGCGCGATGGACGCGCTCGACGACGATCCGCGCAGGAGCGGCTGGTGGCGGGTGGTGACCTCCGTCTTCCTGCAGAACGGCGGCGTCCTCGGCGCGGCCTGGAACATCGTCACCCTCGCGGTGGTCGCCGCCTGCGCGCAGCGGTTCTGGCGCGGCCCGCTCACCGTGGCCCTGTTCGCGGCGGGCATCCTGCTTCCCGAGCGCGTCGACGCGCTGTTCGGCGACACGGGGCACAGCACCGACCCCCGCAACTTCGCGGGCAGCTCCGGTGCGACGTACTTCCTCGCCGCCACCCTCGCGGGCGCCCTGCTGCTGTGCGCCCCCGCGGTCAAGGACCGGCTGCTGGCACTGAGCGTGCCCGTGGCCGGGCTGGCGATGTGGCTGGCCCAGGACAACGGCCACGGTCTGGTGGCCGTCTACGGGTTCGTCCTGGGCGTGGTGGTCCTGCCGCTCGCCCGGCGCCTGCCCCGCACCGCCGTGCCGGCCGCGTCCCGCGCGCCCCTGGGGGACGCGCCCCCGAACACCCCGGACACCGTCTGAGGCCCCCGGGCACGCACCGCCGGACAGCGGACACCTGACACCGGGCACCCGCCGTGGGCCCGGTGTCAGGTGAGCGCTCCCAGCGGGTCGTCCAGCACCGGCTGCCAGGCCAGCTCCGCCGCGCCCACGAGACTGCTGTGGTCCAGCGTGCAGGCCAGCACGGGGACCTGTCCGCTGCGGCCCCACAGGCTGCGGTCGGCGACGACGGCGTGCAGCCGCTCGGGGTCGGCGTCGAGCAGGGTGCGGTGCAGTCCGCCGAGGACGATGCGGTCGGGGTTGAGGATGTTGACGAGCCCGGCGAGCCCGAGGCCCAGCCGGTCGATCAGCGCCTCCACGGCGGTCCGGACGGCCGGGTCGGCCGGGTAGCGGTCGCCGATGGCGTCGTTGGCCTGGTGGAGCGGCGAGCTCTCGGGCCTCGTGGCCAGGCTCGCCGCCGCGAGGAAGGCCTCCGGGTCGGTCTCCACGTCGAGGCAGCCGCGGCTGCCGCAGTGGCAGGGGCGGCCCTCGGGGTTGACGGTGAGGTGGCCCACCTCCAGGGCGAGCCCCGAACTGCCCGTGTGCAGCCGCCCGTCGAGGACCAGGGCACCGCCCACTCCCCGGTGGCCGGTGGCCACGCACAGCAGGTCGCGCGCGCCGCGGCCCGCACCGTGGCGGTGCTCGGCGAGCGCTGCGAGGTTGATGTCGTTCGCCGCGAAGGCCGGTCCGGTGATGCCCGCCGCCCGCACGCAGCGGGCGAAGATCTCGCGTACGGGCGCGCCCGCGGGCCAGGCCAGGTGCAGCGGGTTCAGGGCGAGGCCCTCGGGTTCGGCCACCGCGGACGGCACGGCGAGGCCGGCGCCCACGCAACGCCGTCCGCTCTCGCGCAGGAGTTCGACCCCGGCGTCCACCACCGAGCCGAGCACCTTCGCCGGATCGGCGTCGATGATCTCGCAGCCGGGGGTGGTGGCGACGATCCGTCCACCGAGCCCGACGAGCGCGGCGCGGAACCCGTCCGCGTGCACCTGGGCGGCCAGGGCGACCGGCCCGTCCCCGGCGATCTCCAGTCGGTGCGAGGGCCGGCCCTGGGCCCCGGCGGCGGCGCCGGGGTGCGCGTCCACGCTGATCAGGCCGAGCGCCTCCAGCTCGCCGGCGACCGCGCCGGCCGTCGCGCGGGTGACGCCCAGTCCGGCGGTGAGCACGGCCCGCGTCGGGGCGCGTCCGGTGTGCACCAGCTCCAGCGCGGGGCCGAGCGCCCCGCGCCCCCGGTCCAGCCGCGTCCGTGTGGTCACTGCCCCGGTCGCTCCGGTGCCCGCCTTGCCAGTCATGAGGGCGAGTCTCCCATGATCGGCTCGAGGTCCGGTCCGAGCCCGCTGACCCGCAGCGTGATGTTCAGCCGTCCCGTGAGTCCGAGGCCCGCCGGCGCCGTGCCCGCAAGCACCCGAGGCACCCCGTGGTAGGCGAGGCGGGCCGGGCCGCCGAAGACGAACAGGTCCCCGCTGCGCAGTTCCACATCCGTGTAAGGGCGGTTTCGCGAGCCGGTGTTGCCGAAGCGGAAGACGCAGGTGTCGCCGAGGCTGAACGACACGACGGGGGCGGTGGACCTCTCGTCGCTGTCGCGGTGCATGCCCATGCGGGCGTCGGCGTCGTAGTAGTTGATCAGCGCGATGTCGTACGGGACGTCGTGGGCACCGGGTGGGAAGCCGTCCGGCTCGGTCGGGACGCCGCCCGGTCCGCCCGCCGGTGCGAGGGAGGCCTCGACGGCCTCCCGGCCCAGCGCGGCCAGCCAGTGCGGCAGCGGCTTCACGGGGGTCCGGTCGCCGTCGACGGTGGTGCGGGCGTAGCCGTACGGGTACCAGTGCAGGCCGAGGCACACCTGCCGGGCGGACATCGTGCCGCCGGGGGTGCGCACGGTGCGCAGCCCGGCGGGCGGCCTGGACCACTCGCGGCAGGCCTCGACCAGACGCCTCTGGTCGCTCTCGCCCAGCCAGTCCGGCACATGGACCGCGCCGGGCGCGATCCGAGCGCGCTCTCGTGGAAACAGCTCGGCGTCCATGGCCCCATCATCACGCATGGCGTCCTCGGTCGGCACGGGGTCCGGGCACGGGGTCCGAACTGCGGCTCGGCTAGCCTGGACGCACGATGAACGACCCTGTGACCACGCCCTGGGGCCAGTACGCGCTCACCCGCTTCCCCGAGGATCCCCGCGACCGGCTGCGCGCCTGGGACGCGTCCGACGCCTATCTGCTGAGGCACCTCGCCGCGAGCGGAGTCCCGCTGGACGGAACGGTGGTGGTGGTCGGGGACCGCTGGGGCGCGCTCACCACGGCGCTCGCCGCGCACGGCCCCACGCAGATCACCGACTCCTTCCTGGCCCGCGAGGCGACCCGCGCGAACCTCGCGCGCGCCGGGGCGGACCCGTCCGCCGTGCGGCTGCTCACCACCCAGGACCCGCCGCCCCCTCGCATCGACGTGCTGCTGGTCAGGGTGCCCAAGAGCCTCGCGCTCCTGGAGGATCAGCTGCACCGGCTGGCGCCCTCCGTCCACGAGGGCACGGTGGTGGTCGGCACCGGCATGGTCAAGGAGATCCACACCTCCACGCTCACGCTCTTCGAACGGATCCTCGGCCCGACGCGCACCTCGCTCGCCGAGCAGAAGGCCCGGCTCGTCTTCTGCAGCCCGGGACCGCGACCGGACCGGGGGGCCGACCCGTGGCCGTACCGCTACCCGCTCCCGGACGGCATCGGGCCGCTGTCCGGCCGGACCGTCACCAACCACGCGGGCGTCTTCTGCGCCGACCGGCTCGACATCGGGACGCGGTTCTTCCTGCGGCATCTGCCGCGCACCGAGGGCGGCGAGCGGGTGGTCGACCTGGGCTGCGGCAACGGCGTCGTCGGGCTGGCCGTCTCGCTCGCCAACCCCGAGGCCGAGCTGCTGTTCGTCGACGAGTCCTATCAGGCGGTCGCCTCGGCTCGGGCGACGTATCAGGAGAACGCCCGCGGGCAGGCCGAGTTCCGGGTGGGCGACGGTCTGGCCGGGGTACCGGACGGCAGTGTCGACCTCGTCCTGAACAACCCTCCCTTCCACTCCCACCACGCGACGACGGACGCCACGGCGCGGCGCATGTTCACCGGGGCGCGGCGCGCGCTGCGGCCGGGCGGCGAGCTGTGGGTGATCGGCAACCGCCATCTCGGCTACCACGTGACGCTGCGCCGCGTCTTCGGCAGCTGCGAACTGGTCGCGAGCGACGCGAAGTTCGTGGTGCTCAGGGCCGTCAGGAAGTAGCCCCGGGGCCGGGGGCGCCGTGCAGTACGGTGACGAGGCGGGCCACGGCCCGGGCCATGGCCTCGCGCCCCACCGACAGATAGGCGCGCGAGTCGACGGCCTCGGGGTGCGCCGCGAGGAACGCCCGGATCGCGCCGGTCAGGGCGATGTTCAGCGCGGTGCCGATGTTGACCTTCGTGATGCCGCCGGTGACGGCCGCCGTCAGCTCGTCGTCCGGGAGCCCCGAGGAGCCGTGCAGCACGAGGGGCACGTCCAGCGCGGCGCTCAGCCGTTCGAGCAGGGCACGGTCCAGGGCGGCGGTGCGGGTGGCCATGGCGTGGCTGCTGCCGATGGCGACGGCGAGGGCGTCGACCCCCGAGTCCGCCACGAACCCGGCCGCCTGAACGGGGTCGGTGCGGGCGCCGGGCGTGTGCGGATCGGGCGGCGGTTCGCCGCTCTTCCCGCCGACCTGTCCCAACTCCGCCTCGATCCACAGCCCTTGGGCGTGAGCCCAGTCGGCGGCGGCCCGGGTGGCGGCGAGGTTGTCGTCGTAGGGCAGCCGGGAGGCGTCGTACATCACGGAGCTGAAGCCCGCGCCCGGGGCCTGCCGCAAGAGGGCGTCGCTCTGGACGTGGTCGAGGTGGAGGGCCACGGGGACCGACGCGCGAGCGGCGGCCTCGGTGGCGGCGCGGGCGAGCGGAAGGAGGCTGCCGCGGCGGAACCGGACGGCGTTCTCGCTGACTTGGAGCACGACGGGCGCGTGGACGGCCTCGGCGCCCGCGATCACCGCCTCGATGTGTTCGAGGGTGATGACGTTGAACGCGGCGACGGCGCCGCGGCCCGCCGTGGCGGCGGCGACCAGGTCCCCGGTGGCTGCGAGGGGCACGGCTCTCCTCCCTACCGGGCTTCGGGGCCGCGGGCGGAGCCGAGGACCACCGAGCGGGTGAGGTGGCGCGGCCGGTCGGGGTCGAGTCCGCGGGCGGCGGCCACGGCGAGGGCGAGGCGCTGCACACGGACGAGTTCGGCCAGCGGATCCAGCCCGCCGGCCACCCACCTCCCGCCGGTCTCGCCGACCTGTTGGGCGAGGCCTTCGGGCGCCTCGCCCAGCATCCAGGTCGCGGTGCCGTCCGTGGTGACGCTGATCGGGCCGTGCCGGTACTCCATCGCCGGGTAGGCCTCCGTCCAGGCGAGCGAGGCCTCACGCATCTTGAGCGCGGCCTCGTTCGCGAGCCCGACGCTCCAGCCGCGGCCGAGGAAGGTGAACTGGGCGCAGCCGGTGAGCCCTTCGGGCAGCGGCGACTCAAGGGCCGTACGGGCGTCGGCGACGACGGCGTCCGTGTGCCGGCCGAGGTGCGCGCGGAGCAGGGTGAGTGCCGTGGTGGCGAACCGGGTCTGGACGACGGAGCGTTCGTCGGCGAACGCGAGCGGGATCACCTCGTCGGCCACGTCCGTCACGGGCGTGGCCGGATCCGCGGTGATCGCGGTGGTGCGCGTCCGGCCCCGCAGCCGGTCGAGCAGGGTCAGGACCTCGGTCGTGGTGCCCGACCGGGTCAGGGCCACGACCCGGTCGTAGTCCCTCCCCCAGGGGAACTCCGAGGCCGCGAAGGCGTCGGTCTCTCCCTGGCCCGCCCGTTCGCGCAGGACGGCGACGGACTGCGCCATGAAGAACGAGGTCCCGCACCCGACGACCGCGACCCGCTCGCCCTGGACGGGCAGGACGTCCTTGTGGGTGTCCACGTCCGCGGCGACGCGGTCCCAGCACTCGGGCTGGCTGGTCAGTTCTGCTTCGACATGGGTCGTGTACGTCATGCCGCACCCCTCCCGCTCATGCGTCTCATGCGTTTTCTTGCACGATAGGGAGTTGTTTCGAGCAGAATCAAGCATCGGGTGGGAATCCGGGAAGGAGGTTCCGGGAGAGGATGGGGAGGACCGGGAGCATGGGGAGGGGACGGGCCCGGGTCCCCGAGGGAGAGGGAGAGTGCGGATGGCGCGCGACGCCCGCTGGAAGGCGCTGCTGGACCTGCTCGTGGAGCGCGGCCGGCTGGACGTCGAGGAGGCGGCCGCCGAGCTCGAGGTGTCGGCCGCGACGATCCGCCGGGACCTCGACCAGCTCGCGGAGCAGCAGATGCTGGTGCGCACCCGGGGCGGGGCGGTGCGGCACGGGGTGTCGTACGAGCTGCCGCTGCGCTACAAGACCGCCCGCCGCGCCTCCGAGAAGCAGCGCGTGGCGCAGGCGGTGGCCGCGATGATCGCGCCGGGGGAGGCGGTGGGCCTGACCGGCGGCACCACCACGACGGAGGTGGCGCGCGCCCTGGCCCTGCGCGGCGACCTGGCGTCGGGCTCACCCGCGCTGACCGTGGTCACCAACGCACTGAACATCGCGGGCGAGCTGGCGGTACGCCCGCAGTTCAAGATCGTGGTGACGGGCGGTGTCGCGCGCCCCCAGTCCTACGAGCTCGTCGGCCCCCTCGCGGGAGGCGTGCTCGACCAGATCACCCTGGATGTGGCGGTGCTGGGGGTGGTGGCCCTGGACGCCGCGCACGGAGCGGCGGCTCACGACGAGGCCGAGGCCGCGATCAACCGCCTGCTGTGCGAGCGCGCCGAACGGGTGATCGTGGCGGCGGACTCCAGCAAGCTGGGGCGGCGCGCCTTCGCCCGGATCTGCGGGGTCAAGGCGCTGGACACGCTGGTGACGGACACGGCGGCGGGGCCGGAGGCGGTGCGCCGGCTGGAGGAGGCGGGCGTCACCGTGGTCACCGTCTGACCGCGCCGCGGCCGGTCCCTGCGCCTAAGCTGGGAGCCACCTTCGCACGGCGGGTGTGGCCTCAGGGAGGCTGTGATGGCCGGGACGCCCCAGGAGACGTACGCATCGGACGGTTGCCGCTACCAGCCGATCGCCGACCACGGCCTGATCGGCGACCTGCGCACCGTGGCCCTGGTCGGGACCAACGGCACGATCGACTGGTACTGCTGCCCGGCCTTCGACAGCCCGAGCGTCTTCGCCGCGATCCTGGACGCGGAGCGCGGCGGGGCCTTCGAACTGGCCACGGCGGTGCCCGCCCGGACCAAGCAGTTCTACTTCCCCGACACCAACGTCCTGATCACGAGGTTCTTCACCGAGGACGGTGTCGGCGAGGTGCAGGACTTCATGCCCATCGGCGAGGACGCGGTCGAGACCGAGCGCCACCGGCTGATCCGGCGCGTCCTGTGCGTGCGCGGCGCCCTTCCCTTCCGGGTGCGGGTGGCGCCGCGCTTCGACTACGGCAGGCGAGCGCACACCGTACGTCTGCTCGGCGACGCGGCGGTGTTCGAGTCCCCCGCGCTGTCGCTGGCCCTGACGTCCACCGTCCCCCTGGAGAGCGACGGCGCCGACGTGTGGGGGGACTTCAAACTCACCGAGGGCGAGTCGGCGGTGTTCGCGCTGGACCAGGTCGACGCGCGGCTGGCTCCGCGCATGTGCGCGCGGGCGGAGGCGGAGCGGCAGTTCGCGACCACGGTGGCGTACTGGCGGCACTGGCTCTCCTCCTCCCGCTACCGGGGCCGGTGGCGGGAGATGGTGCACCGCTCCGCCCTGACGCTGAAGCTGCTCACCTACGCCCCGACGGGCGCGATCGTCGCCGCGCCGACGACGAGCCTGCCCGAGCGGATCGGCGGCGAACGCAACTGGGACTACCGGTACGTGTGGGTGCGCGACGCGGCGTTCTGCGTCTACGCCCTGCTGCGCCTCGGCTTCTCCGGCGAGGCCGAGGCGTTCATGAAGTTCGTGACGCAGCACATCATCCCGGGCGACGGCGGGCCGTCGGGCCCCCTGCAGATCATGTACGGCATCGACGGCCGCACCGATCTGCCCGAGCAGGAGCTCGACCATCTGGAGGGCCATCTGGGCTCCGCGCCGGTACGGATCGGCAACGCGGCGGCCGACCAGCTGCAGTTGGACATCTACGGCGCCCTCATCGACTCGATCTACCTCTACGACAAGTGGGCGCAGCCCATCTCCAGCGACCAGTGGGACAACGTGTGCGACCTGGTCGACTGGGTCTGCGACCACTGGAACCAACCCGACGAGGGCATCTGGGAGACGCGCGGGGGCCGCAAGAACTTCCTCTACTCCCGGCTGATGTGCTGGGTGGCGATCGAACGTGCCATCCGGATGGCGCGCCGCCGCGGCCTGCCCGCGGACCTGGCCCACTGGATGAAGACCCGCGACACGATCTACCGGCAGATCATGCGGCGCGGCTGGTCGGACGTGCGCCACGCGTTCGTCCAGCACGAGGACGGGGACGTGCTCGACGCGGCCCTGCTGATGATGCCGCTGGGCAAGTTCATCGCACCGACCGACCCCAAGTGGCTGTCCACGCTGGACGCCCTCACCCAGGACCTGGTGTCGGACTCGCTGGTCTACCGCTACGACCCCCAGGCCACTCCGGACGGACTGCGGGGCGCGGAAGGCACGTTCTCCATCTGCTCGTTCTGGTACGTGGAGGCCCTCGTGCGGGCCGGTCGCGTGGACGAAGCCCGCCTGGCCTTCGAGAAGATGCTCACCTACGCCAACCATCTGGGCCTGTACGCGGAGGAGATCAGCCTCACGGGCGAGCAGCAGGGCAACTTCCCGCAGGCGTTCACGCATCTGGCACTGATCAGCGCGGCGTTCAACCTGGACCGGGCGCTGGGGTGAGGATCTGAGGTCCCGGGCCCCGGGTCCCGGCTCTGAGGCGTGAGGGTGGCCCCCCGCCCTCCCTTGCCCTGTCCGGGGGACCCTCCTATGCTGAGTTTGTGCCGCCACTGAACAAACTAGCCCCGCACCCCACCTCACCGGCCCGCACCCTCACCCCGCTCCGCATCGCCCTGACCGCCTTCTTCGCCCTGGACGGGTTCGTCTTCGCCGGGTGGGTCGTGCGCATTCCGGCGATCAAGGAGCAGACCGGCGCCTCGGCCGGCACCCTCGGGCTCGCACTGCTCGGCGTCTCGGCCGGAGCGGTGATCACGATGACCCTCACCGGACGGCTCTGCCGCCGCTTCGGCAGCCATCCGGTGACCGTGGTCTGCGCGGTCCTGCTGTCCCTGAGCGTCGCACTGCCTCCGCTCACCCACTCGGTGCTCGCCCTCGGCCTCGTCCTGCTCGTCTTCGGCGCGGCGTACGGCGGCATCAACGTCGCGTTCAACAGCGCCGCCGTCGACCTGGTAGCCGCGCTGCGCCGACCGGTGATGCCGCAGTTCCACGCGGCGTTCAGCCTGGGCGGCATGCTGGGGGCCGGGCTGGGCGGGCTGATCGCGGGACACCTGTCACCCACGGCCCACCTGCTCGGCCTCACCGTGATCGGCCTGCTGGTGACCGCCCTCGCGGGTCGCACCCTGCTGCGCCACGAGCCCCCGGCGGCCACGGCCGGCGCCGCGGCCGGCGAGCGCGCACCACGGGTCCTCGACACCCGCACCCGCGGCCTGGTGGCCGTCTTCGGGCTGATCGCCCTGTGCACCGCGTACGGTGAGGGCGCGCTGGCCGAGTGGGGCGCCCTGCACCTGGAACAGGACCTGCACGCCCACCCCGGGGTCGCGGCGGCCGGCTACGCGTGCTTCGCGCTCGCCATGGCCACCGGCCGGATGAGCGGCGCGGCACTCCTGGAGCGGTTCGGGCAGGTCCGCACCGTCGTCACGGGCGGCGCGACGGCCGCGTCCGGGATGCTGCTCGGCGCGCTGGCCCCCTCCACCTGGACGGCGCTGCTCGGCTTCGCGGTCACCGGGCTCGGGCTGGCCAACCTGTTCCCCGTCGCGGTCGAGCGCGCCGGGATGCTCGCGGGGCCCGGCGGCGTCGCGACCGCGTCGACCTTCGGGTACGGCGGCATGCTCGTCGGACCGCCCTCCATCGGCTTCATGGCGGACCGGTACTCCCTTCCCGTCGCGCTGACCAGCGTCGCGGCACTGGCCGCCGTCGCCTCCGCGATCGGCTGGGCGACACGGCACGTGAAGGTCGAGCACCCCTCGCACACGGACCACTCAACGCATCGCACCTCCAAGGGCACGCGCGCCCCACGGCGGCAGGACGCGGCCTCGCCGCAGCGGTGAATAAATGCGTTTGCATTGAATGCATGTGCATGTAGCCTGTGGGGCATGACCTCTCCGTTCACCACCCCCACGTCCGAGGGACGCTGGACACCCCGCCTGTGGGGCACCCTGCTGGTGCTCTGCGCCGCGATGTTCCTGGACGCCCTGGACGTGTCGATGGTCGGCGTCGCCCTGCCGTCCATCGGATCCGACCTCCACCTGACGACGTCGACACTGCAGTGGGTCGTCAGCGGCTACATCCTGGGCTACGGAGGGCTGCTCCTCCTCGGCGGCCGCACCGCCGACCTGCTCGGACGCCGCCAGGTCTTCCTGGTGGCGCTCGGCGTCTTCGCCGTGGCCTCGCTGCTCGGCGGACTCGTCGACTCCGGCCCGCTGCTGATCGCCAGCCGCTTCGTCAAGGGCCTGAGCGCCGCGTTCACCGCACCGGCCGGGCTGTCCATCATCACCACGACCTTCCCCGAGGGCCCGCTGCGCAATCGCGCCCTGTCGATCTACACCACCTGCGCGGCCACGGGCTTCTCCATGGGCCTGGTGCTGTCCGGCCTGCTGACCGAGGCCAGTTGGCGCCTCACCATGCTGCTGCCGGCACCGATCGCACTGATCGCCCTCGTCGCGGGCCTGAAGCTGCTGCCCCGCAGCGCACGCGAGAAGGACCACAACGGCTACGACATCCCCGGCGCGGTGCTCGGCACCGCCTCGATGCTGCTGCTGGTCTTCACCGTCGTACAGGCGCCGCAGGCCGGCTGGGCCTCCGCCCGGACCCTGACGTCCTTCGTCGCGGCCGCCGTGCTCCTGACCGCCTTCGTGCTGGTCGAGCGGCGCTCGGCCGGGCCCCTGGTCCGCCTCGGGGTGCTGCGCTCCGGCAACCAGGTGCGCGCACAGCTCGGCGCCATGGCCTTCTTCGGCTCGTACGTCGGATTCCAGTTCCTGGTCACGCTCTACATGCAGTCCCTGCTCGGCTGGTCCGCACTGCACACGGCACTCGCGTTCCTGCCCGCGGGCGCGCTGGTGGCCGTGTCCTCCACCAAGGTGGGCGCGATCGTGGACCGCTTCGGCACCCAGCGGCTGATCGCAGCGGGCTTCGCGCTCATGGTCGTCGGCTACGCGCTCTTCCTGCGCGTCGACCTCGACCCGGTGTACGCGGCGGTGATCCTGCCGAGCATGCTGCTGATCGGCGCGGCGTGCGCGCTGGTCTTCCCCTCGCTCAACATCCAGGCCACCAACGGGGTCGAGGACCACGAGCAGGGCATGGTCTCGGGCCTGCTCAACACCTCGGTCCAGGTCGGCGGCGCGATCTTCCTCGCGGTGGTGACGGCGGTGGTGACCGCGAACACGCCCGCGCACGCCTCGCCCCAGGCCGTCCTGGACAGCTACCGCCCCGGCCTGATCGTGGTCACGGGCATCGCCGTGGCGGGCCTGCTGATCACCCTCCCCGGCCTGCGCGCACGTCGCGGCGGACACTCCGTCCTGGTCGCCGGCTCCGTTCCGTCGCGGCCCCAGGCCGAGCCCCAGCCCCAGGCCGAGAGGATCGCGGACGCGGAGCCGGTGGCACTGCGCGACTGACACCCCGGAAACCCGCGCCTCACCCTCTCGTGCGCCCGGAGGAGTTTCCCACTCCTCCGGGCGCACGGCCGTCCGGCGTCTCGGCCACTCGCCCGCGGCGGGACACCGACCACGGGCCGGCGCCGACATCAGGGCCTTCATGGTGACGTCGCAGGCGTCGTAGGCTGATCGGGATGATCGACACCATCGCCTTCGACGTAGGCGAAACCCTCACCCGCGACGACATCTACTGGGCGCTGTGGGCCGACTGGCTCGACGTGCCCCGCCACACACTGTCCGCTCTCGTAGGCGCTGTCGTGGCCCAGGGCCTGGACAACGCCGAGGCACTGCGCCTCGTCCGACCGGGCCTCGACATCCCAGCGGAGTACGCGGCGCGCGAGGCGGCCGGGCGCGGCGAACTCCTCGCCGAGAGCGACCTGTACGACGACGTACGCCCCTCCCTCGCCGCCCTGCGCGGCCTCGGCTTCCGGGTCGTCGTCGCCGGGAACCAGACCGCCCGCGCCGGCCGGTTGCTCCGCGACCTGGACCTCCCCGCGGATCTCATCGCCACATCAGCCGAGTGGGGGGTCGCGAAGCCTCACAGTGAGTTCTTCGAACGGGTGTTGGAGGCGGCGCAGGCCGAGCCGCAGGCGACGGTGTACGTCGGCGACCATCCGACCAACAACGTGTTTCCCGCGAAGGCCGCCGGGCTCCGGGTGGCACACCTCCGGCGCGGCCCGTGGGGGCATCTATGGGCGGACGACCCTGAGCTGGTGGCCGCGGCGGACGGGCACGTCGCAAGTCTCACCGATCTCGTGAAGCAGGCTGCCGGCTGGCGGTGACGGACACCCTCGCTCCTCCCGGGGCGCGCGGCGCTGATTGCGCATGCGGAGCGCGCTGGTACGGATACGCTTCGGAGCGGACGTCCCGAACGGAGTCAGCATGCCCACCGACACCGTGCGCGAGGTCGGCAAGCGCATCGCACACGGCGGATGACTCAGGACGAACTCGCCCACGCCGCCTGCCTGTCCCTCAGCATGCTCCGCAAGATCGAGCAGGGCAGCAGGTTCCCGAGTGACGACACCCTCGACGCCATCGCCACCGCGCTGAACATGGACCCGTCACGGCTCCTGACCGGCCACGCCCGAGTCGACAGCCGAGTCCGCGACGCTCTGCCTGCGGTCTCCGCAGCCATCGCCGCGTACGACATCCCCGCCGACGGCCCAGTCCGCCCGCTCGCCGAGCTCCAGGCTGCCGTGGAAGCAGCGACCGCCTGGCGGCTCGACTCGCAGTACGTACGGCTCGTGGCCCAGCTCCCCGGCCTGCTCTCCGAACTGGCCCTCGCGTTCCAGGCCTGCTCCGACGACGAACGCGCCCAGGTCGCCGCGTTGTTGGTCACCGCGTATCGCGCAGCCGACGCCGTCGCCTACAAGTTCGGCTCCCGCGATCTGTCCGCCCGGCTCATCGAGCTCATGCGATGGGCGGTCCCGGCCGCCGAGAGCCGCTGCCTCGACGCGACAGTCGCCTACGTACGGACCGAGACGTTCTTCGCCGCGTACGCCCACAAGGCAGGGCTCGCCGCGCTGGAGTGCGTCGCCGACCGCGCGCACCGCGGCCTGCTCGCCCATGGGGCAGTCTGCGAACAGTGCGCCGACGAGGGCACCGAGTGCCCGGTCGGGCACAGCCTGTACCGGCTCGTGCGGGACTATCGCCGATGAGTGCGCGCGATGCGGTGAGCCGATCCGACCCGGCGAGACCTACGACACGCACCTGGTCGAGACGAGCTCTGGCGTGGCGCCGACCGTCGTCCGGCACACCCGGCGGTGCCGGCCGGGTCCCGCGCGTCGGCCGCGACGCCACCCACGCCCGTAGTCCCCCGCCGCCGACCAGCACTCGCGCGGCGGGAAGGGGGCCGCGACGGCGACGCGGCACAGCGGCCACCCTGCGACCGCGCGGCCCGTCGCCGCTCAGGACTTCGCGGCCAGCGCGTCGGCCTCGGCGGTGAACAGGAGCTCCGGGTCGAAGTCCATGCCCGTGAAGTGACCGGCGAGTTCCAGCGACAGGACACCGTGCAGCCGGGTCCAGAAGAGCAGCGCCCGGCGCAGGACCGCGGGGGGAGCCGTGTGCTCGCCCGCCCAGTGCCGGTTGTCGGCGAGATGGGCGGCCAGGCTGCCGGCGGGAGGCGCCCCGGCCTCGACCCAGGCGGCGGCGCACACGTCGAGCAGCGCCGACATGATCTCCTTGGCGATGGCGGTGATGTCGTCGGGCGCCTGGTAGCCGGGGACGGGCGTGCCGTAGATGAGGAAGTACCGCTGGGGATCCTCCAGCGCCCAGCCGCGCAGCGCGTGGGCGAGCCCCGTCGGGCCCGCACCCGATGAAGCGGCGGCGCGGAAGGTGTCCGCGAGACCGCGGTAGGCGTCCCGGATCAGCGCGGTGATCAGTTCATCGCGACCCGCGAAGTAGCGGTAGAGCGCCGGGCCGCTCATCCCCAGCTCCTTGGCGATGGCGTTCAGGGACAGCCCCGACGCGCCCGCCGTGGCGATCTGCTCCCAGGCCCGTGCCTTGACCTCCGCGCGCACCTGGCTCCGGTACCGCTCACGGGGACTTTCCGAGCTTGCCGCCATCGCTCGATGCTCCTCTCCTGCCGGGCCGGCAGACCTCTTGTTTACGTCTGTTTCAACCTATCACTCCCACGAGAGCCAGTAACCAATCACGACATCCCCCAACCTGGAACCCTTGACATCTTCGCGATGATCAGTCATGTTCGTTATAGCTTCTAACTCACACGAAGAGCTATAACGGAGGTTGTCGTGGCAGACGTCAAGGGAAACGAGCAGCTCGTCGAGGTCGTCCTCCCCGGAGAGGTGGAACCCGAGGGCCTGCGACTGCGGCAGCGGGACATCCCGGTGCCGGGCGACGGGCAGATCATGGTCCGCATGGAGGCCACCGGGGTCTCCTTCGCGGAGCAGCAGATGCGTCGCGGACGGTACTACGACCAGCCGCCGTTCCCGTTCGTCCCCGGATACGACCTCGTGGGCACGGTCCTCGCCGCCGGCCCGGGCGTCGCACCGGGACTGGTGGGCAAGCGGGTGGCCGCACTGGTCAAGATCGGCGGCTGGGCCAGCCACGTCCTCCTCGACGCCGCCGACGCGGTGGAGGTGCCCGCCGGGATCGACGCGGCGCAAGCGGAGACCCTCGTGGTCAACGGCATCACCGCCTGGCAGATGCTGCACCGCATGGCCCGGGTGCGGCCGGGCGGGACGATCCTGGTCCACGGCGCCAACGGCGGCGTCGGCACCGTACTCGTACAGCTCGCGCGGGCGGCGGGCCTGTCCGTGATCGGGACCGCGTCCGCGCGCCACCACGACGCCCTGCGCGACGTCGGAGTCCTGCCGGTGGACTACCGGACCGAGGACATCCCCGCCCGGGTGCGCGCACTCGCCCCCGGCGGCGTCGACGCGGTCTTCGACCACGTCGGAGGCCGCAGTGTGATCGACTCCTGGCGGATGCTCGCCCCCGGCGGCACCCTCGTCTCCTACGGCAGCGCCGCGACCCGGGACGACACGGGATCCAAGCAGTGGCCCGTGCTGAAGATCCTCGGCCGGGTCTGGCTGTGGAACGCCCTGCCCAACGGCCGCCACGCGTACTTCTTCAACGTCTGGGCCGGACGCGCGCTCAACAAGAAGCGCTTCCGGGCTCGGCTGCACGCGGACCTCACCGCGGTGTTCGCCGCACTCCAGCGCGGCGACGTCACCGCCCGCGTCGCCGCCCAGCTGCCGCTCTCCGAAGTGGCGGCGGCCATGCGACTGGCCGAGTCGGGCACGGTCGCGGGGAAGGTCGTCCTGGTTCCCGGCCGGGCGGGAGCCTAGACCCCGAGCCCTCGCCTCCCCCACCGCCCACCGGGCGGAGGCGTCCACGGTGGGGAGACCGGACGAGGCCTACGGGAACACCAGGCCGACACCGTGGGCCAGTTGGGCCGCGGCGTGGCGGAAGAACGCCTCCCGGTCCTCCACCACCTTGGTGAACTGACCGAACACCTCGAACCCCACCAGCCCGTACAGTTGGGCCCACGCGGCGACCAGGGCCGCAACCACCTCCGCCGGCAGATCAGGCGCCAGATCGGCGGCCATGCGCCGGGCCTCGGGCGCCAGTTCCGCGGGAATCGGGGTACGGGCCACGCCGCGCCGCCGGCAGGCGTCGCGCACGATACCGATGAACAGGAGCCCCACCCGGGACGCGGCCGGGACGGTCGTCTCGGGCGCGGAATAGCCGGGCACGGGCGAACCGTAGATCAGGGCGTACTCGTGCGGATGCGCGAGCGCCCAGCCGCGCACCGCCTCGCACACAAGGACCCAGCGGCGCGCGGGGGCGATGTCCCCGGCCTTGGCGTCCGCGGCCTCGGCGGCCTCGCCGAGGGAGTCGTAGGCGTCGATGATCAGAGCGGTGAGCAGGTCGTCACGGCTCGGGAAGTAGCGGTAGAGCGCGGAGGAGACCATGCCGAGCTCCCGGGCTACGGCACGGAGCGAGAGCTGGGCTGCGCCCTCGGCGGCGAGCTGTCTGCGCGCCTCGTCCTTGATCGCGGCGGTGACCTCGATCCGGGCGCGGGCGCGTGCTCCTTGAGGGGTGGTCATGGGGGGAGTCTGCCATGCGCGGGGAGCACTGCACACTTTTTGGAGCATCGCTCACTCTTTGGAGCAGCGCTCGTTTGACGGAGCGGTGATCACTCTTTGGAGCGGTGCTCACAGTCACAGGCCAGCAGCAAAGCAGCCCTTCCCCCGCCAAAGCCGCATCAGCACCCCACAGATTCGAGAGCAGTGCTCTCGCTTTAAGGCACCCCCGTCCGCCACACTCCCCTTAAGCGAGAGCACTGCTCTCGAACACGGCGAGAGCACCGCTCCCGCAAGCCCATGGGGGTCATCATGTCCGCGTCGCACCCGCAGTCGTCACCGTCGCCCTACTACCTCAGGGGAAGCCGGATGGCGATCCGCCTCAACAGGGTCATCGGCTGGCTGGCGCGCCACGGCATCAGCCTCGCCGGCACGGCGGAGATGTCCGTGCGCGGCCGCAAGAGCGGCCGGATGCAGCGCATCCCGGTCAATCCCCATCGGCACGAGGGCGTGCAGTACCTCGTCTCCGCCCGCGGGCATTCCCAGTGGGTCCGCAACATGCGCGCCGCGGGCGGCGGCGAGCTGCGAGTGGGGCGCAGGGTCCGCGTGTTCACCGCGGTGGAGCTGCCCGACCACGAGAAGCTCCCGGTCCTGCGCGCCTACCTGGAGAAGTGGGGTTGGGAGGTCGACCAGTACTTCCAGGGCGTCACCGCGAAGTCCAGCGACGAGGAGATCACCGCGTCGGCCCCCGACCACCCCGTCTTCCGCATCACCGTGGACAGCTGACGGCGACCGGCCCACCGGCATCGGCGGGCCCGGCCGGCAGCCGTGCGCAGGTCAGGACTCGGCGCCGTCGTCCGCCGGTCCCCGGTCCAGCGCGGTCAGGGCGCGCTGGACGATCGAGCGGTCGCGGACCAGCTCCCCCAGTGACGTGGATCCCTGTGTGATGCGCCTGAACGCGTTCCACGCCGGACGGACGCCGGTCAGTGCCGCGTGGAACAGGCCGGGGCGGCGTTCGAAGGCGGCCAGCATCCGCTTGCCGACGCTCATCTCCACGCCCAGCCCGGACTTGATCGCGAACGTGTAGTTCAGGGCCTGCCGGCGCGTGTCCACCGCGTCGTTCGCCTCGGCGATCCGCACCGCCCACTCCCCCGCGATCCGCCCCGATCGCAGCGCGAAGGAGATTCCCTCGCGGGTCCAGGGCTCCAGCAGCCCCGCCGCGTCGCCGCAGACCAGCACCCGCCCACGCGTCAGCGGTGAGTCGTCGGCACGGCAGCGGGTCAAGTGGCCGGAGGAGATGCTCGGTTCGAATCCGGCGAGCCCCAGGCGGCCGATGAAGTCCTCCAGGTACCGCTTGGTGGCGGCACCTTCGCCGCGCCGCGAGATCACCCCGACCGTCAGCGTGTCGCCCTTCGGGAAGACCCAGCCGTAGCTGCCGGGCATCGGGCCCCAGTCGATGAGCACCCGCCCACGCCAGTCCGCCGCGACGGTCTCGGGCACCGGGATCTCGGCCTCCAGTCCCAGATCCACCTGGTCGAGCTTCACCCCGACATGTGCCCCTATCCGGCTCGCGCTGCCGTCCGCACCGACCACGGCACGCGCCAGCAGCGTCTCGCCGTTCTGGAGGACGACCGCCACCGTGCGCCGGTCGGGCACGGCCGAACCGTGCTGCTCGACCCGGGACACCGTCGCCCCCGTCCGCAGTTCCGCGCCCGCCTTCTGCGCGTGCTCCACGAGCTGCTGGTCGAACTCGGGGCGGTTGATCAGCCCGAAGAGCATGCGCCTGGAGCGCCGGGTCCGGGTGAAGCGGCCGTTGTTCGAGAAGGTCACCGCGTGCACCCGGTCGAGCAGCGGAAGCTCGAAGCCGGGCGGCAGGCTGTCGCGGGAGGGACCGATGATGCCTCCGCCGCACGTCTTGTAGCGGGGCAGCTCCGCCTTCTCCAGCACCAGCACACTGCGTCCCGCCACCGCCGCCGCGTATGCGGCCGAGGCCCCCGCGGGTCCCGCGCCCACCACGACGACGTCCCATACCCGCTGCACGTCGTCCGCCGAAGAGTTCTCGCTGCTCACGATGGTCTACTGCTCCCGGTCAAGCCGCTTGTCGCACCTGTCCCAGGCATCCTACGGCGACGTCCTCGCAGGTCGCTGTGCGAGGATCGGCGGAGCGTGCGCCCTGCACACCAGTACGCACACACGCAGATCCGTACAGGAAGAACCCGTCCGTACCCATCGGTAGGACGTCGCACCCACAAGGAGCGTGCCCATGTCGTCGAATCCGGTCGCCGAGGCCGTCGCCTCGCTGATGCCCAGGGCCAGGGAGGAACTCACCGAGTTGGTGGCCTTCAAGTCGGTGGCGGACTTCGACCAGTTCCCCCGGAGCGAGAGCGAGGGCGCCGCACGCTGGGTCGCCGACGCGCTCGCCGCCGAGGGCTTCGAGGACGTGGCGCTGCTCGACACCCCCGACGGCACCCAGTCCGTGTACGGCTTCCTGCCGGGCCCGCAGGGCGCCAGGACGGTCCTGCTGTACGCGCACTACGACGTGCAGCCGCCGCTGGACGAGGCCGGCTGGACCAGCCCGCCGTTCGAGCTGACCGAGCGCGACGGGCGCTGGTACGGGCGCGGCACGGCCGACTGCAAGGGCGGCCTCATCATGCATCTGCTCGCCCTGCGCGCGCTGAAGGCCGACGGTGGCGTGCCCGTGCACGTCAAGGTCATCGCCGAGGGTTCGGAGGAGCAGGGCACGGGCGGTCTGGAGCGGTACGCCGAGGCCCACCCCGACCTCCTCGCCGCCGACGCCGTCGTCATCGGCGACACCGGCAACTTCCAGGCGGGGCTGCCGACGGCCACGGCGACCCTGCGCGGTATGACGCTGGTGCGGGTCGAGGTGGACACGCTCGAAGGGAACCTGCACTCGGGCCAGTTCGGTGGAGCGGCGCCCGACGCGCTGGCCGCGCTGGTGCGCGTCCTGGACTCGCTGCGGGCCGAGGACGGCTCGACCACCGTCGACGGCCTGGTCTGCGAGACGCGCTGGGACGGTGTGGAGTACGCGGAGGAGCAGTTCCGCAAGGACGCCAGGGTGTTGGACGGGGTGGAGCTGATCGGCTCCGGCTCCGTCGCCGACCGGATCTGGGCGCGGCCGGCCGTGACCGTGCTCGGGATCGACTGCCCGCCGGTCGTCGGGGCCACGCCGTCGGTGCAGGCGAGCGCCCGTGCGCTGGTCAGCCTGCGGGTGCCGCCGGGCGTGGACGCGGCCGAGGCGACGAAGCTGCTCCAGGCGCATCTGGAGGCGCGGACGCCGTGGGGTGCCCGGGTGCGGACCGAACAGGTCGGTCAGGGGCAGGCGTTCCGGGCGGACACGACCAGCCCGGCGTACACGGCGATGGCCGAGGCGATGGCCGTTGCCTACCCGGGCCAGGAGATGCAGTACGCGGGTCAGGGCGGGTCCATCCCGCTGTGCAACACCCTCGCCTCGCTCTACCCGCAGGCCGAGATCCTGCTCATCGGGCTGAGCGAGCCGGAGGCGCAGATCCACGCGGTCGACGAGAGCGTCAGCCCTGAGGAGTTGGAGCGTCTGTCGGTGGCGGAGGCGCTGTTCCTGCGCAACTACGCCGCGGGCTGAGCGGGTTCGACTCTGGAGGGCCCCACCGTTTTGGTGCGGGCCCTCTAGGCTGGTGTCATGCGGCTCGACAGCGGGACCGGTGACGCGGGCGAGCGGGGCGAGGCGGGTCGTCTGGTTCGGCACGGCGATGTCTCCACCTCCCTCGCGGTGCTCAGCGACGAGGAGTTGGCCGCTCTGGTGGCGGGTGCCACACCCCTGGGGGCGGGGATCGGCGGGCGCGGCGCGCTGCTGCGGGTCGACGGGGTACCCGTCTTCGTGAAGCGGGTGCCGCTCACCGATCTGGAACGGCGGCCGCGGCATGTGCACTCGACGGCCAACGTGTTCGGCCTGCCGCCGTTCTGCCAGTACGGCATCGGGGGCCCCGGATTCGGTGCCTGGCGGGAGCTGGCCGCGCACACGATGACGACGAACTGGGTGCTGACGGGCCGGTTCGCGGGCTTTCCGCTGATGCACCACTGGCGGGTGCTCCCGGACACGCCCCAGCCCCTGCACGCCGAACTCGTCGACGTGGCAGGGGCGGTGGAGTACTGGGAGGGCAGCCCTCAGGTGGGTGAGCGCATCGAGGCGCTGCGCACGGCGTCGGCGAGTGTGGCCCTGTTCCTGGAGTACATCCCGTACACCGTGCACGACTGGCTCGGGGCGCGGGTGGCGGCGGGCGACGCGGACGCGGCATGCGCCCTGGTGGACCGGGAGCTGACGGCCGTCGCCGGGTTCCTTGGGCCGCAGGGGTTCACGCACTTCGACGCGCACTTCGAGAACGTCCTCACCGACGGCCGGCGGCTGTATCTCGCCGACTACGGCCTGGCCGTCTCCTCCCGCTTCCGGTTGTCGCCCGCGGAACGCGAGTTCCTCGGGCGACACCGCGGGTACGACCAGGTCTACACGGCCACCTACCTGGTGAAGTGGCTGGTGACCGCCTTGTACGGGTACGGCGCGGCGGAGCGTGAGGCGTTCGTCCACGCGTGCGCGAAGAGAGCGGCGAGGCCCGAGGGGATCGCGCCCGTCGCGGCCGGTCTCATCACCCGGTACGCGCCGCTCGCCGCGGTCATGGTGGACTTCAGCCGCCGGCTCCGGTCGCAGAGCCGGCTGACGCCGTACCCGTACGAGGAACTGCGTCGGGTCTACAGAAGCTGCACCGTCTCCGCGTAGTGGCAGGCGACCGGGCCGGCGCCGCCCCGGTCGGTGAGCTCCGGGACCTGTTCGACGCAGGCGGTGCGCTCGCTCTCGGTGAGCTGCTGGGCGAACTTGGGGCACCGGGTGCGGAACCGGCATCCGCTGGGCGGACTGATCGGGCTCGGTACGTCCCCCTGGATGGTGATCCGCTTGCGTGCCCTCTCCTTGCGCGGGTCGGGCAGGGGGATCGCGGAGACGAGCGCCTGGGTGTAGGGGTGGGCCGGGCGGGAGAAGAGGTCGCGCGCGGGCGCGATCTCCACCAGGCGGCCCAGGTACATGACGGCGACCCGCTCGGCGACGTGCCGCATCACGGACAGGTCGTGCGCCACGAACAGGAAGGACAGGCCGAGTTCGCTCTGGAGGTCCATCAGCAGGTTGAGGACTCCGGCTTGGATGGAGACGTCCAGCGCGGACACGGGCTCGTCCAGGACGATCACCTTGGGGCGCAGGGCCAGCGCGCGGGCGATGCCGATGCGCTGGCGCTGGCCGCCGGAGAACTCGTGGGCGAACCGGTTGCCGTGCTCGGGGTTGAGCCCCACCAGGCGCAGCAGTTCACGCACCTCGCCGCGTGCGGCCGCGTTGTAGCGGCCGTGGATGCGCAACGGCTCGGCGACGATGTCGTGCACGGTCAGTCGCGGGTCCAGGGAGGCGTACGGGTCCTGGAAGACGATCTGCAGTTCACTGCGCAGCGGCCTCATCTGACGCTTGCTCAGTTCGGTGAGCTCCCGGCCGCGGTAGCGGACCTGGCCGGAGGTCGCCTTCTCCAGGCCGAGCAGGGTGCGCGAGACGGTCGTCTTGCCGGAGCCCGACTCGCCCACCAGGCCCAGGGTCTCGTTCTCGAACAGGTCGAAGGAGACACCGCACACGGCGTGGACGTCGCCGACCCGTCTGCGGACGACGCCGCGGGACATGACCGGGAAGTGCTTGACCAGGTCGCGGACCTGGAGGACGGGTTCACCGGTGCCGCCGTGGCCGGTGAGGGGCGGCAGTGCTGCGGCGTCCCGCACGGGAGCGGTCATTCGGAGTCCTCCTCGGGGGTCGGGGTGGTTGCCGCCTCGGCGAAGCGGGCCAGTGCCCCGGTATCGGCGCCGCTCGCGTCGAACACCTCGTCGGCGTCGGTGTCGACGAGTTCCGTGGAGAAGTGGCAGGCGCTCAGGTGGCCTTCGTGGCCGGTCGGCCTGAGCTGCGGCTCGTCCCGGTCGCAGGCGTCCCGGTGCATCGGGCAGCGTGGGGCGAAGGGGCAGCCGGGCGGCAGGCTGACCATCGAGGGCGGGGATCCGGTGATCGGGGTGAGCCGCTGCTCCTCACGGTCGAGGCGGGGCATCGATCCGAGCAGGCCGAGGGTGTAGGGCATGCGCGGGGTGTAGAAGATGTCCTCGACGGAGCCCGTCTCCACGATCCGGCCGGCGTACATCACGGCGACCCGGTCCGTGTGTCCGGCCACCACGCCCAGGTCGTGGGTGATCAGGACGAGGGCGGCGCCGGTCTCCGCGCGTGCCGTCTCCAGTGCGTCGAGGATCTGGGCCTGCACGGTCACGTCGAGCGCGGTGGTCGGCTCGTCGGCGATGATCACGTCCGGGTCGTTGGCCATGGCGATAGCTATGACGACGCGCTGGCGCATGCCGCCGGACAGTTCGTGCGGGTAGTTGTCGATCCGGCGGTCGGGGCTGGGGATGCCGACCGTGCCCAGGAGGTCGACGGCCCGGGTGCGGGCGTCGCTCTTCTTCATGCCGGGGTTGTGCCGTCTGAGGGTCTCGGCGATCTGGTAGCCGATGGGGTAGACGGGGTTGAGGGAGGTCATCGGATCCTGGAAGATCATCGCGATGCCGTTGCCGCGGATGTCCGACATGCGTGCGTCGGACATGCCGAGCAGTTCCGTGCCCTCGAACCGTACCGAGCCCCGCACGCGCGCCGTCGTGGGCAGCAGGCCCATCACGGCCATCGCGGTGACGGACTTCCCCGACCCGGACTCGCCGACGATGCCGAGCGACTCGCCGCGGGCGAGGCTGTACCCGACGCCGCGTACGGCCCGTACGGTTCCGTCCTCGGTGGGGAACTCCACGCTGAGGCCGTCGACTTCGAGTACGGCGTCGGTGGCGCCGCCGGCGCGTACGCCCTCGATGCTCGTGGTCGTCACTGTCGCACCCTTTGCTGCCGGGGATCGAAGGCGTCACGCAGCCCGTCACCGATGAAGTTGATGGTCAGCGCGATCAGGATGATGACGGCGCCGGGAATGTAGAAGAGCCACGGCCGGGTGTCGACCGCCGTCTGCGCCTGGGAGACGAGCAGGCCCAGGGAGGTGTCGGGCGGCTCGACGCCGAAGCCCAGGAAGGACAGGGCGGTCTCGGTGAGGATGCCGGTGGCGACCAGCACCGTGGCGTTGACGATGATGGGTCCGAGGGAGTTCGGCAGGAGGTGCCCGAAGATGATCCGGGTGTCGGACGCGCCCAGGGCGCGGGCCGCCTCCACGAACTCCTTCTCGCGCAGCGACAGGACGGTGGAGCGGACGATGCGCGCGACGTACGCCCAGGTCAGTCCGGCGACGACGACCGCGATCCAGTACCAGGAGCCGCCGCTTCGCGAGGAGATGACGAGGGCGATGGCGAACAGGGGAAGGGTCAGGATGAGGTCGGCGACGCGCATCATCACCGAGTCGACGATGCCCCGGTAGAAGCCGGCGATGGCGCCCCAGACGGCGCCGAGCACGGTGGAGCCGAACGCGATCAGGATGGCGACCTTGAGCGAGGTCTGGGTGCCGCGCATCACCTGGGCGTAGGCGTCGTAGCCGGAGGAGTCGGTGCCGAACGGGTGCTTGGCCGAGGGTGGTTGGGAGTTGTCCGGGGTGTACTTCGTGTACGAGTAGTGCCACAGGTACGGGCCGATGAACGCCCACAGCACGATCAGCACGAAGACGACGGTGCTGATCATGGCCGCTCTGTGCCGTCCGAAGCGGCGCAGCACCAGCCGCCACTGGCTGCGCTGCGCGACGTCGACCCCGTCCGCGGAGTCGGGTG
This sequence comes from Streptomyces sp. NPDC048664, assembly GCF_040650555.1. Classification (NCBI taxonomy): domain Bacteria; kingdom Bacillati; phylum Actinomycetota; class Actinomycetes; order Kitasatosporales; family Streptomycetaceae; genus Streptomyces; species Streptomyces sp. NPDC048664. Next base: position 253,238 of record NZ_JBEZHK010000002.1, on the reverse strand, counting down.
CTTCGGTGCTCGCGAACCCGGGTGCCTTGGTCTCACTCATAGCGGATCCTCGGGTCGAGTACGGCGTAGAGCAGGTCGGCGATCAGGTTGAACACGATGACGATGAAGGCGGACAGCAGCAGCCAGGCCATCGTGCGGTAGACGTCGAGCGTGGTGACCGCCTGGACGAGCATCTCGCCGAGGCCGTGCCACTGGAAGATCGTCTCGGTGATCACCGCGCCGCCGAGGATGATGGCGACGTCGAGCGCCGTGACGGTGGCCAGCGGGATCAGCGCGGTGCGCAGGGCGTGTCTGATCATGACCTTGCCGCGGCGCAGCCCCTTGGCGCGGGCGAGGCGCACGTAGTCGCTGCCCAGCACCTCCAGCATGGACGCGCGGGTGTAGCGGGTCCAGGAGGCGAAGGAGACCAGGGCGAGGGTGATGGTGGGCAGGACGAGGTGGCCGATGCGGTCGACGAACTCGTTCCAGGTGGTGTCGACGTCGAGGTAGGTCGACTTCTCGCCGATGGTGCCGAGGAACTGGCTGCCGGTGTTCTCGTTGTACCAGATGCCGGCCTGCTTGAGCAGGACGGCGAACCAGAAAACGGGCATGGCGAGGAACACGAACCCGATGAAGGTGATCACGTAGTCGCCGAAGGAGTACTGGCGGATGGCGCTGTACACGCCGCAGACCACGGCGAGCAGCAGGGCGAGGACCATCGCCGCGGCGACCACGGTGACCGTGACCCTGAATCGGGTGAACAGGTCGTGGCCGATGTTCAGGTTGGGTTGCACCGACGGCCCGAAGTCGCCGTGCAGGACTCCGGTGATCCAGTTCCAGTAGCGTTCGGCGACGGGTTTGTCCGCGTGGATGTGCCGGGCGAACGCGGTGACGGCGGCCTTGCTGGGGGCGGGTTGCCGCGAGGTGGCGAAGTTGGCCACGGGGTCGCCGGAGTTGACGACCACCAGGAACACGACGAACGTCGAGACGATCAGGACGGGTATGGACACGAGCAGGCGGCGCACTGTGTAGGCGAGCATGCGGTCTTCTCTCGGAGGCCGACGGGTGGTGGGTGGCCGGTCGCCCGCGCGGCCTGCCCGGCCCCGGCGTGGCCGGGGCCGGGCAGGGGGTGTGCGACGGTGCGCGGGCGGACTACGGGGCGGGGGGGCGTTACTTCTTCAGGCCCCACTCGCCGACGTTGTAGGGCGGACCCACGTTCGTCGCGTTGTCCCGCATGTTCACGAACCGCTTCTGCACCGCGAAGAAGGTCGGCTTCTGGTACAGCGGCAGCACGTAGGCGTCCTTGATCATCAGTGCGTCGGCCTGGTTCAGCAGGCTCGCCGCCTTGGACGGGTCCGTCTCACCGATGGCCTGGGCGATCAGGGAGTCGGACTGCTTGTTGCTGTAGCCGCCGTAGTTGCCGCCGCTTCCGGTGGTCCAGGTGCCCTGGGCGTTGCTGGTCGGGAACGGCGAGGCCACCCAGGCGAAGACGATGATGTCGTACTGGTGGCCGGCGAGCACCGTACCGAGGTCCGCGGCGCCGATCGGCTTGATGGTGATCTTGATGCCGAGGCTCTGCATCGCGCTCTGCAGGATCTGGCACTCGCTCTGGCGGATCTGGTTGCCTGTGGTGTAGCGGCAGTTGAAGGGGCCCACGGCCTTGCCGTCCGGGGTCTTCAGGTCCGTGCCGATGCCGGTGAACTTCGCGTCGGTCAGGTACTGCTTGGCCTTGGCGAGGTCACCGGACCCCTGGCCGGACGCGGTGACCAGGTCCTGGTAGCCAGCCTGCCCGGGAACGTAGTTGTGGTTGCCGAGCTGCTTCACGCCAGGGTCGAACTGGCCGACCGTCTTGGCCATGATGTCCTTGACGCTGATGGCCGTGAACATCGCCTGCCGCAGCGCCGTGTACTTGCCGATCACGGGGTTGTGCAGGTTGAGGTCGAAGTGCTCCCACGTCAGGCCGCTGCCGATGGTGTAGGTGACGTCCGGGATGCCCTTGATCTGGTTGACCAGGTCGACCTCGGGCTGCGGGTAGATCCCCTGCACCTCGTTGTTCTTCAGCGCGGTCGGTTCCTGCGTGGCGTCGGTGATCACCTTGAAGATCAGGCGCTGCAGGGTCGCCTTCTTCGCTCCCCACCACTTGGGGTCGGGCACGTAGGTGGCGTGGTCGTTGTCCGTCCAGTCCTGCATCTTGTACGGACCGGCCGTCGCGTACTTGCTCGGCGGGTTCTTCTGGAAGTACTGCCAGCCCTGCGTCATCTGAGCGGCCGTCATGTGGGCCGCGTCGTCGGCCGTCGCACCGGAGATCTTCTCGGCGACGTGGGCCGGGTACATCGGGTAGCCGGAGCCGAACAAGCCCTTCCAGTCCGAATAGGGCTTGCTCATCACCATGGTGACGGTCTTTCCGCCGTCGGAGCCGGTGATCGACTTGATGCGGTCATAGCCGGCGGTGCTCGCCGGCAGGCAGCCCTTGGTCTGCGACGAGTCGCTGGCGGGCGGCGGCGGGCAGTCCTTGCCGTTGTTGGTGCGCCAGTAGTAGATCATGTCGTCGGCGGTGATCGGCGTGCCGTCGTTCCACGACGCCTTCGGGTTGATCTTGTAGACGATCGTCTGCGGACTGGTGCTGGTCTGCGTCGCCGACACCATCAGGTCCGTGTTGAGCTTGACCGAGAAGTCGGGCTGCGGGACGAACACCGAGGGAAGGACGACGCCGAGGGCCTCACCGTTCTCGAAGGTGTTGCCGTTGGTGTCCTGGGTGTTCCACTGCTGGATGTTCTTCTCCAGCGTGTAGGTGAACGTGCCGCCGGACTTGGTGTCGGCCGCGTTGCAGGTGTTGGCCTTGCCCTGGGTGCTGCACGACGTGAGCCCGGCCGAGCCGTTCTTCCCGCCGGACCCGCTTCCACCGCCGCCGCCGCTGCTGCAGGCGGCCAGGACCAGAGTCAGTCCGGCGGCGAGTGTCAGGCTCCGGGTGAGAGCCGAGGATGTGGCGCGCATGTCCCTCCTTCGGCCGGCGTGAGTCCGGCGTGATCTGGGCGGCCCCGAGCCGCCAGAGAGATGAGCTGCGGCAAAGGTAGAGGGATCAAGCCCGTTCGCCCCTTGACCGAGCCATACCGGGATGGCTTCGGTTCAGACTCGCTCTTCTCACGGAACCACCCGCGCCGTGCAAAATCACCTGGTCAGGCGACACCACCTGATTGATCATCAACTCTGCTTGAAAATCTGGGACTTCAGATCATTTTTGGACTTCTGGGGGTTTCAGCCGACCGGCAGGCCCGCCTCCAGGTAGATCACCGCGTCCCGTGCACGCGCCCGCAGCGCCCAGCGCAGGCGCTCGTAGCGCACGGGCGGCAGCAGTTGGGCCGCCTCCGCCTCCGTGACGAACCGCCAGGCACGCAGCTCGGGTCCGGGCAGGGTGAGCCGGCCGATCGCGGCATGGTCGAGGAGGCCGCCGTCGAAGAGGAGGCGCATGCCGCCGTAGCGGGGCGGGGCGGGTGGCTCCCAGTCCGCGACCAGCAGCCGGGGAGTGCTCTCCAGCACGATCCCGGTCTCCTCGGCGACCTCCCGCACCCCGGCGCCGGCCGGCGCCTCCCCGGGTTCCACCACGCCGCCGGGGAACTCCCAGCCGGCCTTGTAGGTCGGATCCACGAGCAGCACCCGCCCCCGCGCGTCGAAGAGCAGCACCCCGGCGGCGAGGGTCTCGGCGACCGGCTCCGGGGTCTGGACGATGTCGCACACGGCGGTGTCGGTGCGGACGGCCTCCGCGATCCGCACGGCGGTCTCGTGGGGGCTGAGGGAACTGGTGTCGATGAGGTGCGCGTCGGCGGTGAGCCAGGAGTCGAGCGCGGCGCGATAGGGCTCGACACGGTCGCCGGGGCGCGGGCGGACCCGGGCTTCACCGCCGGGCGGATCGGACGGTGACTCGACCGCGGCCGCGCGCTCGCGCAGGATCGTTTCAGCCGGGGCGAGGAGGAGATGGCGGACCGTGATGCGACGAGCGGCGAGTCCTCCGAAGATCTCATCGCGGTGCTCCTGGCGCAGCAGCGTCATCGGCACCACGAGCACCCCGCCGAGTTCGGCGAGCATCGCGGCGGCCGTGTCGATCACGAGCCGCCGCCAGATCGGCAGCTCCTGGAGGTCACCGGCCTCGTCGAGGCGCCCCGGCGGCAGCAGGCGCGGGAGTGCCGCGCCGATCACCTCGGGGTCGAAGAGCGTGCTGTTCGGGATCAGTTCGATCAGTTCCCGTGCGGCGGTGGACTTCCCCGCACCGAACGCGCCGTTGATCCAGACGACGGTCACGGACTCCCCCTCGTGTGTTGGCCCCCTGTGGCTTGCCCGCTACACCCTGCCACGGAAACCCGGCACTGATGAGGGCGTGTCCGCGCCGCAGCACGGCGCCGGTGCCCCCTCCCGAGGAGGGGGCACCGGCGCCGCGACGTGCCCGTCAGCCGTGCTGCCCGAGGGCCCCCTCGCCCGCGGCCCCGCCCTCGTCGAGGGTGTGGTCGACGGCGCTGAGCGTGTCCTTGGCCTTCAGGTCGGAGTGGTCCTCGTGGTCCGCGGCGTGCGACGGCGTGAGAGCCGCCACGACGAATCCGGTGGCGAGGGAGGCGATGGCGAGCATGCTGCGCTTCTTCATACCCTGCTCAACTGCCGAGCGGCGCGAGGGTCACGCACGCACCCGCCCACGGGTGCACCGGTCGCGGGTGCACCGGTCGCGGGTGCACCGGTCGCGGGCTTCGAGGAGGGAGCGGGTCAGGTGGCCGCGCCCACGGCCTGCGCGCGCTCGCCCCGGCGCAGGGCCGCGGCGGCGGCGCCCACGAGACCCGCGTCCGTGCCCATCAGGGCGGGGGCCACGGTCAGGCGCCGCACGAAGGACAACGTGGCATAGGAGGCCAGGGCCTTGCGCAAGGGGGCGAACAGGACGTCCCCGGCCTTGCCCACTCCCCCGCCGATGACCGCGATGTCGATCTCCACGAGTGTCGCGGTCGCCGCGATGCCCGCGGCCAGCGCCTGCGCGGCCCGCTCGAAGGACGCCGTCGCCACCGGGTCCCCGGCCCGGGCGGCGGCGGCCACGGCGGCGGCCGAGGTGTCCCCGTCGGGCCCGGGTCGCCAGCCGCCTTCCAGGGCGCGGCGCGCGATGTTCGGGCCGCTCGCGATCCGCTCCACGCAGCCGCGGGAGCCGCACGGGCAGGGGGCGCCGTCGAGATCGACGCTGATGTGCCCGATGTGCCCCGCGTTGCCGGTGGGGCCGGGGTGCAGGCGGCCGTCGAGGACCAGCCCGCCGCCCACCCCCGTGGACACCACCATGCACAGCGCGTTGTCGTGACCGCGGGCCGCGCCCTGCCAGTGCTCGGCGGCCGTGATGGCCACCCCGTCCCCGATCAGCTCGACGGGCAGCCCGCAGGTCTCGTCCCGGACCCGCTCGACCAGCGGATAGCCGCGCCAGCCGGGCACGTTCACCGGGCTCACCGTGCCCGCGGAGGCGTCCACCGGACCCGCGCTGCCGATGCCGACGGCGCTCACCCCACCCCACAGCGGGGTGTCCTGGAGTTCCCGCACGACCGCCCGCACGGCCCCCATCACGGTGTCGCCGTCCTCCCGCGCGGGCGTGGCACGCTGCGCGCGCACGAGGATCCGGCCGCGGCCGTCCACCAGCGCTCCGGCGATCTTGGTGCCGCCGATGTCGAGCGCGGCCACGAGGTCGGTGTGCATCAGTGTCAGATCTCCCAGTGCTTCCAGTGCTCGAGCCCTACCGGCACTCCGGTCGCGGCAGCCCGGGGAACCGCGGCCCGCCGCCACGATCCTCGCCTCTTCCCGGCCGCGCCGGGCAGGGGGCGGCTATGGCGGGCGGAGGCGGGCCGGAGATTGCGATGAACAGTCTCTCTCGCATCTGACAACGTTGTCCAGGCTCTATGCTCGACGCCACATCCTCATACACCCCCATGGACCGAATCCACCCCCATGGACCGACGCACCCCCGTGGACGACAGGACAGGACAGCGCATCGTGCCCGAGACCGCTCGCCGACCCGAGAACCGCTACGGCAATCGTCCGACCATGAAGGACGTCGCGGCGCGGGCCGGGGTGGGCCTGAAGACGGTCTCCCGTGTCGTCAACGGCGAGCCCGGTGTCACCCCGGACACCGAGCGCCGCGTCCAGGACGCCATCGAGGCGCTGGGCTTCCGCCGCAACGACAGCGCCCGGGTGCTGCGCAAGGGCCGCACGGCGAGCATCGGCCTGGTGCTGGAGGACCTCGCCGACCCCTTCTACGGTCCGCTCAGCCGCGCGGTGGAGGAGGTCGCGCGGGCGCACGGCGCCCTGCTGATCAACGGATCGAGCGCGGAGGACCCGGAGCGCGAACAGGAGTTGGCGCTGGCGCTGTGCGCACGGCGGGTCGACGGGCTGGTGGTCATCCCTGCCGGTGACGACCACCGCTATCTGGAACCCGAGATCAGGGCGGGCGTCGCCACCGTGTTCGTCGACCGCCCGGCCGGGCGCATCGACGCCGACGTCGTTCTGTCCGACAGCTTCGGCGGCGCCCGCGACGGAGTGGCCCACCTCATCGCGCACGGCCACCGCAGGATCGGGTTCATCGGCGACATGCCCCGCATCCACACCGCGGCCGAACGGCTGCGCGGGTACCGGGCCGCGATGGAGGACGCGGGCATACCGGTCGAGGAGTCCTGGATCTCCCTCGGCGTCACGGACCCGGAGCGGGTACGCCGCGCCACGGAGGCGATGTTGTCGGGTCCCGCGCCCGTCACCGCGATCTTCGCGGGCAACAACCGGGTGACGGTGACCGTGGTCCGTGTCCTGGCCGAGCACGGCCGCCCGGTCGCCCTGGTCGGTTTCGACGACTTCGAGCTGGCGGACCTGCTCGACCCCGGCGTCACGGTGGTCGCCCAGGACGCCGCCGCGCTCGGCCGCACGGCTGCGGAGCGGCTCTTCCGCCGGCTGGACGGCACCCTGCCGGCCCCCGAGCGCATCGAACTGCCCACCAGGCTGATCACCCGGGGCTCGGGGGAACTGCCGCCGGCGGACTGAGGAGGCGCCGCGTCCGGGCGGCCGCCCACGGCTTCGCGAGGGCAGGCCCGGGTCAGCCCGGCGAACGGCGCTCCCCACGGCAGTCCCTCCGCCGCCCGCGGGCGCGACCCGGCATCGCGGTCCGCCGTGCCCGTCGGTCGTCCGCGGCGCCGTCATGGCCGGCCGCGCGGTTCCCCGCGCCCCTTCGGGGCACGCCGTCGGCACCGTGTCCGACATCGGCAGGCACCGCCGCCCTCAGCGACCCCCCGAGGCCGTCGGGTCGGATCGCCCGGGTGTCGCGAAGCTCTCCAGGTCCGCCCGTGTCAGACCGGTGGCCCTCGCCACCTCGGCGATGTCCAGTGCGCCGCAGTCCAGCCCGCGCAGCAGGAAGCCGCTCAGCGCCTTCGCGGTCGCGGGCTCGTCCATCACGTCGCCGCCGGTGCGGTGGGCGTAGCGGATCAGGCGGGCCGCCGCCTGTTCGAAGCCCTCGCGGTAGAAGGCGAAGACGGCGGCGTAGCGGGTCGGCAGGTGGCCGGGGTGCATGTCCCAGCCCTGGTAGTAGGCGCGGGCCAACGCCCTCCGGGTCAGCCCGTAGTGGAGCCGCCAGGCGTCGTGGACCTTGTGCGTGGGCCCGACGGGCAGGACGTTGGTCGAGCCGTCGCTGACGCGCACCCCGGTGCCCGCCGCCGCGACCTGCATGACCGCCTTGGCGTGGTCGGCGGCCGGGTGGTCGGCGGCCTGATGGGCGGCGGAGACGCCGAGGCAGGCGCTGTAGTCGAAGGTGCCGTAGTGCAGTCCCCTCGCCCGGCCCCGGGCCGCCTGGATCATGCGGGCGACCGTCGCGGTGCCGTCCGCGGCGAGGATGGCCTGGCTGGTCTCGATCTGGATCTCGAAGCCGATCCGCCCCGGCGCCAGCCCGTGCGCCTCCTCGAAGCCCTCCAGCAACCGCGCCATGGCCGCGACCTGTTCGGCGTAGGTGACCTTGGGCAGGGTCAGGACGAGTCCGTCGGGCAGGCCGCCGGCCTCCATCAGACCCGTGAGGAAGATGTCGAGCGTGCGGATGCCCCGGTGGCGTACCGAGGCCTCCATGCACTTCATGCGGATGCCCGTGCAGGGGGCGGCCGTGCCGTCCTCGTACGCCTGCGCGACCAGCCGGGCCGCCCGGGCGGCCGCCTCGTCCTCCTCCGCGTCCGGGCGCGGTCCGTAGCCGTCCTCGAAGTCGACGCGCAGGTCCTCGACCGGTTCCCGTTCGAGCTTGGCCCGTACCCGGTCGTGGACGGGTTCGGCGAGCTCGTCGGCCAGGCCGAGGACGGCGGCCAGGGAGGCGGCGTCCGGGGCGTGCCGGTCCAGGGCGGCCAAGGCCTGGTCGCCCCAGGACCGGACGGTGTCGGGGGTGAGGAGGTCGCCCGGGACGTAGACGGTGTGGACGGGCTGCCGGGTGCCGGGGTCGCCCGGGTAGAGGCGTCGCAGCTCGCGGTCCACCGGAGCGAGGCGGGTGTCGATCTCCCCGGTGACGGCGTCCGTGAGGCTGGTCGCCACCCTCTCCCGCCGGCCTTCCGTCATTGCCTGCCCTCCCGTAGCCCGCGCCGCGAATCAACAATCTGTTGAACGACGCTATCCGTGGATCTCGCCGATGGTCAACACTCTCGCGCGCCGCGCAGGCCTTCGCTCCCGGGACGGCAGGCCCGCGAGGACGGCGAAGCCCCCGCGACCGCGCCGACGGCGGTGGCAGGGGCTTCGCTGTGGTGCCGGAGGTCAGCCCTTGCGGGTCTTGACCTCGTCGGTCAGCTGGGGGACGACGTCGAAGAGGTCGCCCACCACGCCGTAGTCGACCAGGTCGAAGATCGGCGCCTCGGCGTCCTTGTTGATCGCCACGATCGTCTTCGAGGTCTGCATGCCGGCGCGGTGCTGGATCGCGCCCGAGATGCCGGAGGCGATGTACAGCTGCGGGGACACGCTCTTGCCGGTCTGGCCGACCTGGTTGGTGTGCGGGTACCAGCCGGCGTCGACGGCGGCGCGCGAGGCGCCGACGGCCGCACCGAGCGAGTCGGCGAGCGCCTCGATGACCGCGAAGTTGTCCGCGCCGTTGACACCGCGACCGCCGGAGACCACGATCGCGGCCTCGGTCAGCTCGGGGCGGCCCGTGGACTCACGCGGCGTACGGGCGGTGACCTTCGTGCCGGTCGACTTGTCCGAGAAGGACACCGACAGCGCCTCGACCGCGCCCGCGGCCGGGGCGGCCTCCACCGCTGCCGAGTTGGGCTTGACGGTGATGACCGGGGTGCCCTTGGAGACGCGGGACTTGGTGGTGAAGGAGGCGGCGAACGCCGACTGGGTGGCCACCGGGCCCTCGGCGCCGGACTCCAGGTCGATGGCGTCGGTGATGATGCCGGAACCGATGCGGACCGCGAGGCGGGCCGCGATCTCCTTGCCCTCGGCGGAGGACGGCACCAGGACGGCGGCCGGGGACACCTGCTCGTAGGCGGCCTGCAGCGCGTCCACCTTCGGGACGACCAGGTAGTCGGCGTACTCCGACGCGTCGTGCGTGAGGACCTTGACGGCACCGTGCTCGGCGAGGGCGGCGGCGGTGTTCTCCGCGCCGGCACCGAGGGCGAGGGCGACGGGCTCGCCGATGCGGCGGGCCAGGGTCAGCAGCTCCAGGGTGGGCTTGCGGACGGCACCGTCCACGTGGTCGACGTAGACGAGAACTTCAGCCATGGGAAAGGATCTCCTTGCGGATTGCGAAGTCTGAGGGGCGGTCAGGCTGAGGAGCCTTAGATGAACTTCTGGCTCGCGAGGAACTCAGCGAGCTGCTTGCCGCCCTCGCCCTCGTCCTTGACGATGGTGCCCGCAGTGCGCGCCGGACGCTCGGCGGCGGACTCGACCTTGGTCCAGGAACCGTCGAGGCCGACCTCGTCGGCGTCGATGTCCAGGTCGGACAGGTCCCAGGACTCCACCGGCTTCTTCTTGGCCGCCATGATGCCCTTGAAGGACGGGTAACGCGCCTCGCCCGACTGGTCGGTCACGGAGACCACGGCCGGAAGCTGCGCCTCGAGCTGCTCGGAGGCGGTGTCGCCGTCGCGGCGGCCCTTGACGGAGCCACCCTCGACCGAGACCTCGGACAGCAGGGTGACCTGCGGGACGCCCAGGCGCTCGGCCAGCAGGGCGGGGACCACGCCGGCGGTGCCGTCGGTGGACGCCATGCCGGAGATCACCAGGTCGTAGCCGGCCTTCTCGACGGCCTTGGCGAGCACCAGGGAGGTGCCGATGATGTCCGTGCCGTGCAGCTCGTCGTCCTCGACGTGGATCGCCTTGTCGGCACCCATGGACAGAGCCTTGCGCAGCGCGTCCTTGGCGTCCTCCGGGCCCACGGTCAGGACGGTGACCTCGGCGTCGTCGGCGTTCTCGGCGATCTGCAGCGCCTGCTCGACCGCGTACTCGTCGAGCTCGGAGAGCAGACCGTCCACGTCGTCCCGGTCGACGGTCAGGTCATCGGCGAAGTGCCGGTCGCCAGTGGCGTCGGGCACGTACTTCACAGTGACAACGATCCTCAAGCTCACGCCGGCTCTCCTACTGCAATCGTCATTTCTTGGCTGCCTTCTTCCAGGCAGCATAGGCGCCTGAAGCGGCCGATCCCGTCCGGGGCGACCCCGCGCTCCGAACGAAATATTACTCGTCAGTACACCCACTACCTGCCCGCTAAGCAAGCGCTTTGAACTGTGACCTTGACAACGCTGCGTAATCGCGCACGCGGCTCGTCCGCCCCGCCGCGCGGAGCCCGAGGGCCAACGGGGTCAGTCGCGCAGCGCGTTGAAGCGCCCCTGGTGGTAGAGCAGCGGGCGCCCGTCCCCGGCGGGGTCCCCGCCGAGGTCTCCGTGGGCGACCTCGGCGATCACGATGCGGTGGTCCCCGGCGGGCACCCGCGCCACCACGCGGCACACCAACCAGGCGAGCACGCCGTCCAGGACGGGCACCCCCTCGGGGCCGTCGCGCCAGGCCGTGGGCGCGGCGAAACGGTCCGCGCCGCTGGTGGCGAAGACCGCGGCCAGCGCCTCCTGGTGCTCACCGAGTATGTGCACACCGACGTGTCCGGCCTCGGATACGGCGGGCCAGCTGGAGGCGCCGGTACCGATCCCGAACGAGACGAGCGCGGGCTCGGCCGAGACGGAGGTGAGGGAGGTCGCGGTGAAGCCGACCGGGCCGCCGCCGCCCGGGGCGGTGATCACCGCCACTCCCGCGGCGTGCCGCCGGAAGACGGAGCGCAGCAGACCGGACGGGGCGAGCGGAGGGGCGCCGAGGCCGGACGGGGCCGTCATGGAGGTGTCCTTCCGCGCGTGCGAGGGGTGGTGTGCGGGTCCCGCCGCACCGGCGGCGCCGGGCGGCCGGGCGGGTCCGTGGCCGTTCAACAGGCCGGACAGCCGGCACCGGCGGTGCGGGCCGGGTCCACGTGGTCGCGCTCGACGAGAAGGGGTTCCGGGGGCATACGGTCAGGTTGACGAGAGGGGGCGGCCTCAGTCAAGTGGGGGCCGGAACCTGGAGATACGTCATCAACCGGGTCACAGCGCCGTACCGAGCGCCGCGATGACGTCCGCCGTGCGCGGCTGGCCCACCGCCCGTCGTACGACTCTGCCGGCCGCGTCCAGGACGAGCACGGTCGGCGTCTTGACGACGTCCAGCGCGCGGACGAGTTCGAGCCGCTGTTCGGCGTCGATCTCCACATGGGCGACGCCCGGCACCATGGCCGCGACCTCGGCGAGGGTCCGCCGTGTGGCCCGGCAGGGGGCGCAGAAGGCGCTGGAGAACTGGACCAGCGTCGCCCGCTCACCGAGCCCCTGACCCAACTCGGCCGCGCCGAGCCGCCGTCCGTCGCCCTGTCCGTCCACGTCCACTCTCCCGTACTCCCTGCTCGCTCTCCCGCCCGCCACCGGCCGTCCCCTTCCCCAGCGTTCGGCGGACCCTCGTGATTCCCGGGCGCACTCGGGTGACGTGACGAGGATCTCGCCACTTACCGGCACCAGGACTGGCCCCCCGTGCGTTCTTCGGGCACGATCTGCGACAGGCCGTAAACCTACGGCAGCGTAACTTCCGCCGGGAAGCCCTTCCCAGGCAGAGAGAAGGGTCCATCCCGCCCATGGCTGAGCTTGTCTACCGTCCCGTCGTCGGTCTCGCGCTCACGATGTTCAAAGCATGGGACCTGAAGATCGACTGCAAGGGCTCGGAGAACATCCCTCGCTCGGGTGGCGCGGTGCTCGTCAGCAATCACATCAGCTATCTGGACTTCATCTTCAACGGCTTCGCCGCGCTGCCGCAGAAGCGCCTGGTGCGGTTCATGGCGAAGGACTCCGTCTTCCGGCACAAGGTCTCCGGGCCGCTGATGCGTGCCATGAAGCACATCCCGGTGGATCGCGAGCAGGGCGAGGCGGCGTACGCGCACGCGCTGGACTCGCTGAGGTCGGGCGAGATCGTGGGCGTCTTCCCCGAGGCGACCATCTCGCAGTCCTTCACCCTCAAGGGCTTCAAGTCGGGTGCCGTGCGCCTGGCCCAGGAGGCCGGTGTGCCGCTGATCCCGATGGCCCTGTGGGGAACCCAGCGCCTGTGGACCAAGGGGCACCCGCGCAACTTCAAGCGCAGCCACACCCCGATCACCATGCGGGTCGGCGAGCCCGTCGAGGCCCCGCGCGACACCTACGCGGGCGCGCTCACCCGCCAGCTGCGCGAGCGGGTGCAGGAGCTGCTGGAGGCGGCGCAGCGCGCCTACCCCGTGCGCCCGAAGGGCCAGGACGACACCTGGTGGATGCCGGCGCACCTCGGTGGCACCGCCCCCACCCAGGAGCAGCTGAGCGCGGCCAAGGCGCGCTGACCGGGATCCCTCACAGGATCCCTCACGGGGTCAGGCCGGGGCGTGGACGGTGACCCGCGCCCCGGGGCTGAACTTCTCCAGCAGCTCGGCGAGTTCGGCCCCGGCCCGCTCGACCTCGGTCACCGGCATCGGCGGCAGGCTCTCCAGCAGGAACAGCGCCGAGACCGACTCCTCCGTGAGCCGGGTGCGCGGCCCCTGGCGCCAGTTCCAGCGACGGCAGGTGACGCCGGCGTCGTCCCGCCACACCACCTCCCCGGCGTCCGGGCGCTCGACGGTCTCCGCCCCCTGGGCCGCGGTCACGAACTCCTCGCCGCCCGCGGCCCGTACGAGCCTCATGGCGCCCTGGATCAGGTCGAGGTCCTCACCGCCGACCGGGACGAGATGGGCGACGCTGATCGCGTTGTAGAGGTCCACGAGGGCGTTGATGCGGGGCAGGCCGGCGTCCGACAGGGCACGCCTGGCCAGCGCCTCGGCGGAGTTGCGGGTACGGGAGGGCTTGGCGCCGAAGTCCGTGTACGCCGCGCGCCAGGCCGCCATGTGCGGGTCCTCGTGCGGCGCGCGGCCGTCCAGGCGGGCGGCGAGCCGGCGGGTGGCGTCGTCGAGCAGGGCGGCGGTGGCGTCGGTACTGGGGCCGTTGACCAGGCCGTGCGCCTCGATCGCGACATGGGTGAAGCCGGGCGCGAGGGCGCGGACCTCGTCGGACACGGTCAGGGTGAACGTCATGGCCTGCCTCGGAGTGCGGTGGGAAGCGTCGAGGTTCACTGTACAGGACCATGAAGTCCTCTCCAGTGGACTTCCGGCGAGGGTGCGGGCCAGGGCCGCCGGATCGGCCGCGGGCCCGGAACGCGGAAAAGCGGTCGCCCGTGAGGTGGTTCCCTCACGTGCGACCGCACCTCCGCGCGCACTCGGCGGTCCTGCCCGCACAGGCCCTGGCGAGCCCGAAGGCCGAGGGCCTAGCGGGCCATCTCCTCCTTGAGGGCGGACACGAACTCGTCCACGTCGTCCTCGGTGGTGTCGAAGGAGCACATCCAGCGGACGTCGCCCGCCGCCTCGTCCCAGAAGTAGAAGCGGAAACGCTTCTGGAGGCGCTCGCTCACCTCGTGCGGGAGGCGCGCGAAGACGGCGTTGGCCTGCACCGGGTAGAGGATCTCGACGCCGTGGACCGCGCGGACGCCCTCCGCCAGCCGCTGGGCCATCTCGTTGGCGTGGCGGGCGTTGCGCAGCCACAGGTCCCTGGCCAGCAGGGCTTCCAGCTGGACCGACACGAAGCGCATCTTGGAGGCGAGCTGCATCGACAGCTTGCGCAGATGCTTCATGTGGCTGACCGCGTCCTGGTTGAGCACGACGACCGCCTCGCCGAACAGCGCGCCGTTCTTCGTGCCGCCCAGGGAGAGGATGTCGACCCCGACGGCGTTGGTGAACGTCCGCATCGGCACGTTCAGCGAGGCCGCCGCGTTGGATATGCGGGAGCCGTCCAGGTGCACCTTCATACCGTGCGCGTGGGCGTGCTCGCAGATCGCGCGGATCTCGTCGGGCGTGTAGAGGGTGCCCAGCTCGGTGCTCTGGGTGATCGAGACCACCTGCGGCATCGCGCGGTGCTCGTCGTCCCAGCCGTACGCCTGCCGGTCGATCAGGTCGGGCGTGAGCTTGCCGTCCGGCGTGGGCACCGTGAGCAGCTTCAGACCGCCCATGCGCTCGGGGGCGCCGCCCTCGTCCACGTTGATGTGCGCGCTCTCGGCGCAGATCACCGCGCCCCAGCGGTCGGTGACCGCCTGGAGCGCGACGACGTTGGCGCCGGTGCCGTTGAAGACCGGGAAGGCCTCGGCCGTGGCCCCGAAGTGGCTGCGGATGATCCGCTGGAGGTTCGCCGTGTAGTCGTCCTCGCCGTAGGCGACCTGGTGCCCGCCGTTGGCCACGGCCAGGGCGGCGAGCACCTCCGGGTGGGCCCCGGCGTAGTTGTCGCTCGCGAAGCCGCGGACCTCGGGGTCGTGGTGGCGGGACGCGTCGGTCCTGGGAGGGTTCACGGCTGCTCGGTCAGCCACAGACGGTTTCCGTTCACTTCGGCGGCGGATGTGTCCCAGACCCCGGCGATGGACTCGGCCAGGTCCTTGACGTCGGTGAAACCGGCGAACTTGGCGTTCGGGCGCTCGGCCCGCATCGCGTCGTGCACCAGCGCCTTCACGACCAGCACGGTGGCGGCGGAGGAGGGACCCTCCTCGCCCCCGGCCTTGCGGAAGGCGTCGGCCATGGCGAGGGTCCACGCCTCGGCCGCGGCCTTGGCGGCGGAGTACGCCGCGTTGCCGGCGGTCGGCTTGGACGCGCCGGCGGCGCTGATGAGGACGTACCGGCCGCGGTCGCTGCGCTGGAGGGCGTCGAAGAAGGCCAGCGAGGTGTGCTGCACCGTGCGGACCAGCGGCTTCTCCAGCATGTCCCAGTCGGCGAGGCTGGTGTCCGCGAAGGCGCTTCCGCCGCGCCAGCCACCCACCAGGTGCACCAGGCCGTCGACCCGGCCGAAGTCCTTCTCGATGTGGTCCGCCCAGTCGCGGACGGACTTGAGGTCGAGCAGGTCGACCTTCTCGCCCACGACGCTGGCGCCGCCGTGCGCGTAGCGGGCCGCGTCGACGGCCTCGGCCAGCCGCTCCGGGCTGTTGTCCGAGCCGACGACGGTCGCGCCCGCCTCGGCCAGCCGCATCAGCACCGCCCGGCCGGCGGCGCCACCCGCGCCTGCCACCGCGATGACCGCGCCGCTCAGCGGTCCGTTGCCGTTCGCCATGTTCTCCCCGTTCCCCATGTTCGCCTCCTGCTCGGCCGCGTCGGTGCGGTCGCTCACGCGGCCTGCTCGGCGCTCTGTGCCGTGATGCCCTTGGTCGAGGCGATCACGTTCTTCAGCTTCTTCTGGAGCGCCTCATAGAACATGCTCAGCGGAAACTCGTCCGGAAGCACGTCGTCGACGAGCTTACGCGGCGGCAGCGACAGGTCGAGCGCGTCCGGGCCCTTGGCCCAGCGGGAGCCCGGGTGCGGGGCGAGGTAGGTGGAGACCAGCTCGTACGCCTTGAACCAGTGGACCAGCTTGGGGCGGTCGATGCCCTCGCGGTACAGCGTCTCGATCTCGCCGCAGAGCTGGTTGGTGATCTGCGGGGCACGCTGCCAGTCGATGTGGAGCTTGTTGTCCGTCCAGCGCACGACGTCGTGCTTGTGCAGGTAGGCGAAGAGCAGCTGGCCGCCGAGCCCGTCGTAGTTGCGGTTGCGGTCACCGGTGAGCGGGAAGCGGAACATGCGGTCGAAGAGCACCGCGTACTGGACGTCGCGGCCCTGCGCGAAGCCGTCGGCCTCCAGCCGCACGGCCTCCTTGAAGGCGGTGAGGTCGCAGCGCAGCTCCTCCAGGCCGTACATCCAGAACGGCTGGCGCTGCTTGATCATGAACGGGTCGAACGGCAGGTCGCCGTGGCTGTGGGTGCGGTCGTGGACCATGTCCCAGAGCACGAAGGCCTGCTCGCAGCGCTGCTGGTCGTGCACCATCGCGGCGATGTCCTCGGGCAGCTCCAGGCCCAGGGTGTCCACGGCGGCGTCGGTGACCCGGCGGAAGCGGGCGGCCTCGCGGTCGCAGAAGATGCCGCCCCAGGTGAAGCGCGCGGGCGCCTCGCGCACGGCGATGGTCTCCGGGAAGAGGACCGCCGAGTTGGTGTCGTAGCCCGGGGTGAAGTCCTCGAAGGTGATGCCGCAGAAGAGCGGGTTGTCGTAGCGGGTGGCCTCGAGTTCGGCGAGCCACTCGGGCCAGACCATCCGCAGCACGACGGCTTCCAGGTTGCGGTCCGGGTTGCCGTTCTGCGTGTACATCGGGAAGACGACCAGGTGCTGGAGCCCGTCCCGGCGGTCGGCCGCGGGGTGGAAGGCGAGCAGCGAGTCCAGGAAGTCCGGGACGCCGAAGCCCTCGTCGGCCCAGCGGCGCAGGTCCTTCACGAGCGCCTCGTGGTACGCGGCGTCGTGCGCGACGAGCGGCGAGAGCTCGGTGACGGCGTCCGCCACACGGCGCACGGCGTCCTCGGCCGCCGCGCGCTCGGGCGCGCCCTCGGCGTCGAAGTCGATGGATCCGTCCGCCGACTGCCATGGCCGGATCTGTTCCACGGCACCCTTGAGCGCGGGCCAAGCCGGGTGATCCACCACCCTGCCCTCCGGAGGAACCTGTCCCTCCGCACCCACCTGCACAAGAATTTCCGTCATGACCCAACCTCCACGGGAGAACCTCGCGTAAGGACACCGTATGGGTTAACCGTTTCTTCCGGCAAGAGGACGATCGGGAAATTATCCTGCGCTCCCCCGGCGTCGCCGCTCTTTTTCCTGCCGTACGCCACCGGGACAACGAGAGTCACTACCCGCCCCGGAGGCGGGGCATGCGGGACGCGAAGTGATCCGGCTCACCGGAATCCCCGCCTCCGCGAGGCGGCCGGGGCGGAGCCCGCCGGCGCCGCGGTACCGGGAGGCCGCGAACCCGACGGCGAAGTCCAGCCACGCACGGACGCCCCGGCGCCGGCGCGGGAGCCCGCCCGGGCCACCGCCCGAGTCAACACATGTTTGACGCGCCCACGGAAGGGTGAGGCGCAACCGGTGGCGCCGTCGGATTTCCCCCGCGCCGCGCCCCCATTGCCTCGCGCAGGGGCGGGTTCAGCGGGGAGCAGGACCACTAGGCTGCGCCCAGCCGCGCCGGTACGGCAGCGCCGCGCGGCAGCCGAGCCCGCCGTCGACGGAAGCGAGTTGAACCTTGAACTTCCTCACCATCGGTCACCGCGGAGTCATGGGCGTCGAGCCCGAGAACACGCTCCGGTCGTTCGTCGCCGCCGAGCGCGCGGGCCTCGACGTGATCGAACTCGATCTCCATCTGAGCAAGGACGGCGCCCTCGTCGTCATGCACGACGCCGACGTGGACCGCACGACCGACGGCACGGGGCCGATCGCCGAACGGACCCTCGCCGAACTGCGCGCGCTCGACGCGGGGCGCGGTGAGCGCGTTCCCGTCTTCGAGGAGGTCCTCGACACGGTGGGGGCACCGCTCCAGGCGGAGATCAAGGACGTCGCCGCGGCGCAGGCGCTGGCCGAGGTCATGCGCCGCCGTGACCTGGTCGGGCGCGTCGAGGTGCTGTCGTTCCACGACGAGGCGATCACCGAGATCGCCCGCCTCGTGCCCGGTGTGCGCACCGCGCTGGTCGCCAGCCGCTACGGGACCGACGTCGTGGACCGCGCCGTCGAGTCCGGTGCCGCGGCGCTCTGCCTGAACATCCGCCGGCTGACCCTGGAGGTCGTCGAGCGGGCGCGCAAGGCCGACCTGAGGATCTACGGCTGGGTCGTCAACACCCTGGACCAGCTGCGCCTGGTGCGCGCCCTCGAACTGGACGGGGCGACCACGGACTACCCGGAGATCAAGCGGACCGGCCGCTTCACCGCCTGACCCGCGCCGCCGATCCGTGCTCCGGCCCCGCCCGGGCCAGGTCAGGTCAGCGGCTTGACCAGCAGTTCGAACTGCAGGTCGTCGCGCTGCGGGATGCCGACGCGCTCATCGCCGTACGGGAACGGCGACATCTGACCCGTACGGCGGTAGCCGCGCCGCTCGTACCAGGCGATGAGTTCGTCGCGGACCGAGATCACGGTCATCCGCATCTGGGAAACCCCCCAGACCGTGCGCGCCGAGCGCTCCGCCTCGGCGAGGACCACCTTGCCCAGGCCCGCCCCCTGGAGCGCGGGGCTGACCGCGAACATGCCGAAGTAGGCGTGCTCACCGCGATGTTCGAGCTGGCAGCAGGCGACCGTCTCCCCGCCGCGCTCGGCGAGGAGCATCCGGCTGCCGGGTTCCTGGACGATCGCGCGGATCCTGTCGCGGTCGGTGCGGCGCCCCTTGAGGATGTCCGCCTCGGTGGTCCAGCCGGCCCGGCTGGCGTCACCCCGGTAGGCGGACTCGATCAGCGCGACCAGGGCGTCGACGTCGGACCCGGTCGCGTCACGGAAGGTCGGGGCGGTGGTGGCGCTCTCCATGGACGGCTTCCTCCGGCTGGTGGTGGCGCGGCGCGGACACCGACGAGGGTAGCCCCGCCGGTAGGCTCCGGACGCATGGTCCATGTACTGAGCAGCCGGGTACTCCTGCGCCCCGTCGACCCGGAGCGCTCCCGGGCCTTCTACGGCGAGATGCTCGGCCTCCCGGTCCACCGGGAGTTCGGCACCGGCCCGGATCGCGGCGTCGTGTACTTCCTCGGCGGTGGATTCCTTGAGGTGTCGGGCCGGGGCGACGCTCCCGCCTCCCCCGCGCTCAGGCTCTGGCTCCAGGTCGAGGACGTGGCGGCCGCCCACGGGGAACTGGCCGACGCCGGGGTCCGGATCGTCCGGCCGCCCGTGCGGGAGCCGTGGGGCCTGATCGAGATGTGGATCGAGGACCCGGACGGCACCCGGATCGTGCTCGTGCAGATCCCGGCCGACCACCCCCTGCGGTACCGCCCCGGGATCTGATGCCGCCGACCGGCCTCGGACATAGCCTGCCAGGGGGGACCCGCGACACGAGAGGCGGCTCATGAAGCTCGACAAGCCGGTGACCGACGGACCCTGCTGGACGGAGCTGGGGACCAGCGACCTGGAGGCGGCGGGGCGGTTCTACGCCGACCTGTTCGGCTGGCGGACCCGGACCGATCCACGTCAGGAGGCGAGCGGGTACACGGTCGCCCGACTGGGCGACGCGCCGGTGGCGGCGATGTCGCCCCGCTACCAGGACACGCAACCCGTCGCCTGGAACGTGGCGTTCTCGGTCACCGACGCGGACAAGGCGGCCGAGGCGGTGCGGGAGGCCGGCGGCACGGTGATCCTGATGCCGAGGGACATCTTCGACGCGGGCCGGCTCACGGTCGCCCGCGATCCGGGCGGCGCCGTCTTCCAGATGTGGCAGCCGCGCGCCTTCACCGGCGCGGGGGTGTTCAACGCTCCCGGATCGCTCGGCTGGGTCGAACTGCTGACCCGCGCGCCCGCGGAGGTCACCGACTTCTACACGGCGGTCTTCGGCTGGACGGTGCACCCCCTGGAGGAGTACACGCAGTGGGGCATCGACGGCGCCGACTTCGGCGGCATGCTGGAGATGGGCGAGGGGTTCCCGCACGAGGTGCCCTCGCACTGGCTGCCGTACTTCGCCGTCGAGGACGTCGACCTGACCGCGGACGCGGCGGTGCGCGCGGGCGGCATCGTGCTGACCCAGCCGACGACGGTGCCGCACGGGCCGCGCATAGCGATCCTCAAGGACCCGCAGGGCGCGTTGTTCGGCGTGCACGCGGTGGACCACGAACACTAGGGCCTGTCCGAGGGAGGTGTGCCCCGGGGTACTCCCAGCCTGCCTTCCAGTTGGACGAGCAGTTCGGCGAGCAGCGCGGCCAGGTCGCGCCGGCCGTCGTCGTGCAGGCCGGACAGGACCGCCTTCTCGTAGGAGAGCTGCTCGGGCAGGACGCCGTCGACGATGTCGCGGCCCGCCTCGGTGAGCCGGACATGGGCGACGCGGCGGTCCCTGGTGTCGCCGCGCCGCTCGATCAGGCCCCGTTCGGTCAACTGCTTGAGGCGTTTGGTCACGGCGGCTCCGGAGGCGAACGTCTCCCGGGCGAGGTCACCGGGTGTCAGTTCATGACCCGTTCGGCGCAGCGCGCCCAGGACGTCGAACTCGGGCCGGGTGAGCCCCGCGCGGCGCAGTGGGGCGTCCTCGGCCTGCTGGAACAGCGCCGCGCACCGGTTGATCCGTCCGATGATCTCCATGGGGCCGGTGTCGACGTCGGGGCGGACGGTCCGCCACTGGCGTACGACGGCGGCGACGATGTCACCCGCCGGGTCGAGGCCCGGTCGCGCCGCGGCCCTTCCCGGGCCCCGCCCGCTCTCCCCGTTCCCCGTCTCCGCGCGTCCGTCCGCTGCCGTCATACCCGTACGCCTTCTCCCGTGTGCGGACCCTGCCGTCGTACCGCCT
Source organism: Streptomyces sp. NPDC048664 (assembly GCF_040650555.1). Lineage (NCBI taxonomy): Bacteria > Bacillati > Actinomycetota > Actinomycetes > Kitasatosporales > Streptomycetaceae > Streptomyces > Streptomyces sp. NPDC048664. The sequence continues at coordinate 232,404 of NZ_JBEZHK010000002.1, read as the reverse complement.
CGGCGAGCGTACGGTGCCCGGCCTGTTCGACGTGCCGCACACGCTCCTCGGGCAGGGCGCGCAGCCACCACTCGCCGGCCGCGGTGTCGGCCGTGGCCCGCAGTTCCACGACGGCGGCGGCCAGATGACGGCGCGCGGCCTCCAGCGCGCCCGGGTCGGGATGCTCGGCGGCCAGGGCGTGGACCGCGTGCCCACGGGCCACCTCCACGGCGTCGAGCGCGCGTTCGAGACGGTGGCCCGCCCGTCTGTTGGTGACGGCGATCGCGGCGACGAGTCCGACGAGCGCACCGAGGACGCAGTCCAGGACCCGGTCGGTCATCAGGGCGCCGGGTTCCTGAGGGTGGCCGAACTCCGTGATGAACAGGGCCATCGGGGTCACACAGACGCTGCCCAGCCAGTAGTTGCGGCTGATCAGCGCCTCGGCGCCGAAGGCGAGGGCCACGCCGCACAGCACGAGGGCCGCCTGACTCGCGTGGGCCAGGGGGGCCAGAGCGGCGAAGAGGAGGACACCCGCGAGATTGCCGACGACCCGTTGGACGCCGCGACTCCAGGTGAGGGTGACGTTGGCCTGGTAGAGCGAGGCCGCGGTGACCAGCGCCCAGTAGGGGCGGCCGACGCCCAGCGCGAGCGAGGCGTATCCGGCCGACGCGCAGCCGAGCGCGGTGCGCAGCGCGAGTGGGGCGACCGAGGACCATCGGGTGCGCGGCGCGGCGGGGGCGGCCGGTGCTGACGGGGCGGGCGTCGGGCGCGACAGACGGTGCCTCGGGTCCCGCTCGTCCCGCTCGTCCGCCGCGCCGAGCTGCTCTCCGGCGGTGCCGCGCAGGGCGCGGGCCCAGGAGCGCAGTCGCTCCGGGTCGCTGTCCAGGGGTGCCGCCAGCGCGATCTCGGCCCGGACGACGAGTTGTCCCAGGGCGTGCCGTAGGCCGGTGGGTGCGCCCGCGGTGAGCAGCGACCGCCAGGCTCCGTGCACGGCGGCCGCGGCTTCGGCCCGTGCGCCGGCCGTCCCGGTCTCGACGAACGCGGCGGCGGCACTCAGCGCCGAGGCGGTGGCACGCCGCTCGGGACCGTACGGCCTGAGCAGCCCGGGGGCCATGCCCACGAGCCATGCCCAGGCTCCCGCCGCGGCCGCGAGAGCCAGGTGGGCGGGCACCTGGCCGAGGGACTGCGGGGCGAACAGTGCCGCCGACGACACGAAGGTGAAGATCACGTTCCCCGGCGGTCCGACCACGGTCACGTCGCACAGGGCCTTCTGCCCGGCCGCGAGCAGCGCGCCGACGGTCACGAGCAGGACCGCGTCGGTGGTCAGCGAGGCGGTGACGAGGGCGACCGCGAGACCGCCGAGCATGCCGAGGGCGACCGCGGCCAGGACCCGGGCGCGGGCGGCATAGGGGCGGTGGTGCGCGTACAGGGCGCAGAGGGAGCCGGCCATCGTGTAGACCGCCAGGTCGAGGCGGCCGAGGGCGAGCAGGGCGAGGTTCGGCGGGGCGACGGCGGCCGCCACGCTGAGGGCGGGTTTGAACCAGATCTCCGAGGGCCTGCCCGGGCGCAGCAGCCCGGACAGCGGGAGGGGGTGGACTCGGGTCCTGCGGGGGGTTCCGGGGGCCGTGCTGCTCATGACGAGAAGCTTAGCAAGTGTTTTACAGGTAAATGAGCCTCCATGCGCTCCCCGTACCCCCATGCGCTCGCGTGCGCACCGATGGTGACGGGCATGCCCCTCGTGACCGTCCGAGACCGTGGAGCGGGGAGGTGCGCGGTGCACGGACCGACTTCGCCCGGTTGGCTGCTGGTCGCGCTGTGCGCGGCGACCGGGGCCTACTGCCTGCTGCGGATGCGCAGCAGGCTGGAGGAGCAGCGCCGGGCCGCGGGGGGCGAGGCTCTGATGGGGTTCGCGATGGCGGTGATGGCCCTGCCCGCCACCGTGGTCGAGCCGCCGCGCTGGGCGTGGATCGCCTACGCCGTGGTGTTCGGCACCGTCGCGGTGCGGACACTGGCCACCGCACGCGGGAGCGCGCACCATCTGCACCATCTGGTGGGGGCGTTCGCGATGGCCTACATGGCGGCCGCGATGGCGGCCGGGGGCCGTCACGGCCACGGCGGCGGCACGGCTCCCGTGACGGGGGTGCTGCTGGCGTACTTCGCCGGGTACGTGCTGTGGTCCGGGGTGCGGCTGGTCCCGGTCGCCGCACCGGCCGCGGGCGGGGGCGTGGGCGGGCGCGCCGTCGGCTGGGGCGACCGGCCGGAACTCGCCCTCGCCTGCCGTCTGGCCATGGCGATGGCGATGCTGGCGATGCTCCTCGCCGTCTGAACCGCGGGCACGCGCCACGCCCGTGGCGTACGTCACTTGCCTTCGCATCACGTATCCCGCGACGACGCCCCGCTCATAGGCTGCGGCCCATGATGGTCCCCGCGGCACTGCTGCTGCTCGGCGCCCTGACCGCCGTTCTCGCTCCGCGGCTGCTCGCTCGCGCGAACTGGCCGGACCGGGAACCCGTGGTCGCCCTGTGGGTGTGGCAGTGCGTCGTGGTGGCCGTGCTGGTGTGCTGCGCGTTGTCGATGACGCTGAGCGCGGCGGCCGCCTGGGCCGCGGTGCGCGGCCATGTGTTCGCCTCCGCGCCGAGTCCGGTCGTGGCCGCCTACGCGTTCGGCGGCGCGAGCGCCTGGGCCGCGCCCACGGCCGTGGCGCTCGCCTGCGGCGGCGCGTGGACCGCGGCGATGCTGGTGCGCGAGGTCGTCCGCGCGCGCTCGCGGCGGCGCCGTGACCGTGCGGAGCTGCTCGTCAGGTCGCCGCTGCTGCCGGGCGAGGAACCGGCCGGCGACCGCCTGACGATCCTGGAGGGGGAACGCGCGGACGCCTGGTGGCTGCCCGGACCGTCCCCCCAACTGGTCATCACCACGGGTGCGTTGCGCCGCCTCAAGGGCTCGCGCCTGGACGCCGTGCTCGCCCACGAGCAAGGGCACGCCCGGGCCCGGCACGACTGGCTGCTGCACTCGTCCGCCGCGCTGGCGAACGGCTTTCCGCAGGTGCCGGTGTTCGCCGCGTTCCGCGAGGAGATGCACCGCCTGGTGGAACTCGCCGCGGACGACACGGCCTCGCGACGCCACGGCCGCCTCACGACCGCGCTCGCCCTGGTCGAACTCAACGAGGGCAAGGGGGTGTTCGGCCCCTGCCCCACCCCGCACGCCCATGTCCCGCACCGTGTCCGCCGACTGCTCACCCCCGCCGACCGCCTCCCGGCGGCGCGACGACTGCGGCTGACGGCGACGGCCGCGCTGGTGCCGGCGATCCCCGTGCTGGTCGCGTTCGTCCCGGGACTGCACGCTCTGCACTAGGAGCCTGGCGGGCAGGCGCACTTGACCGTGATCGAGGGGCTCCCGCACGATCGGCCTCGTGACGGTCAAAGGCGTGCTCTTCGATTTCTCCGGCACTCTCTTCCGTGTCGAGTCCACCGCATCGTGGCTCCGGGCGGTGCTGCACGAGACGGGCACCGCGCCACCCGACGCCGGCGTCCCCCACACCGCGGCGCTCCTGGAGGCAGCGGGCGCGCTGCCCGGCGGCGCGAACCCCGACGGGCCGCTGCCGGCCGGCCTCGCGGCCCTGTGGGCGGTGCGCGACACCAGCGCCGAGGCGCACCGGGCCGCCTACACGGCCCTCTCCCGGCGGGTTCCCCTGCCGGACCCCCGTCTGCACGACGCGCTGTACGACCGCCATATGACGCCCGCCGCCTGGCAGCCCTACCCCGACACCGCCGAGGTGCTGAGCGCACTGCGCGGGCGGGGCGTGGCCGTCGGCGTGGTCAGCAACATCGGCTGGGACCTGCGCCCCGTCTTCCGTGACCACGGGATCGACGCCTACGTCCACACGTACGCGCTGTCCTACGAGCACGGCATCCAGAAGCCCGACGTCCGGCTGTTCGCGCTGGCCTGCGACGCCCTGGGGGTCGACCCGCGAGCCGCTCTCATGGTCGGCGACGACCGTCGCGCGGACGGCGGCGCGGCCGAACTGGGCTGCGCGGTGCACTTCGTCGACCACCGCCCGGTGACCGAGCGCCCGGACGGCCTGCGCCCGGTGCTCGACCTGATCGACTGAGGGCGACGGCGAAGCGCCTGCTCTGGGCCATCCCCCGTGTGACCCAGGGCAGGCGTCGCCATCCCCCGGACCTCGTCCGGACGGACGTGGTCCGGACCGCGCCGATTATAGTTGGTTGGCAGCCAGTCAACGCAGGAGTCCAGGATGTCGCCGCGCAGCGCCTCGGTCAATGAAGAGTTGCGGCGACGTTCCCGCGAAAGGCTCCTGTACGCGGCGGTCGAACTGGTCGGCGAGCGCGGCTACGAGGCGACGACCCTCGCCGACATAGCGGACCGCGCCGGATCCGCGCGCGGGCTGGTGTCGTACTACTTCCCGGGCAAGCGCCAGCTCCTCCAGTCGGCCGTCCACCGGCTCATGCACCGCACCCTCCAGGAAGCGCTGGAGCGCGAGCCCCGCACCGACGACGGCCGGGAGCGGATGGCCCGGGCCATCGACGCGATCCTGGGCCTGACCGTTCACCACACCGTGCTCATGCGTCAGCACATGGCGGGGATCCTCCAGGCCGAGGGGTTCGTCCAGTGCCCCGAGCAGCAGCGACTGGCGGAGCTGCTGCGGGACACGGTCGCCCGGCACGGGTCGACGGACCCCGGTGCGGACTACCCCACGCTGCGCGCCCTGCTGATGGGGGCCGTCTACGCGGCCCTGGTGCCGGGTGCCCCGATGCCCGTGCCCGTCCTGCGGGCCGAGCTGTTCGCACGCTACGGACTCGCCCGGGAGATGGGCAGCCCGCCGGGCCGGGAGGACGCCGGCGCGGCGCGCGAGGCCCACGACAGGGATCTGTCGCGGTTCTTCGCGACGGAGAGCCGGCCTCCCGACGCCTGACCGCGCCCGGGGCTTGCCAGGCGACAGGTCTGGCGTTATTAATAAATGGACGTTCATTTATTAAGAGGAGGAAGCACGATGGGACGCCCCCGAGGGGTCGAGGACGCGGTGATCCTGCGCGCGACCGCCCAGGTCATGGGCCGGGTGGGCCCCGCGGGCCTCACGCTGGCGGCCGTGGCGCGCGAGGTCGGGCTGGTGCCCGGCACCCTGGTGCAGCGCTTCGGGTCCAAGCACGGCCTGCTGCTGGCGCTGGCCGACCGGTCCGCCCGGGAGGCGGGCGAGCTGGCCGGGCGGGTGCGCCAGGAGCACGACTCGGTCCTCGGGGCCCTGGCGGCGCTGACCGTCCAGTCGGCGGCCGGGATGACCACCCCGCGGACGTTCGCCCACCATCTGGCGTTCCTGTGCATGGATCTCACCGATCCGCAGCTCTACGAGCACGCCCTGGCCGTTCACCGGGCGCGGCGGGAGGCGACCGAGGCGCTCCTGGCGGAGGCGGTCGACAACGGCGAGCTCCGCGCCACGACACCGGTCGCCCCGCTGGCCCGCACGCTCCAGGCGGTGACCGCCGGCGCGGGCCTGACCTGGGCACTCGAACGCGACGGCCCCCTCGAACAGCGTCTGCGGCAGGAGTTCGACGCCGCGCTGGCCCCGCACCTGCCGCACCCCGACGAGACACCCCTGGAGGAAGCATGACGACCGGAACACGGCCGCTGACCGGAAGGGTCGCCCTGGTCGCGGGCGGCACCCGGGGCGGCGGACGGGGCATCGCCGTCGAACTCGGCGCGGCCGGAGCGACGGTGTACGTCACCGGCCGCAGCAGCACGGCGGGCCACTCCCCCCTCGACCGCCCGGAGACGATCGAGGAGACGGCCGAGGCGGTCACGGCCGCGGGCGGTCTCGGTGTCGCCGTCCGCACCGACCACAGCAGCCCCGACGAGGTGCGGGCCCTCGTGGCGCGGATCGCGGCGGAGCAGGAGGGACGGCTGGACGTCCTGGTCAACTCCGTGTGGGGCGGGGATCCGCTGACCGACTGGGAGCACCCCTTGTGGGAGCAGGATCTCGAGACCGGACTTCGGCTGCTGCGCCAGGCGGTGGAGACCCATGTGATCACCAGCCGGTACGCGCTGCCGCTGATGGTCGCGCGAGGGAGCGGCCTGGTGGTGGAGGTGACCGACGGCAACACCGCGCGCTACCGGGGCTCGCTCTTCTACGATCTGGCGAAGTCCTCGGTGATCCGTCTGGCCGTCGCCCAGGCCGCCGAACTGAGGCCGCACGGTGTCGCGGCCGTGGCGATCACGCCCGGCTTCCTGCGCTCGGAGGCCATGCTGGAGCACTTCGGCGTCACCGAGGCCACCTGGCGCGACGGGGTCGAGAAGGACCCGGACTTCGCCCACTCCGAGACCCCGGCCTATCTGGGCAGGGCGGTGGCCGCGCTGGCCGCCGACCCCCGGATCATGGCCAAGTCCGGACGGGCCCTGGCCACCTGGGGCCTGTACCGGGAGTACGGGTTCACGGACGCCGACGGCACACAGCCGGACTTCGCCGCCCACTGGGCCAAGGACCTCGCGGAGCGGTACGGCCCGCTCGGCGAACCGCTGTGACGACCACGGGCCGGTGCCGCGGCGGCCACGCGCCGCCCGTCAAGGCGCAGCGGCGGGGCGGACGTCGCCCGGTACGGCGACGGCTCGGGACCGTGGTGCGCGGTCACCGTCGGGCGTGACGCGGGGGCAGGTACCCCGCGTCGCGCGCGCCGCCGATCAGCTTGAGGCACTGGCGCCGGCTGCGTCCCGTGACGCCCATGACGGCGGACACCGGGTCGGCTCCCCTGCTCCGGGCGGCGAGATACTCCTCGGCGATCCGGCGCACCCCTTCCGCGCCGGACACGAGCCCGGGGGCGGGCTCCTCGGCAGGGGCGGGCGGCAGGTCGGCGGTCAGCCCGCAGACCGTGAGCAGCGGCTCCTCGATGCGGTCCGCGAGCGCCACCAGGTCGTCCAGGCACAGGGGCGGCTGGGCCCGCACCTCCTCGATCGCGACCCGGTCCCCGGACACCACGGCCAGGACGTCGACCTGCCCTCCGCCTGGCAGGTGGAGGCGGACCGAGAGCCACGTCGTGACGTCACCGCGCTCCCGCAGTTCCCACGCGGGGCACACGGACACGGCTCCGTCCGTCGGCAAGTGATCGGAAAAATCCTGAAAGGACACTTCGAGCACAGACGCAACGTAAGCGAACGATCACATACCATGCGAAAGCCACGCACGGCACGGTCACTCGACCGGACCCCGTCGGGCCGGCGTCGTATCGGCTCGCCCCTCTCCCCTCCGGCCGTGCGCGGTGCAATGCTGGAACCGTCAGCGATCCAGCGATCTCCTCAGCGAGGGAGTTCCGCCGTGCTGCATGTCGCCGTCGTCGGCTCCGGGCCGAGCGGGGTCTACACCGCCCAGAGCCTTGTCCAGCAGGACCCGCTGGTGCGCGTGGACGTCCTGGACCGGCTGCCCTGCCCGTACGGTCTCGTGCGGTACGGCGTGGCCCCCGACCACGAGAAGATCAAGTCTCTGCAGGGCAACCTCCGCTCCGTCCTGGAGCAGGAGCGGATCCGGTTCCTCGGCGGCGTCCAGGTCGGCGGCGCGGGCGGGGTGTCGCCGGCGCGGCTGCGGGAGCTCTACCACGCGGTCGTCTACTGCGTGGGGGCCGCGACGGACCGGCAGCTCGGCGTCCCGGGCGAGGAACTGCCAGGAAGCTGGTCGGCGACCGAGTTCGTGGCCTGGTACAGCGCGCACCCGGACGCCCTGCCCGGCGGCTTCGTCCCCGGTGCGCGCACCGCGGTGGTGATCGGCGTCGGGAACGTCGCGGTCGACGTGACCCGGATGCTGGCCCGGGCGGCGCCGCAGCTCAGCCCCACGGACCTGCCGCAGGCGGCCCTCACCGCGTTCGCGGAGAGCAAGGTCACCGAGGTGCACATGGTGGGGCGGCGCGGCCCGTCGCAGGCCCGCTTCACCACCAAGGAACTGCGGGAACTGGGCTCGCTGCCGGACACCGAGGTGGTCGTGGAGGAGGCCGAGCTGGCACTCGACCCCGGGTACGCCGACCCTTCCGGCCTGCCGGCCCCGCAGCGGCGCAACATCGAGGTGCTGCGCGACTGGGCCGCCGCTCCGCCGCGGGGCGCCCTGCGGCGGATCCGGCTGCGCTTCTTCCTGCGCCCCGTCGAACTCCTCTCCGACGCCGGCCGCGTGGGCGCGGTGCGGTTCGAGCGGACGCTGCCCGACGCGGCAGGCGGGATCACGGGCACGGGCCGGTACGAGGAGATCGAGGCGCAGTTGGTGCTGCGCTCGGTCGGATATCGCGGAGTGCCCCTGGAGGGGCTGCCGTTCGACGGGGCGGGAGGCACGGTGCCGCATGAGGCGGGCCGGGTGCTGCGCGAAGGCGGCGTCTGTCAGGGGGAGTACGTGGCCGGGTGGATCAAGCGCGGCCCGACGGGTGTCATCGGCACGAACCGGTCGTGCGCGAAGGAGACGGTCACGTCGCTGCTTCAGGACGCGCCCCGACTCCTGCGGCGCGAGGTTCCCGAGGACGCCCTGCCGGCGCTGCGGGCGGACGGCCTGGCACCCGTCGGATGGGACGGCTGGCTCGCGATCGAGCGCGCGGAGGCGGAACTCGGTGCCTCACTCGGCCGATCGGTGGTCAAACTCCCCGACTGGCCCTCCCTCAGGGCCGCGGCGAGCACCGCGGCCCCCTGAGACGACCGTCCGCCACCGACGCGGGGTCTGCCGCCGGATCCACGTGCCGACCACCGTGGCCCGGGGTCTTCGTACGGCCCCGGTCCCCGTACGGCCCCGGTCCCGTAGGGCTCGGATCTACGTGTAGCCCGGGGCCTCCGCACAGCCCGGCCGTCCGCGCAGCCCCCGGGGCCTCCCTACAGCCTGGGACTCCGTACAGCCCGGCCCTCCATGCAGCCCCCGGGGCCTCCGTACAGCCTGGGACTCCGTACAGCCCGGCCCTCCATGCAGCCCCCGGGGCCTCCGTACAGCCTGGATCTCCGCACGGCCCGGGGCTCCGTACAGCCCCCGGGGCCTCCGTACAGCCTGGATCTCCGCACGGCCCGGGGCTCCGTACAGCCTCGGGGTCTCCGTACGGCCCGACCCGTACGGCCTGGGACTCCGCGCGGCCCGGGGCCGCTGTATGGCCCGGGGCCTCCGTATGACGTGGGACTCCGTTGGCACCGGGGCTCCGAAGGGTCTGCGTCGCCGTAGCCCCCGAGGTGCCTTGCCGTCCGGGTGCGCCGGGCCTCGGGTCAGCCGGTTGTGCGTCCCCATGTCGGGCCGAACCGTGCCCATGCCTCGTCCCACTGCTCCATCCGCCGCCGTTCCAGGCGGTCGCGGACCACGCGCCCGGCCATCAGGGGGACCGCGGCGGCGCCTGCGCCCATCAGCGCGCCGAACAGGTTCGCGCGCGTCCGCGCCTCGGACGCGGTGTCGGGTGTGGTCACCAAGGAGCCTCCGCGGTCCGTCCACACCGTCACGGCGGTGCCTTCGGGGCTGCGGGCCGCCACGCGCACCTGGCCCGTGCGGGTGGAGCCGTCCGCCGACGTCCAGCGCGCCGTGGCCCACACCCTGCCCCCGCCGGCCGCGGTCGCGGCGGTCTCCTTCGGCGCGTCCTCGGCGAGCAGGGCCGCGAGCGGATGCCACGTGGCCCGCTCCCGGGCCAGATCACGCTCCACCGAGTGCGCCGCGGCCACGCCCGCCAGCACCCCCGCGATCACGGTCACGGTCCAGACCGCCAGCACGACCCACGCCTCCAGTGTGTCGACGCGGCGCCGCAGCGGACTGCTCCGCCACCGCCACAGCCACACCCCGAAGCCGCGACCGCGGATCGTCGTGGTCGAAGGCAGCCACCTCATCGATGGAATCCTCCTCAAGCGCGCCGGGATCACCTCGGACACCCCCGTCCGCCCTCCCATACGGGCCCGGCCGCCGCAGTGCTCAGTCCGCCCTCGGTTGCCCCTTGGTCCGCCCCGGCCGAAAACCGCCCCTCGACCGCCGCGCGATCCGGACGCCGGCCTCTCCCACTCCCGGCAACACGTCCTTTGACCTGCGTGGACACGATGCCCGAGGCTGGATGTCAGTGCCGCGGTGCACCTGGCCCGTGTCTGGAACAACGACGTTTCGGAGGTGACCGGCATGGCTGAGGTCCTGCTCGCGGTGGGCACGCGCAAGGGGTTGTTCATCGGGCGACGGCGAGGCGGAGCCTGGGAGTTCGACGAGAGCCCGTACTTCAACGCGCAGGCCGTCCCCTCGGTCGCCCTCGACACCCGGGCCCCCGTCCCCCGCCTGCTGGCCGCGGGAGACAGCGCGCACTGGGGACCGTCCGTCTTCCACTCCGACGACCTGGGCCGCACCTGGACCGAACCGGCTCGGCCCGCCGTCACGTTCCCCAAGGACACGGGCGCTTCCCTGGAGCGCGTCTGGCAGTTGCACCCGGCCGCCGCGGAGCCGGAGGTGGTGTACGCGGGGACGGAGCCGGCCGCCCTGTACCGCTCCGAGGACCGGGGGGAGAGCTTCTCCCTGGTGCGGGCGCTGTGGGAGCACCCGACGCGCGGCAGCTGGGTGCCGGGCGGCGGAGGCGAGGGGCTGCACACCGTGGTCACGGACGAGCGGGACCCCAAGGCGGTGACGGTCGCCGTGTCGACGGCCGGAGTCTTCCGCACCCAGGACGGCGGCGAGAGCTGGAGACCGTCGAACTCCGGTGTCTCCGCGGTGTTCCTGCCCGACCCGCACCCGGAGTTCGGCCAGTGCGTCCACAAGATCGCACAGGACGCGACCGCCCCCGACCGGCTCTATCTGCAGAACCACTGGGGGGTGTACAGAAGCGACGACGCGGGGGCCCACTGGACGGACATCGGCGCGGGACTGCCGTCGACCTTCGGGTTCGCCGCGGCGGCCCACCCGCACCGCGGGGAGACGGCCTACGTATTTCCCATCACCGCGGACGCGGACCGTGTCCCGGCCGACCGCCGCTGCCGCGTCTTCCGCACCGCGGACGCGGGCGGAAGCTGGGAGCCGCTCACCGCCGGGCTGCCGGAGGAACACCACTACGGCACGGTGCTGCGGGACGCGTTGTGCACGGACGACGACGACCCGGCGGGCGTCTACTTCGGCAATCGCAACGGCGAGTTGTTCGCGTCGGCGGACGACGGCGACAGCTGGCGGCAGCTCGCCTCGCATCTGCCGGACGTGCTGTGCGTACGAGCGGCGGTGATCGCCTGACGACACCGCCCGCGCGGGGCTGGGGCTGGGGCTGTTGCGAAGGTGGCCTCGGGCCGATCATCCAGCGTCGCCCTCGGGCCACCGGTTGATCGCCGACGCGTGTACGGCAGTAGGGTGACGGCCGTGGCACCACGACCGTTGCATGAGATCGTCGAACCCGGCTGGGCGAAAGCCCTGGAACCCGTGTCCGCGCGGATCGCCGACATGGGGGACTTCCTGCGTGCGGAGATCGCCGCGGGACGCACCTACCTCCCCGCGGGCGCGCACGTCCTGCGGGCGTTCCAGCAGCCCTTCGACGACGTCCGCGTCCTGATCGTCGGCCAGGACCCCTACCCCACTCCCGGGCACGCGGTGGGGCTGTCCTTCTCGGTCGCACCGGAGGTACGGCCGCTACCGGGCAGTCTGATCAACATCTTCAGAGAACTCAACACGGACCTGGGCCTTCCCGCACCATCCAACGGCGATCTGACGCCCTGGACCCAGCAGGGGGTGCTGCTCCTCAACAGGGCGCTCACCACGGCCCCTCGACGGCCCGCGGCACACCGGGGCAAAGGGTGGGAGGAGGTCACCGAACAGGCCATCAGGGCGCTGGCCGCGCGCGGCAAGCCGCTCGTGTCCATCCTGTGGGGGCGCGACGCCCGCAATCTGCGGCCTCTGCTCGGCGATCTGCCCTCGGTGGAGTCGGCTCATCCGTCCCCGATGTCGGCGGATCGGGGGTTCTTCGGTTCGCGGCCGTTCAGCCGGGCCAACGACCTGCTGGTGCGACAGGGCGGCCAACCGGTGGAATGGGGTCTGCCGTAGCGTCGTCGCGTTCTTCGAGGCGCTCGAACCTCCGGGCACCGAAGACGTGTTGTGGCGGAACGGGCGAGAAGGGCGACTCATCCCCCGTGCCGGAAAAGGGTGGTTGATCCCGGTTCGCAAGGGAGAAGTCAGACCGTGACGATCGTTTCTTATCGGTACGTCACTCATCCGACAAAACCGGACGGATACCGCTCAGCCGACCCCTCCCCGAACAGGGGAACCGACAAATTGAGTAGCATGCGGCGCCATGAGCTCCTCCACCGGCCCCGCTTCCGGCCTGCCCGTACGAATGCCGCGACCCCGCCAGCCCGGTCGGCACCGCCGCCCGGAACCCATGGCGGCTCCTGAGGGGGCGCCCGCGCTGGTCCTCGCGGTGCCGGGCACGCCCAGCGCCGCCACGCGCGGCCTCGCCGAAGAGGTCGTCAGCATCGCGCGTTCCGAGCTCCCCGGCCTCGACGCCCGGATCGGCTACCTGGACGGGGACGACGCCGAGTTCCCCCTGCTCCAGTCGGTTCTCGCGGGCGCCGCCGAGGAGCGCACCGCCCGCTTCGAGCAGGCCGCTGCCGCGGGTATGGACGTCAAGGAGCCGGACGGCCCCGTCGCCGTGGTGGTGCCGCTGCTGGCCGGACCGGACAGCGCTCTGCTGCGCCGGGTGCGCCAGGCCGTCATGGAAAGCCGCGTCGCGGCCGATCTGACCGACTCGCTCGGCCCGCACCCGCTGCTCGCGGAGGCCCTGCACGTGCGCCTGTCCGAGGCCGGCCTGGCCCGCGCCGACCGCGCCCGGCTGTTCACCGTGGCGACGGCCGCCGACGGCATCATCCTCGCCTCGGTGGGCGGTGACGAGGCCGTGCAGGCGGCCGGGATCACGGGCATGCTGCTGGCCGCGCGCCTGGCCGTGCCGGTGATGGCCGCGGCCCTGGACGAGGAGGGCTCGATCGCCTCCGTCGCCGAGCAGCTGCGCTCCTCCGGTTCGCAGCAGCTCGCGCTCGCCCCGTACCTGATCGGCCCGGAGCTCGAGGCCGGGCTGCTCGACGCCGCCGCCGAGGAAGCCGGCTGCCCCGCCGCCGAGGCGCTCGGCCCGTACCCGGCGATCGGCAAGCTGGCCCTGGCCAAGTACACGACGGCGCTCGGTATCGCCCCGCAGCAGATGCAGGGCGCCCCGGTGCGCTGAGCCCGGACGGGCCGAGTGCCCACCTCGCGCAGGGCGAAGGGCCCGTTCCGGAAGTCCGGAACGGGCCCGTCGCCGCGTCGCCGGGTCGGTGGCCCGAACACGTCCCACCGGGAGCCCCCGCGGCCCCGGGCAACCGCACCGGCCACACGCGGCTCGCCGGTCCTACGACATCGCCCCTGACCAGCACCCCTCGCCGAACCGTCCGGCTCCCAGCGCCCCGGGCCCCGGCTCAGCGGAACACGATGCAGGACGCTGCCGGGGCCGGCACCGAGCCGCGGTGTCGTGGGACGCCCGTGCTCGGGTCCGGGGAGAACCAGGTGATGTCGCCGGACCGTTCGCCCGCGACGTACAGGAATCCGCCGTGCAGGGCGAGCGCCCGCGGCCAGACTCCCCCGCACGGCACCGTGCTCACCAGCCGCAGTCCGTCGTCCGCGACGGCGAACACGGAGATCACGTCCGGCCCGCGTGTCGCGGTCCACACGAAGCACCCGTCGGGTGAGACCACGATCCCCGACGGCCAGGCGCCGCCCGCGGGCACCTCACGCAGCACGGGCGTCTCGAAGAGCGGTTCGAGCACGCCCCGCTCGGCGTCCCAGCCGCAGCCGACGACGGTCGGCGTCAACTCGTTCAGGACGTAGGCCCGTCTCCCGTCCGGGTGGAACGCCAGATGGCGGGGCCCCGAACCGGGACGCGAGCGGATCTCGCGCCTCACCGCCAGCGCGCCGCCCTCGAAGGATCCCACCCGCACGGAGTCCGTTCCGAGGTCGACACTGAGGATCCACCGGCCGTCCGGGTCGGGCAGGACCTGATGGGCGTGCGGGGACCGCTGGCGGTCCAGGACCGGCCCCGAGCCCTCGTGCCGCAGCACGGCCGCCGCACCGGCGACGAGGGTGCCGTCCTCGCGCAGCGGGACGGCCGTGACGCTTCCGGAACCGTAGTTGGCGGTCAGGACATGCCCCGCGTGCACGCTCAGGTGCGTGGGCCCGTCGGCGGCGACGGGGACGGGCGGACCGGCGGGCAGCAGCCGGTCGCCGTGGCGGTGGTAGGCGGCGACCCTGCCGTCCGGCGTCTCCGACACCGCGTACAGCAGGGCGCCGGACAGTGCCAGGTAGGACGGGTCGGGCAGGTCGTCCACGGCGCTGCGCACGCTCAGCGCGCCGCTGCCCGGGTCGACGTCGGCCACGAGGATCCCGCGGCCGCCCGCCGACGTGAACGAGCCGATGTACGCCCTGCTCTCCGGCTTCTCCGGCTTCTGCGGCTGCCGCCGCTCGCGACCGTCCACCACTGCCGTTGCCTCCCGCCGCCGTCCCCTCGGGTGCGCCCCTCGGGCTCGTTCACCGCGCCGCCGACGGTACCGGCGACGCCGCCGGCGGCGTCAGGCGGGCAGCGGCGAAGGGCCGCCCAGGGGCGTACCCAGATGCGGAGCCAGGGACACAAGAGCCTGTTCGAGGCCATGGAGGTGCCCGAGAGCCCGCTCGGCGCCCGGATGCCGCCCGGGGGCGCCCGCGTGAGCCGTGAAGGCGTCCTCGGGAACCGCGCCGAGCAGTGCCTCGACGGCCGTCTCGACGCGGCGGCACGCGGCCGTCAGGCGCGCGTCGTGCGAGGCGTCCGGGTCGGCGGCGACGGCGGCCAGCCCCCGGGCCCGCAGGGCGCACTCGTCGAGCAGGGCGAGCACATGGCGGGCCCGCGCCTTGCGGCCCCGCAACGGGTTCAGCGGATGCACCAGGGGCGCGAGGGACGGGCGCACCCGCCCCAGCAGCGCCTCCAGCTCCGCAGCCCGAGCCGCGGGATCCGCCTCGGCGTCACCCGCGAGCCGTCGGGCCGACGCCGCGGTGCAGCCGTGCACGGCCCGCACGGCGCGGCGCACCCACTGGTCGGTGACGGCGTGGGTGGTGACCGGCAGCACGAGGGCGACGGCCAGGGCCGCCCCCAGCGCTCCCGCACCCGTCTCGGCCAGACGCAGCCCGAGCAGCCCCGGACGGAGCACGCCCAGGAGCCCGTACAGCAGTCCCGCCATCACGGTCACGAAGAACATCATCCAGCTGTAGGACAGTGCAGCCGTGTAGAAGATCCCGAACACACTGGCGGCGATGAGCACGGTCGTGGGCGCCGGGGCGCCGTGCAGCGGGAGGGCGATCAGGAGCCCGGCGACGATGCCCGCCACCGTGCCGACCAGCCGCCGCAGCCCGCGCACGAGCGTCTCTCCCCGTGAGGCGGTGTTCACGAAGATCCACCAGGCGGCGCCGACGGCCCAGTACCAGCGGTCGTGGGACACCGTCTCGCCCGCGACGATCGCGAAGGCGCACGCGGCCGTCACCTGGCAGGCCTGGCGGGTGGTGGGCCTGGCCAGTCCGCGCCCGGTCAGCGGGACGGGCGGGGCGGGCGGCGGGGTGCGGCGCTCGACGCACCACACCCCGAACCGCACCGCCGACGCGGTCGCGAGGGACAGCGCCACGGCCGCGTACAGCTGCGGGATCTGCTGCGGGACCGCGCGCAGGAACTGGGCGGCGAAGAACATCATGAAGGCGAAGACACCGAGCGCATGGCCGCGCGGCCCCCAGCGGCGGGCGTACGCGCCGGCGAACACCACCGCGAGCCAGGCCGCGTCCCGCGCGGTCGCGGTGCCGTGCAGGGCGGCGGCGACGGCGAGGACCGGCAGACCGGCGACGGGCAGCAGCACGGTCGTGACCGCCTGGCCGCGCACCGTCGGGTCGGCGACCGTGAACAGCGCGAGGAGGGCGGCGAGGCCGCCGGTGACCGTGGCCGGCAGCGGCAGTCCGGCCGCCTGGCACACGGTCACGGCGAGGCCGATGCCGAGCACCGCGCGCAGCGATGTCCGCAACCGGACCAGCCCCGGGTCCGGAGCCATGAACATCTTCTTCACCGTCGGATTCACGTCGGACGCCCGCCCCGCTCCGTGCCTGTGGACATGGAAATGGCGCCGCGGGCACGGATTCCGGCTTCGTCACCGGTCCTGCGCTGCGCGGCGCCATTGATACGTGTAAGCAAACCATCAGAAGGTCGGTGGCTCAAGTGACCCTTCTTCCCTTGAGCCATTGGTACAGTCATGGACGATCGACTCCGGTGACAGGGAGGCCAACGGACCATGCCCGTCGACGCACTCGACACCCGCATCCTGCGTCTGCTGCTCGAACAGCCGCGGACGAGCGTGCGCGAGTACGCGCGCGTCCTGGGCGTCGCCCGCGGCACGCTGCAGGCACGGCTGGACCGCCTGGAGCGCGACGGGGTGATCACCGGCACCGGGCCCTCCCTCTCCCCCGCCGCGCTCGGCCACCCCGTGCTCGCCTTCGTGCACATCGAGGTGACTCAGGGCCACCTGGACGACGTGGGCGACGCCCTCGCCGCCGTCCCGGAGATCGTCGAGGCCTTCTCGATCACCGGGGGCGGCGACCTGATGACCCGGGTCGTGGCGCGGGACAACGCGCATCTGGAGGACGTCATCCAGGCGATGATCAGCCTGCCCGGAGTGGTCCGCACCCGCACGGAGGTGGCACTGCGCGAGCGCGTGCCCTACCGGCTGCTGCCCCTGGTGGAGTCGATCGGCCGCACGGCGAGCCGCTGACCGGCCCACCGACCGGCGGGCAGGCACCCGTGCCGCGCCGGACACGGGAGCCGCGACAGGTCTGATGCGGGCGAGCACACGGCGCCGGACTGCCCTCGCGGCGGAGTCACGCGGGCGCTCCGGCAACGCGACGGGCGTGCGCGCCGGACGCCGCGAAGCAGACGGGACCGGCCGGACAGCCCTTAGGAGCGTCGGCGAGGCTTGCCGCGGCCGCCGCCTCGGGCGCCGCCCGATCCTCCGGCACCCCTGGCGCCGCCGGAGCCCTTCGTACCGCCGGAGCGCTTGGCGCCGCCGCGCGGGTTCGAGCCGGAGGACTTCCGGCCCCCGCCCGCCGCGGGCTTGCCCCGGGTCGCCGAGGAGTCGGACCGCCCGCGCTGGGACGGTGCCGCCGGTGCGGCGCGTCCCCGGGTGCTGTTGACCGTCCGCCCGCGGACGATCCCGATGAAGTCGTCCACCAGATCGGTGGTCGCGTCCTCGGGCCAGGACAGGGCCACGTCCGACTGCGGAGCGTCCACGACCGTCCGGTAGGTGAGGTCCCTGCGGTGGTGCAGCCGGGCGAGGGACTGGGGCACGACGAGGAGGCCCACACCGGCCGCGACGAGCTCGACGGCGTCCTCCGTCGTGGCGGGACGCTCGAAGGCGGGCTCACCCGGCGGCCGCTCCCAGTCGAGCACGTCGTCCAGCGGATGGAGGACGACCTCGTCGGCGAGATCCTCGACCGAGACCTCCTCCGCGGCCGTGATCACATGGTCCTTGGGGACCACGACCACGGTCACCTCGGTGTAGAGCGGGATCGCGCTGAAGAACGCGCGGTCGACGGGCAGCCGCACCAGGCCCGCGTCCGCCCCGCGCTCACGCAGGAGGTCGCAGGCCTGGCCGGCCGGCACCTGGAGCAGGGTGAGCGGGACGTCGGGCAGGCGCTCGTTCCAGATCCGCACCCATTTGGCGGGCGTCACCCCGGGGACGTACGCGAGCCGGAACGAGGGGGATTCTTCCGAGCCTGTCACCCCGCCAGGTTACCGGGCGTGGTCGGAGCTCTCGTACAGGGCCGATATCCTGGAGACCATGAAGTCGCACCAGTCCACTCAGACGATGAAGCCGGCCACCGCCGCGAAGAAGCTGGGTGTGTACCTCCCCGCCACGCCCGCAGAGTTCCAGGAGGGCGTCGTCTCGCGCGCCGAGCTGAACACGCTGCAGACCGATCCGCCCGAGTGGCTGCTCGAGCTGCGACGCACCGGACCGCACCCGCGCCCGGTGGTCGCGGCGAAGCTGGGTGTGTCCATCGCGGGCCTGGCGCGCGGCGGGGTCACGGAGCCGCTCACGACCGAGCAGATCGAGGCCCTGAAGCAGGACGGGCCCGAGTGGCTGGCGAAGGAGCGCGCCACGCAGGCCGAGGTCCGCAAGGAGTCGGCGCGCATCAAGAAGAGGGACGCCGAACGCGCGGAGGCCTCCGACCAGGCCCAGGAACCGCGCCGCTGACCCCGGGCGGCCCGGCGCCCTCACGTCGCCTCGCTCCACGGCGGCCGAGTCCCCGGGCCCCTCGCCGTAGGCGGCGATCAATGGCGTCGACAACTCCTCGGCGCGGCGGACAGAGTGGCCCGGATCGCGGGACTCGAACCGGAGCGCCGGGTCGCGGACTGGGACGGGACGCCGTTCACCGAGCGGCCGACGAGGCACATCTCCGTGTGGCGCAGGCCGGCGGCCCGCTGAGCCGGCGGCACCACCCGACGGGTACGGCCGCGGCGCCGGCCCGGGAGCGTCGGCGCCGCAGCCCGCGGCGCGCCCTCAGCGGCCCCTCCCCTTCTGTCTCCTGCTCTCCCGGACCGCCGCTCGACGCGCCTCCTCCTGCTCCCACAGGGCCTTGAACTCCAGGTCCCTCTCGTCGAGTTCGACCGGCTCGTCCTCCTCCGCCCACAGCCCCTCCTCCTTCAGCTGCCGGGTGTGGACCGCGACGGGGGGCTGCGAGTCGTAGTCGCTGGGCCGTGGACCCTCCGGGCCGTCGGGGCCGATCCGGATCAGCCGCTCGACCCGGGTGATCCGGAACCGGCGTCCGTCCACGCTCACGCTGTTGCCGCGTCTCGCGTCCAGCGCGTCGGCCACCCGCGCGTACTCGGCGCGCTTCTCCTCCGACAGCCGCAGGCTGAACGGCGCCATCACCCGCAGCCACGAGGCCAGCGCGTCACGCGCCTGCTGCGGCGTGCCGTGCGACGCGCCGGGGTTGTGGGCCACCCAGTCGCCCTCCCGGCGCTCGGCGGTCATGTACACCGCGGGCAGCAGGACACCGCCCGGGTACCGCGCGGCCGCGCGCAGCGAGTCCGCCCGTACGTCCGGGGGCGTGCCCTCGGCGACACCGACGAGTTGTACGAGGTCCAGCTTCAGCAGCCCTTCGGACATCCCGGTCCCGACGGATGGGTCGACGACGAGCCCCTTGGTCCGGGACGGTGTCCGGTAGGCCTCGCCGACCTCGCCCGGGTCGGGGTCGGAGGGGCGGGGCGGCTCGGGGCCGCCGTTGCCCATCCGGATGTACCTGGACGCCCGCACGATGCGGAACCGCTCCCCGCACACCCGGAGTTCGTCGACGACCTCGCGGTCCATCCGCAGCGCCGCCGCCATCCAGGCCTTCCCCGCCTTCTCGTCGCCGGCGCCCTCGGCCGCCTTGGCCCGCACCCGGAAGTGGTGGCCGAGTGAGTCCCTGGCCCCCTGCGGTTCGGTGCTGCCGTACTCCGACAACTCCCAGCCGCCGGCCTCGTGTTCGCGCGCGTGGAAGAACTCGGCCAGCCCCACCCCCCGCACCTCGGGGTAGAGCTCGCGCGCCCTCCACGCCTCCTGATCGACGAAGGCCGCGATCGGCCCTTCCTGAGCGCAGACACGGAAGGTGAGGTAGGCGGGCACTCGGTCCTCGTAACCGTTCATGCACTGAATGTGCCCGATCGGCCGGCGGTCGCGCCGGAGAACCGGACAATCGGCCATGAACCGGAGCTCTGATCGTGCAGGGCCCTACTCGCGCGCCTCCTCCAGGGACCCTTGCCAGGCGCTCGCGGGACGGCCGGTCGGGCCGGTGTTCCAGTCCAGGCGCAGGACGGCGAGGTCGTCCGTGTGCCGGTCGGCGTTGAGCGTACGGGTCCTGGCGATCAGTTGGTCGAGGTGCGCGCCGGGGTCGGGGGTGCGCAGGGTGCCGATGATGCGCAGCAGGCCCTCGACGCCGAGTCGGGCGCCCGTGCCGTCCGCGAAACCCTCGACGAGGCCGTCGGTGTAGGCGACGAGGGCGCCCTGGGCCGGCAGGGCGAGGGTGGTGGCCTGCCATGCGCCCAGTCCCGGCGCGATGCCGAGCGCGACGCCGTGGACCGCCGCGACCTCGTGGACCCCCTCGGGGGTGACGAGGAGCGGAGCGTGGTGGCCCGCCAGGTGCAGGGTGAGGGTGCGCGCGTGCGGGTCCAGGGTGATGAGGGTGCAGGTGGTGAACAGGTCGCTGCCGGTGCGCTCGGCGATGTGGATCTGCTCCAGGAGGCGCAGCAGCGGCCGGTCCCGGTGGCCGCCGAGGATCAGGGCGCGCCAGGCGATGCGGAGGCAGACACCGAGCGCGGCGGCGTCGGGTCCGTGGCCGCTGACGTCTCCGATGATGGCGTGGACCTGTCCCTCGTCGGTCTGGACGACGTCGAGGAAGTCGCCTCCCAGCAGCGCCTGCGCCCGGCCCGGGTAGTAGCGGCTCGCGGCGGTTACCACGGCGGAGGACAGCAGCGGCTCGGGCAGCAGGCCGCGCTCCAGGCGGGCGTTCTCCTCGGCGCGCAGGCGGCCGAGCTGGAGAGCGGCGTTGGCGCGCTCCGCCTGCTTTCGCTGAACGGCGTAGCGCACGGCGCGTTGCATGAGGTCGGGGTCGACCTTGCCCTTGACGAGGTAGTCCTGGGCGCCGGAGGCGAGGGCGTCGACCCCCGCTCGGGGCTCGTCCAGCCCGGTGAGGACGATGATGGGGGCGTCCGTGACCGCCTGGATCGCCTGGACCGTCTCGACTCCGGACGCGTCGGGCAGATGCAGGTCGAGCAGGACGCAGTCGACGGGGTTGGCCGCGAGTGCCGTGTGCGCCTCGGCGGCCGTGCGGGAGCGCGCCAGGGTGTGGGGCAGATCGGTGTCGTAGAGGAACTCCTCGACCAGGAGGGCGTCTCCGTCGTCGTCCTCCACCAGGAGGACGCGGACGTGTTCTGCGCCGCCTGCGGCTCGGTCCATCACGGCTGCGGCTCTCTCTCCGGGGCCGCGGGCCGGTCCCCTGCGGCGGGAAGGGTGAAGACGATGCGGGTGCCCAGCTTGTAGTCGGGGTCGATCCTGATCGTGCCGCCGTGGAACTCCACGACCTTCTTGCACATGGCCAGGCCGATGCCGGTGCCCGGGTAGGCGTCCTTGGTGTGCAGCCGCTGGAAGAGGACGAAGACCTTCTCCTGGAACTCCGGCGCGATGCCGATACCGTTGTCACTCACCGCGAACTCCCACATGCCGTCGGCCGACGCGGCGCCGACGTGGATGTGCGGCGGCCGGTCGGGGCTGCGGAACTTGACGGCGTTCGACAGCAGGTTCTGCCACAGCATCCCCATCTGGGTCCGGTCCCCGACCACGGTGGGCAGCGCGTCGTGGGTGATCTCGGCGCCGGTCTCCGCCACAGTCACGCTGAGGTCGTCCAGGACCGAGCCGAGCACCGCCTCCAGGTCGACGGACTGGTGGTCGTTGTGCACCCGGCCGACCCGGGAGAAGGCCAGCAGGTCGTTGATCAGGGTCTGCATACGGTTGGCGCCGTCGACGGCGAAGCCGATGTACTGGTCGGCCTTGTCGTCCAGCTGCCCGCCGTAGCGGCGCTGCAGGAGCTGGGTGAAGCTGGACACCTTGCGCAGGGGTTCCTGCAGGTCGTGCGAGGCGACGTAGGCGAACTGCTCCAGTTCCGTGTTCGACCGCTGGAGGTCCCTCGCCTGCTCGTCCAGCAGCCTGCGTGACGCCTCGCTGAAGTCCAGCTCCTTCACCAGCCGCCTGCGCATCGACTCCACGTCCGAGGCGAGCAGACGCAGGTCGGCGGGGCCGGTGCCGGTCAGGGAGCGGTCGAACCTGCCCTGCGCGACCTCGCGCGCGGCCGTGCCGAGCCGGCTGAGCGGCCGGGTGATGCCACGGCGCAGCCCCTCGAAGACGAGGGCCGCCACCAGGACGATGACGAGGGCGATGACCGCGAACACCCAGTTCCGCAGGGTGACGGCCTGCCGCAGTTCGTCGGCCGACGCCACCCGTTCGGCCTTCAGACGGGTCTGCTGGCGGTCCATGGCCTGCCGCAGCGCGTCGAAGGAGGACTTGCCCTCCGCGGCGCGCTCAAGAGTGATCTTCCGCGCGTCGGCGGCAGGGGTCGCGGAGACGGGGTCGGCGATGCGCTGCCGCCACACGGCGGCCCGCTTCTCGACCTCGGCCAGGTCGGCGCGCGCCCGGGGGTCGCCCGCGACCAGGGGACGCAGACGCCGCAGGGCGGCCTCCTGGTCGTGCACTCCCTGCGCGTAGGGCTGGAGGAAGTCCGTGTGGCCGGTCAGACCATAGCCGCGGACGCCGGTCTCCTGGTTGACCAGGGCCTCCTCCACCCGCACGGACTCGATGAGGGCCGGGGTACGCCGGTCCACCAGTTCGGCCGTGATCACCGACGTACGCCACATCGCCCACCCGCCCAGCGACCCCAGCACGGCGAGGACGGCCAGGGTGGCGGCGACCCCCACCCTCAGCCAGCGCCGGGTGGTCCAGCGGGAGAAGGCACCTTCGGTGTCGGACGGTGTGCTGGTCATCGCGGTTCTGAAGTCCCCCTCGGCGATCCGGGCCGCGAGCGTACGCGGCAGGCACACTTTACCCACCGCACGACAACGCATGTTGTCCCTGTCGAGCGCGACGCCCTAGGGTTGCACCATGCCAGGTCCGACTCCTCCTCGTTCCCGTCCGGCCGGCGACCGTCCGACCGGAGAGACCACCGCCCTGGTGACGCAGGTGGTGGACGAGCTCACCCGGCGTCTCGCCGCGGACGCCGTCCAGTGCCCCGAGTCCCCGGGCGCGGCCGGCGAGGCCCGTCGGCGTGCGCTCGCGCGCCTGCGGATCCTGGCCGGTGTCAAGGAGGCCGTACGGCACCTGGAGGACCAGGCGGCGCACGTCGCGGCCACGAGCGGAGCCGGCTACCCCGAGATCGGCCAGGCCCTGGGCATGAGCCGGCAGGGCGCCCGGCGCCGCTGGCCCGGGCTGGTCACCGGAAACACCCGCAATCTCACCTTCCGTCCCACACCCCGGAGCTCGTGAACCATGGCTGCCGCCTCAACCCGCCCCTCCGACGTGCTGCTCGTCGAGGACGACATCGCCGACGCGATGCTCATCCAGGACGCGCTCACCGAGCGGGGCACCCGCAACCTCACGCAGGTCTCCGACGGGATCGAGGCCCTGGACTATCTGCGCGACCCGGACAACGCGCGCCCCGACCTCATCGTGCTCGACCTCAACATGCCGCGCATGAGCGGACGCGAGTTCCTCGCCGTGGTCAAGGAAGACGCCGACCTGCGCACCATTCCGGTCGTCGTGCTGACCACCTCGGCCGCCCCCGACGACGTCACCGGCGCCTACCGGCACCACGCCAACGCCTACGTCACCAAGCCCGTGAACCTGGAGGAGTTCGAGGCGGCGGTCCGCAGCATCGACGCGTTCTACCTGGACATCGCCGTCAAGCCCCCGCGCAACGACTAGGGGGCAGGCTCGCGCACGTCAGGTGGGGCCCGCGGTGAGACGGAGCGCGTCGACCGCGAGACGTGCGGCCGTGCCGATGACGGCGTCCGCCGCGGGGAGGTTGACCGCGGTGCCCGCGCTGCGGGTGAAGACGGCGACGGCGTAGCGTCCGCCGTCGGGGTACTCCACCACCCCCACTTCGTTGCGCACGGTCGGCAGGCTGCCGGTCTTGCCCGCGACGTGGACGTCGTCGAAGGGGAAGCCGGACGCCATGCGGTGCGGCCAGACCTGCAGGCCGAGGAGGCGGCGGATCGCGGCGCCGTGCTCGGGTGTGCACGCCTCGTCGCGCCACAGGGCCTTCAGCAGCCGGGTCATGTCGCGGGGCGTGCTGTGGTTGGTGCGGGTGGGGTCCAGCGCCCTGAGCCGGGAGACGACCTGCGGGTCGGCCAGTGCCTGGGCTCCGCCGGGGCCCGCGTCCTGCCTGATGGTGGCGAGGAGTTCGCCGAAGGTGTGGACGGCGTGCGTGTGGCGAAGGCCGAGACGGGTCATGGTGTGGTTGACGGCGTCGAGGCCGACACGGCCCAGCAGCAGGTCGGCGGCGGCGTTGTCGCTGACGGCCATCATCAGGTAGGCCATGTCGCGCAGCGACATGCGGACCGGGTCGAGCATCGCCGCGAGCCCGGTGGGGCCCACCGTCCGCTCGGCGGGGGCGCATTCGATCCGCTCGGTGAGATCCAGCCGCCCGTCCGCCGCGTGTGCGTGGAGGGTGACCAGGCAGCACAGCTTGTGGACGCTGGCCGTGGTCACCGTGTGGTCCCCCCGGACGTCGATCTGGGCGCCGGAGTCGATGTCGAGCGCGTGCAGCCAGCCGGTGACCCCGGCGTCGGCGAAGGCCGCCTCGATGCGGTCGAGGATGTCGGTCACAGCCAGAACTCCGCCGCCGGGCGCAGGCGCAGCGGGCGCGTCGGGGCGTCGGCGCTCGCGGTGGTCGTGGTCCGCAGCGCTCCCGTGGCCGCGTCGGCGAAGGCGCCGACGGCCGCGTCGCCGGTGCCCCGCGGCCAGGCGGCGGAGTGCCGCCACACCAGGGGCGCGCCTACCAGGGGGCGCCACACGAGGCCCGTGTCCGGCTCGGGGGTGTCGGCGGGCCGGGCGTCGCGCGGGCTGAAGGCCACGGCCTTCGTCGACAGCACCAGGCCCCGGACGAAGCTCGTGCCCTGGCCGTGCCGGACGGCGGGCGGGGTGTAGCCGTTGCGGGCGCAGGTGGTCAGCACGTCGTCGTACACCGCCGGAGCGCCGGCACGGGGGAAGAGGATCAGGTCGTGGTCGCTCAGCGAGGCGAGGGGGACCTCGGCCAGGCGGGCGGGTGCCGCGTCGCGGGGCAGCAGCACGCCGAGCTCACGCCGCAGCACCGGGCCCAGCTCCAGGCCCGCGACGTCGCAGGGGTGGTGGATGAGGCCGACGTCCAGCTCCCGCGCGGCGAAGCGGGCGAGTTGCTGGGCGGTGGACAGTTCGTGGAGTTCCAGCTCCACCCCGCCGCGCCGCCCCGCGAAGCCGGTGAGAAGCGCCGCGACGGTCTCGCCCGCGAGGTCGGGCGGCAGGGCGGCGCGCAGGAGGCCGCTCTCGCCGTTGCGGATGCGGCGGGCGGTGGCTCTCAGGGTCTCCGAGCGGGCCAGCAGTGCACGCGCCTCCTCCAGCAGGAGCGTCCCGGCCTTGGTGATCGCCACCTGGCGGCTGGTGCGATCGAACAGGCGCACTCCGAGCTCCCGTTCCAGCCGCTGGATGCGTTGCGACAGAGGTGGCTGCGCCATGTCGAGGCGAGCCGCGGCACGTCCGAAGTGTGACTCTTCCGCAACAGCCACAAAGCACTCCAGGTGCCGGATCAGGTCCACGACCAGCAACGATATCCCACATTGATCGATCGCGAATCGATAGCGAACTTGGACATGCCGGATTCCGTGCTGCTCTTCTCGTGCCATGACCCACCGCGACGCGTCCTCCCGCAGAAACCTCCCGTTCCCCGCACGTACCGCGCTGTCCTGGGCCGCCGCCCTGGCCCTGGGACTCACCGCCGCCGGCTGCGGCTCGGCGCCCGAGCGGCCCGACCCGCCGTCCTCGCCGCCCTCGGCCGGCGGTGCGACGCGGACCGGTTCGGCCGCGGCCGACACCCGCGCCCAGCTGCGTGTGGACGGCGGCGTCCGCTCGTACCTGCTGCACCGCCCCGGCGGACACGACGGCGGGGCCAGGCCGCTCGTCGTCGCCTTCCACGGGCGCGGTTCCAGCGCCCAGGAGCTGCGCGAGCAGACCCGCCTCGATGCCGCCGCCGACGCGCGCGGCATGCTGGTGGCCTACCCCGAGGGCCTGCGCAAGGCGTGGGGAGCCGGCAGCGGGGCCACCCGACAGCGGCCGAACCCGGACGCGGACGTGCGGTTCACCACGTCACTGGTCGCCGAGCTGGTGCGCTCCGGGCAGGCCGACCCCCGGCGGGTGTACGTCACCGGCTTCTCCAACGGGGGCTCCATGGCGCTGCGTGTCGCGGCCCAGTGCCCCACGCTGCTGGCGGGAGCCGCCTCGGTCTCCGGCGAACTGCCCACGGGCAGGGCGGCCGTCACGCCCACCGGCGCCCTGCCCGTCATGGTCGTCTACGGCGAGGACGACCCGGTGCGCCCGCCCGCCGGACTCGCCACCCCGGGACCGGCTCCGGCGGGCGAGGAGCCCATCACCCCCACCATGTCGGTCAGGGCCGGCGCCGAGGCGTTCGCCCGGGCGGGCGGGGAGGGCCCGCCGGCCACCAGGACCGGTCCCGGGTACGACCGCACCGTGTGGGGTCGCGAGGCGTCCAGGGCCACCGTCGAGGTCCTCCTCGTGCACGGCGGCGGCCACACCTGGCCCGGCTCGCACCACACCCCTCCCGCCGGTTTCGGCCGTACCAGCACCGCGTTGGACGCGACCCGCACGATCCTCGACTTCTTCGCCGCCCACCGGCGTTGAGCACCGGCCCCGGCCCCGGGCCGCCGGGGGTAGGGTCCGGCCATGGCCACGCACGAACGTGAGATCACCGCTCCGGTCGACCTGTGCCGTGCCGACGGGAGGGTCGATCCCGCTGCGATCGGCTGGTCACGCCACCCCCTGCACCGCTGCCGGATTCCGGGCTGGGGGCGGACCAAGCGGTGGGAGTACTGGTGCGTGACCACGCCGACCCACCTCGTGGCCCTCACCGTGAGCGATCTCGACTACCTGGCCCTGAACTCGATCTACGTCCTGGAATACGCCCGCGCACCACGCGCGTTCGAACGCACCGCGATCGTGCCCGGCGGGTTCGGCGTCCGGCTGCCCGACGCCATCGCCGGAACGCCGGGCTGCCCCGCGCTCGTGGTCGGCCCCCGGCGGCCGGTGGGAGGGCAGGTGCGGATCGAGATCCGCGCCGAGGCCGCCGCCACCCGGCTGCGGGCGCGCTGCGTGGGCCCTCGGGGGCTTCCGGTGGAGGTGGACCTCCTCGTGGCGCTCCCCGAGGGGCACGAGACGCTCTCCGTGGTCGTGCCCTGGGGGGAGCGCCGCTTCCAGTACACCTCCAAACACACCGCCCGGCCCGCGTCCGGGACCCTGCACATCGGCGGTGACGTGCTCGAGTTCGGCCACGACGCCTGGGGCACCCTCGACCATGGACGGGGCCGGTGGCCCCGCTCGACGGCGTGGAACTGGGGCGCCGCGTCCGGGCGCACCGACGGCCGGACCGTCGGGCTGCAGTTCGGCGGGGGCTGGACGCGCGGGACCGGGGCGACGGAGAACGCGGTGTGCGTCGACGGCCGGATCACCAAGCTGGGCCAGGAACTGGCATGGCACTGGCTCCCCGACGACCCCCTGGCACCCTGGTCGATCCGCGGCCCCGGGTCGGCCGACGTGGACCTGGTCTTCACGCCGTTCCACAACCGGTCCACCCGCACCGACCTCGGACTCGTCGCGAACCGCACGGACCAGTGCTTCGGCCACTACACGGGGTCGATCCGCACCGACGACGGTGAGCGGATCGCGGTGGACCGGCTGCTGGGGTGGGCCGAGGACGTGCGCATGCGGTGGTGATCCGCCACGACGCGAATCGCCGGAGCCGGGATTTCACACGGGCACATCGCGGGAATCCCGCAACCGCCCTGTGTGCGAATAATCACCGCCGAGGCCGTCTCCGAGGCGTCCGCCGTTCCGGTGTGCGCGCAGGCGAATCGGAACATTCACCGGGCAATGCGCCATCTCGCCCCCGACGCCCTGTCATCTCCCGTTGTTTCCGGCCGATTCCGGCGGTTTCCGGGATGTTGCCGGATCGTGCCCGGATCCCGGAAAAGGTGAGGGCGCTATCGGGTTCTGTGGAGATTCTCGGGATGTTCCACGCGTCGATTCCCCTCCCGCCGTCCACCTGGTGGACGCCGCGACTCCCGCTCCCGTCCCGGTTCCGGCTTGTCAACATCCTTCGTGAGCCGCCGAGTCGTTCCTGCTGACAAACCGGCGAACCTAATTAGACTCACCCGTCATGTATCTCACCCCCCACGGTAAGACGCAGTCCGAGCAGAGCAACCACCCCATATTCGTGGAGCGTTCAGGTAAACGAAGGAAGGTCCTGCGGTACACGGCAGTGGCTCTCGGCGGGGCCTGCGGGGCCTACCTGGTGTTCGCCGCGGTCGTCATGGCCGGACTGTGGCAGTCCCTCGGCCACCAGCCCTCCGGCACCGGTGGCACGATCCCCGCGGCCCCGGCGGGCCACCACGTCCAACCGGGCGCGGCGAAGGGCTCCGGGAGCGGCCGCCAGCCGGTGCCTCCACCGGCGGACGCCTCCTCGCACCCACGCGGCGGCACCCCCTCGCCCGACCCGGACGAGGTCGCTCGCGGATGACGCCCCGGCACGCATTGCGCCGTCCCCCACGCGGGCACTGGGTGCTGTTGTTCCTCGTTCTCACCGTCGTCGTGGTCACACTCCTCTTCGAGGGCTGGACCACGCACGAGGTCGACGCCGCGCGCACCAAACGCCCCTGCGCCACACCCATACCGCGCAGCGCGGACACCGGAAGACCGGTGCTGAGATTCACCGGCACCGGTGTCGAGACGGCGGCCGTGCCCCCCGGCACGGCCGCCCTGACCTTCGACGGCGGACCTGATCCGCTGTGGACACCGCGCCTGCTGGACCTGCTGGCGCGGCACAGGGCCCATGCCACGTTCTTCCTGTACGGCAGACAGGCCGCCGAATACCCGGAGTTGGTCCGCCGCATCCGGGCGGAGGGCCACGAGATCGGCTCCTACACCTACACCGGTGGCGATCTGGGAGCGGCTTCCCGTCCCCGCGCCCGTATGGAACTGGGCTTCACCCAGACGGTTCTGGCGGGCGTGGCGGGTGAGCACACCTGGCTGCTGCGGCTGCCCCACACCACCACCGCGGACACCCTGTGCGGCGCCGAGTGGCCGGCCGCCCGCCGCGCGGCCGGCGAGGGCTATCTCATCGTCGCCGCGGACCGGATGGACCGGAAGGACACCGACGGGGTGGTGCGCCAGTACAGCCACACCGAACTCGGTTTCCAGGAGGCGCGCTCGCTGCTGCGCGATCCCGGGGTGCGGCGGTTCACCACCGTCTCGGCCGGACTCGGGCTGCCCGAGTCCACCAGTCGGGCGTCGCTCGCCGAGCGGCTGAAGGGCAGGGGTCTGATCGAGGTCCAGGACCTGGGGCGGGCCTTCTCCCGCGCCATGGCCTGGGCGCTGGTCGTGGCGGGAGTGCTGGGCCTGCTGCGCCTGGTGATGCTCGTCTGGTTCGCGCGGGTCCATGTGCGCCGGCGCGGCAGACTGCGGCCGGGCAGCCCCCGGTTGCGTGCCGTGACCGGTCCGGTGTCCGTCCTGGTGCCCGCGCACAACGAGGAGGCGGGCATCGTCGCCACCGTCCACTCGCTACTCGCGTCCACGTACCCGGACCTCGAGATCGTGGTGATCGACGACGGTTCCACGGACGGCACGGCCGCCGCGGTCGCCGGTGTCGGCGATCCGCGGGTGACGCTGGTGCGCCAGTCCAACACCGGGAAGCCGGGCGCCCTGAACACCGGACTCGCCCACGCCTCGCACGACATCGTGGTGATGGTGGACGCGGACACGGTGCTGGAACCGGATGCCATCCACCACCTGGTGCAGCCGCTGGCCCATCCTGCGATCGGGGCGGTCAGCGGGAACACCAAGGTGGGCAACCGCCGCCATCTGCTGGGCAAGTGGCAGCACCAGGAGTACGTGCTCGGCTTCAATCTCGACCGGCGCATGTTCGAGGTGCTGGAGTGCATGCCGACCGTGCCCGGCGCCATCGGCGCCTTCCGCCGGGACGCGCTGCTGGGCGTCGGTGGTGTCAGCGACGAGACCCTCGCCGAGGACACCGACCTGACCATGGCGCTGTGGCGGGCCGGATGGCGGGTCGTCTACGAGGAGTCGGCCGTCGCCTGGACCGAGGTCCCGCACACGATGAGGCAGTTGTGGCGGCAGCGCTACCGCTGGTGCTACGGCACCCTCCAGTCGATGTGGAAGCACCGGCGGGCCGTCACCGAGGTCGGCACGGCGGGACGGTTCGGCCGGCGCGGGCTCAGCTATCTGGCGCTCTTCCAGGTCGCCCTGCCCCTGTTCGCGCCCGCCGTGGACGTCTTCGCCCTGTACGGCGTGTGCTTCCGCGACCCGTCCGAGGCGGTCGTCGTCTGGTTGGCGTTCCTCGTCGTCCAGATGGGCACGGCGGGGTACGCGCTCTGGCTGGACGGCGAGAAGCTGGGCGCGCTGTGGTCGCTGCCGCTGCAGCTCTTCGTCTACCGGCAGATGCTGTATCTGGTCGTCTTCCACTCGGTGATGACGGCGCTGCTCGGCAGCCGCCTCAAGTGGCACCGCATGCACCGTACCGGCAGCGCCGATCCGTACCGGCTCGACGGCCTGCCGTCGGCCGACCGCGGTCCGGCTCTCGAGACCCTGAAGGGAGAGCTGCGATGAGCCACCCGTTCGACACCGCGGACGGCGCTCCCGCCTCCTGGAGCCACCAGGCCGACACGTACGTGAAGCCGGACGCCCCCGTGGTGTCCGAGGCGCGGTCGGCGCCCGCGCGGCGACAGGCGTACGGCTGGCGGGGCACCACGCCCCGGCGTCCGCGCCGGTCCCGGAGCCGCCCCCGCCGCGTGCGCAGGGTGATGCGCACCGTGCTCGCGCTCACGACCGGTCTGGTGGTGGCGGCGTGCGGAACGTACGCCTGGGCGCAGACCGAGCTGCACCGTGACGTGGACCTCGGCGCGTACGGCCACGACCGGGCGTCGGGGAAGGGGACGAACTACCTGATCGTCGGCTCTGACAGCCGGGACGGCCTCTCGGACTCCGATGTCCGCGACCTGCACGCGGGGGGTGGCGGTGGGCGGCGCACGGACTCGATCATCGTGCTCCACACGGGCGCCCGGGGCCCGGTGATGCTCAGTCTGCCGCGTGACTCGTGGGTGACGATCCCGGGATTCCACGATCCGGCGACCGGCAAGCAGGTGCCGGCGGCCAAGGACAAACTGAACGCGGCGTTCGCGTACGGCGGGCCGGAGCTGCTGGCGCACACCGTCGAACGCAACACCGGGATCCGCATCGACCACTACGCGGAGATCGGTTTCGCCGGCTTCGTGAACGTCGTGGACGCGCTCGGCGGCGTGCGCTTCTGCCTGGACCGGGACATCAAGGACGACAAGTCGGGCGCGGACCTGCGCCGCGGCTGCCGCACGCTGAACGGCACGCAGTCGCTCGCGTTCGTCCGCGAACGCCATCAGGAGGCCGAGGGCGATCTGGGGCGCTCCCGCAACCAGCAGCGGTTCCTCTCGGCGCTGGCGGACCAGGCGGGCAGGTCGAGGACGTTCCTGGACCCGACGCAGATGTACCCGGCCCTGTCCGCCGGACTCGACGCGCTCGTCGTGGACCGGAGCATGGACCTGGAACGGCTGATGGGCATGTTCCGGTCCCTGCGAGGTCCCGGCGGTGCGGCCAGGCAGGTGGGCATGCCGGTGGACGCCGTGGGTCTGCACACCGCGAAGGGCAGCGTCATCCGCTGGGACGCCGATCGCGCCGCACGGCTGTTCCAGCAGATCCGCGCGGATCGGCCGGTGACGGTGCGGGGCGGCCGGAGAGGCTGACGCCCCGCGTCGGTGCGGCCGGGCTCCCGCCCGGCCGCACCGGCGCGTCGCGGACCAAGCCGGGCGGGCCTGTGCGACGGATTCTCATCGGGGGTGTCCGACCGGCTCAGGGGAAAGGGTGGCACGTCGATGGCGCGACCGTACGGCGAGGACGAGAGGCACCGGCTGAGGGTGCGGCACCGGCCCCCGTGCGCCGCGGCGGCGGTGATCGCTCTGCACGGCGGTCGGGCGGACAGCTGCGCGCCGTCCCGCCCGTGGCACCTGGCGGCGCTGCGTATGCGTCCCGTCCTGCGCGCCGCCGCGTCGGGCCTGCCCCTGGACCGCGTCCTGCTCGGTGAGGTGCGCTACCGGCACCGCGGCTGGAACCAGGGCGACCCCGTCGAGGACGCCCTGGACGCGCTCGACGAGCTCAGGCGGGTCCACGGCGCCCTGCCCGTCGTGCTGATCGGCCATTCCATGGGAGGCAGGGCGGCCCTGCGGGTCTCGTCCCAGCCGCAGGTCCAGGGCGTCGTGGCGCTCGCTCCCTGGCTGCCGTCCGACGAGCCGAGCGATCATCTGCGGGGCGGGCGGATCGTCGTGATGCACGGCGACCGGGACCGTGTGACCAGCGCCCCCGCCTCCGTCGCGTACGTGGAGCGGGCCCGGGCCGCCGGTGCGAGCGCCGGCATGGTGCTGATGCGGGGCGGGGATCACGCGATGCTGCGCAGGGCCGGGCTGTGGCACCGGTCCGTGGCCGAGGTCATCGGCGATCTCGCCCGTCCGGGTGGCCGGCCGACGGGACTGGCCGCTCGCTGCGTGACGGGCGGGAGCGCGGTCGTGTTGTAGTCGTGAGCGCGCCTCGGCCGCGCGACCAATCCACGAGCCCTGCGGCCCCGGATTACGCGAGCACAGTCCGGTCCGTCGCACACCCTGGGGAGATCCGTTGTGAAGGAAGCCGTCCACATCGGACGAAATCCGTCGTCCAAACCCGACCTGCAGCAACTGGTGCACGAGGTGGCCCTCGGGGACCAGGAGGCGTTCGCCGCCGTCTACGACGCGGTGGCCCACTCGGTGCTCGGCGTCGTCCGGGCCGTGCTGCGCGACCAGGCGCAGTCGGAGGAGGTCACCCAGGACGTGCTGGTGGAGGTGTGGCGTACGGCGCCGCGCTACCGGCCGGAGCGCGGTACGGCCATCAACTGGATCCTGACCCTGGCCCACCGGCGTGCGGTGGACCGGGTCCGGTCGGTGGAGGCCGCCGCGGCGCGGGACACCAAGGCCGCGCTGCTGGACCGGACACCCGCGTACGACGAGGTGACCGAGCAGGTCGAGACGCGGCTGGAGCGGGAGCAGGTGCGGCGCTGTCTGCGCACCCTGACCGACCTGCAGCGCCAGGCGGTCACCCTCGCGTACTACCGGGGCCTGACCTACCGGCAGGTCGCCGAGGCGCTCACGCTGCCCCTGGGAACGGTGAAGACCCGGTTGCGCGACGGACTCATCCGGCTGCGCGACTGCCTGGGGGTGACCGCATGACCACGGCCGATCCGCACCTGCTGACGGGTGCCTACGCCCTGCACGCGCTGCCCGACGAGGAGCGTGCCGCCTTCGAACGCCATCTGTCCGGCTGCGAGTCGTGCGCGCAGGAGGTGGCGGAGTTCACGGCGACGGCCGCCCGGCTCGCCTCGGCCTCCTCCGTGCCCGTGCGGACCGCGCTGCGCGACCGGGTGCTGCACCGCATCACCACCGTGCGCCAGGCGCCCCCGGGCAGCCCGTCCCTGGAGCGAGTACGGCACCGTGTGCCCGGCTGGGGTGGCCTGGCCCGGTGGGGGCTGGCCGCCTGTCTGGCCGCCGCGGCGGCGTTCGGCGGTACGGCGGTGTGGCAGTACGAACGCGCCCAGGACGCCCGGCAGCAGGCGACGCGGGCCGAGCGAACGGCGGACGAGGTCGCCGGGGTGCTGAGCGCGTCGGACGCGAGGACCCGGTCGGCGCGGGTCGGGGGCGGCAACGGCACCCTGGTGGTGTCCGCCCGTCGCGACCGGGCCGTGTTCGTGGCCTCGGACATGCCCGCGCCGCCCGCGGGCAAGGTCTACCAGCTGTGGTTCGCCGACGGGGGGAGGATGCGCTCGGCGGGGCTGATGGACCCGGACCGTGCCGGCCAGACCGTGCTCATGCGGGGGCGGGTGGACGGCGCTTCCGGTGTCGGGATCACCGTGGAGCCCGCCGGTGGTTCGCCGGAGCCGACCACCACGCCCGTCGGCCTGCTGGACATCCCGTCCTGAGCACCGCGGCGGCGTCGCGGTGCTCGGTTCAGCCGCCGGCCCGGCGGTCCCTACGGGGCGGGCGGGGGAAGAAGCCGCTGGTGCGGGCGGCGTAGGCCGCCCAGCCGGGACGCCCGGCCATGTGCCGCTCCAGCAGCCGTTTCCCGCTGCCCCCGATCAGCAGCGCGCTCATCGCCAGCGGGGAGACGACGGAGACGGCGGCGGGGGCCGCTCCTCCGTCGCAGGCGACGAGGAACAGCCCCCACCAGACGCAGAAGTCACCGAAGTAGTTGGGGTGCCGGGTCAGCGCCCACAGCCCCTGGTCCATGATCCGGCCCCGGTTGGCCGGATCGGCCTTGAACCGGGCCAGTTGGGCGTCGCCGACGGTCTCGAAGAACAGGCCCACGGCCCACACGGCGGCGCCGGCCCAGGCCAGGGCGGACAGGGGGCGGGGCGCGTACGCGGCGGCCTGGACCGGGAGGGACACCAGCCACACCAGGGCGGCCTGCAGCAGGTAGACCGTCCGCAGGGCGTACCAGGTGCGGTTGCCCGGTGCGCGGGAGAGCAGGTTCTCGTAGCGGGGGTCCTCGCCGTGGCCGCGTCCACGGCGCGCGATGTGTGCCGCCAGGCGCAGTCCCCACACCGCCGTGAGGGCGGTGACCAGGGCGCGTCGGCCCGGGTCGCCCTCGCCCGCCGAGGCGTACCAGGTCGCCACGGCCACCGCGGCGAAGGCGACCCCCCAGGCCGTGTCGACGATCCGGTGGACGCCCTTGCGCAGGGCGATCGCGAACGTGGCGAGGAGGACCGCCAGGGCGGATGCCGCGGCCCAGGCGAGGTTCACCGCGAACGCGTCCCAGGGGAACGGGCCCATCACCGCACCACGCTCCCGTGCCGGTCGGCCGGCTCCGCGGGGGCTGGCAGGCGCCGGGCCGTGGTGCTGGTGGGCGCGGTGCTCATGGGGTGGGGGCCTCCTTGGTGAGCAGGTACTGCTGGACGTCGAGGTAGCCGGAGCGGAATCCGGCCTCGGAGTAGGCCAGGTAGAAGGTCCACAGGCGGCGGAAGGTCTCGTCGAAGCCGAGGGCGGCGACGTCGTCGGCGCGCTCGGTGAACCTCTCGCGCCACAGGCGCAGCGTCTCGGCGTAGTGCGCGCCGAAGGCGTCGCGTGCCGTGACGGTCAGCCGGGTGTGGTCGCGGACCGTCTCCTCGATGGCCCGGGTGGAGGGGATGAGGCCGCCGGGGAAGACGTACTTCTGGATCCAGGTGTGGGTGTCGCGGGCGGCGAGCATGCGGTCGTGGGGCATGGTGATGGCCTGCAGGGCGGCCCGGCCGCCGGGGGCCAGGCGTGCGTCGAGGGTGCGGAAGTAGTCGGGCCAGAACTCGGCGCCGACGGCTTCGACCATCTCGACGCTGACCACCGCGTCGTAGGTGCCGCGCGCTTCGCGGTAGTCGCACAGATCGACGCGGACGCGGTCGGCCAGTCCGGCGTCGGCGGCGCGCCGCAGGGCCAGTTCGCGTTGTTCCCGGGACAGGGTCAGCGAGGTGACCCGGGCTCCGCGGGCGGCGGCCCGCAGGGCGAGTTCGCCCCATCCGGTGCCGATCTCCAGCAGCTCGGTGCCCTCGCGCACGTCGGCGAGGTCGAGCAGTCGGTCGATCTTGCGGTGCTGGGCGGCGGCGAGCAGCGACCGGTCCGCCGGGAAGCCGCGGAAGACGGCGCTGGAGTAGGTGAGGGTCTCGTCCAGGAAGAGGGAGAAGAGGTCGTTGGACAGGTCGTAGTGCCGGCTGATGTTGTCCCGGGCGCCCTCGGGCGTGTTGCGCTGGCGCGCCGGCTGCCGTACGGCCCACACGCCGCGCAGCCGCTGCAGCGGGGCCGGGACGAGGTCCGCCGCGTGGGACGCCAGTACGGTCAGGGCGCCGACCAGGTCGGGGGCGTCCCACTCCCCCGCCATGTAGGACTCGCCGAACCCTATGAGTCCTCTGCCGCCGACACGGGCGTAAAACGCCTTCGGGTCGTGCACGTCCACGAGGGGGCCGCCCCGGCCGAGCGTGGCGCCGTCGGCCAGACGCACCCGCAGGGGAAGTCGCCGCAGTGCGCGCCCGAGGACGGACGCGGTGACGGCCCGCACGGGCCAGGAGGCCCCGGGTGGGGCGGCCACGTCCGGCCAGCGGTGCGGGTCGGCCCGGGGGGCGGCCGGGCGGTGGCGGGTGGGGCGGAGCGGGGCTGTGGTCATGTCGCACTCTCCGGGGAGCGGTGGCCGGGGCGCGGTTGCACCGGCAGGCCGCGTAGCAGCAGACGGATACCGTGGAAGCGGATGGCGGCCGACACCGCGAGGGTCGAGAAGGGGTGGCGGGCCGCGAGACGCAGCAGCGTGGGCACGGTCGCCTCGCGCCGGGTGCCGTGGACCGCGGCCGTGAAGGGCGGGTTTCCGGGCCGCTCCAGTCGTACGGACAGACGCAGGCGCTCGCCGGGCGGTGGGAGCCGCATCTCGTAGTGGCCGTCCACGGGGAAGAACGGCGAGACGTAGAAGTCCTTGCCGACCGTGGCGGTGCCGGCCGCGTCGGTGTGCAGCAGATAGGCGTGCCGCCCGCCGTAGGTGTTGTGGACCTCGGCGACCACGCAGCGGAGGGTGCCGTCCGGGCCGTGGCACCAGTACAGGGTCAGCGGGTTGAAGACGTGCCCGAGGACCCGGGCGTGCGCGAGCATCGTCACCCGGCCGCCGTCGAGGTCCACCCCGTGCTCGGCGAGGAAGCCGTCGAGCGCGGCCCGGATCGAGGGCGAGCGGCCGGTGAAGTGGTCGGCGGCGCGGAAGCGGGCGAGCGGTCGCAGCGGACGCGGCAGCACCGGTAGCCGGTCGAGATCGACCAGCCATAGGTAGGTGCGGTGCCGCAGAGCGTATCGGGAGGGGGCACGGCGCACATGGCTGACCGTGCAGGGGTACAGGGCGGGCAGCCGCGGACGGGGAGGTGGCGTGGGGTTCACCAGACCACCCCCAGCGCGGCGGCCGCCTCGACTCCGCTGCGGCAGCCGTCCTCGTGGAACCCCCAGCCGTGGTAGGCGCCGGCGAACGCGGTGACGGGTGTGCTCAGCCCGGGCAGTCGGTGCTGGGCGGCGACCGACTCCGGTGTGTACACCGGGTGTTCGTACGTCATACGGGCGAGCACCCGCTCGGGGGCGACCCGGTCCTGGCCGCCGAGGGTGACGACGAACGTGTCCGTGGCGTCGAGGCGTTGGAGCCGGTTCATGTCGTAACTGACCCGGACCCGGTCGGCGTCGGCGGCGCAGGAGGGCATGAGGTAGTTCCAGGAGGCGCGGGCGCCGGGGGCGCGCGGCAGGAGGGTCGTGTCGGTGTGCAGCAGCGTCGTGTTGCGGGAGTAACGGAAGGCGCCGAGGACCTCCTTCTCCCGCGGGGTGGCGTCACCGAGCAGCCGGAGCGCCTGGTCGGGATGGACGGCGACGACGAGGTGGTCGTAGGAGGCGGTCGTCCCGTCGTGAGCGGTCACCTCGATGCCGTCCGCGTGGCGCAGCACCCCGCGGACGGGCGTGCCGGTGCGCACGTCGGGCAGACGGGCCGCGATCCGGTCGACGTACACGCGGGAGCCTCCCGTGACGGTCCGCCAGGACGGTGAGCCGGTCACCGAGAGCATGCCGTGGTGCGCGAGGAACCGGAACAGGTACGCGGCCGGGTAGCGCAGCGCAGTCCGTGCGTCGCAGGACCACACGGCGGAGACCAGAGGGACCATGAAGTGGGCCCGGAAGTACGGGGAGAAGCCGGCTCGGTCGAGGAACTCGCCCAGGGTGAGGGCGTCGTCGCCACGGCCCTCGTCCAGGAGTCGGCGGGCGCCGCGGTGGAAGACGGGAACCTCGGCCAGCATGCGCAGATAGGCCCCACGCGCGGCGTTGCGCGGCTGGGCCAGCAGGCCTCGGACGCCGCGAGCACCGGCGTACTCCAGACCGCAGCCCTCGCACCGCACCGACATGCTCATCTCCGAACCCTGGGTGGACACGCCGAGTTCGTCGAAGAGCCGCAGCAACTGCGGGTAGGTGCGTCGGTTGTGCACGATGAAGCCCGAGTCGACCCGGTGCGTGCGGCCGTCGGACGCGGTCAGGTCGTGGGTGTGGGCGTGGCCGCCGAGCCGGTCGTCGGCCTCGTACAGGGTGACCTGGTGCTCTCGGGCCAGGATGTACGCGGCGGTGAGTCCCGCCACGCCGCTGCCGACGACCGCGGTGCGCGGCACGCCGCCGCTGCCGCCCGCCCGGCCCTTCGGTCGCGCCTGGGGCCCGGCGTCGGACGGTCCACGCATGGTCTTCTTCCTTTCCCGGACGTTCTCGGCCTCCTGCCATGACTTCTGCCGGCGGAGGCCGGACGGATGCAGATCGGACGAGCTGCGAGGGCGGGGGCGGCCCGCGGCCCGAGGGCCTGCGGGCCGGCCCGCGGATGGGTCAGCCCTTGGGCATCAGGACCGAATCGACGATGTAGACGTTGGCGTTGGCGGTCTTGACGTTGCCGCAGACGACCTTGGCCGAGCCGTTGACCGTGTAGGACCGGCCCGAGCCCATCGTCGTCACCTTCGACTTCTCCAGCGTGTCGAAGGAGCCCTTGGCCAGGTCGTCGGGCGTGAGCTTCTTGCCGACGACGTGGTAGGTGAGGATCTTCGTCAGCGCGGCCTTGTCGTTCAGGACCTTGTCCAGGGTCGCCTTCGGGATCTTGGCGAAGGCGTCGTTGGTCGGCGCGAACACGGTGATGTCCTGGGCGTTGTTGAGCGTGTCGACCAGGCCCGCCTTCTTCACCGCGGACACGAGCGTGGACAGCGCGGGGTTGTGGGAGGCGGCGGTGGCCACCGGGTCCTTGGCCATGCCGTCGAAGGAGCCGGCGCCGTCCTGCGGCACGGCCGAGCAGGCGGGTCCGAACGGCTGGTCCATGGCGGCGGTCGCGCCGGTGGAGCCGGCCATGCCGCCGCCGTCCTGCGAGGCGGACGGCTTGCTCGACGAGCCCGACGCGCCGGAATCACCGCCGTTGTCGCCCGAACAGGCGCTCAGGGCGAAGGGCAGCACCGCGGTGGCGGCGAGGGTGACGGCGAGACGACGGGTACGGGTGTTCAACATGGATTCTCCTGATCGGTACGCGGCGGGTGCCACGGAAACGGGTGGTGCGGGAGGGTGGTCTTCCGGGGGGGGAGGGCATGGAGGCCTCGCGCGGCTACTCGACGGTGACCACCACCGAGTGCCGGCCGCTCGCGCCGTCGGGGATCGTCCCCGTGCGCCGTTCGGTCTGGAGCCGGCCGGTGCGGTCGGTGGCGCGCACGGTCAGGGTGTGTCCGCCCACGGTGGCCTGCCACGGGAAGGACCACTGCCGCCAGGTGTCACGGCTGTCCTCGGCGGCCAAGTGGGCTTCTTGCCAGGGCCCGTCGTCGATTCGTACTTCGACCTTGTCGATGCCCCGGTGCTGGGCCCAGGCGACGCCGGCGACCATCACCGTGCCGGTCCTGGGCCGGGCGAAGGGCTTGGGGGTGTCGATTCGCGACTCGGTCTTGATCGGGGCCTTGCGAGCCCAACCCCGCTTCACCCAGTAAGGATCGTAGGAATCGAACGTGGTGAGTTCGATGTCCTGGATCCACTTGCAGGCGGAGACGTAGCCGTAGAGGCCCGGGACCAGCATCCGCACGGGGAAGCCGTGTTCGAACGGCAACGGCTCGCCGTTCATGCCGAGTGCCAGCATCGCGTCGCGGCCGTCCATCACCTCCTCGACCGGCGTGCCGAGCGTCATGCCGTCGGTGGAGCGCGCCACCAACTGGTCGGCCGGGCCGCCCCGCGACGGGGGTCGCACCCCGCACTCGGCGAGCAGGTCCGCGAGCCTCACCCCGATCCACCGGGCGTTGCCGACGTAGGGGCCGCCGACCTCGTTCGACACACAGGTGAGGGTGATGTCCCGCTCGATCAGCTCCCTGCGCAGCAGGTCGTCGTAGGAGTGGACGACCGGCCGCGGGACGCCTCGACCGTGCACGCGCAGGCGCCAGGTCGTCGCGTCGACCTTGGGCACCACCAGCGCCGTGTCGACGCGATAGAAGTCGGTGTTCCCGGTGATGAAGGGGCTGATCCCCGCGACACGCAGCCCGGCACGGGCGGGGACGGCCCGCGCCGGTGAGGCGGGCCGGGGCAGTGCCACCCGTGCGCGCGAGGCGACCGCGTCCTTGCCACTCGCCGCGGTCAGCGACCTGCCGACGGCCCCGGCGGCAGCCGAGGCGGCAGCGGCGGCCGCGGCGGTGAGGACGAAGCCGCGACGGTCGAACCCCTCGGTCCCGCCGGTCGCGGCGGCCGGCCGGCCGCCGACCGATCCGCGCTCACGCCGCACCACCCGGAGGCGGCCCACCAGGACGTACAGGAGCAACGCCCCCGCGACGGCACCGAGTGCCGCCGGGAGCGCGTCCGCGAGGTTCGTGGAGTCCGGGCGGCCGACCGCGGCCACCGCTCCGACGATCCCGAAGAGAAGGATCCCGGCGGCTCCCGCCCGCCTCGACCGTACGGCCAGCACACCGAGCCCCACGGCCAGGAGGGCCAGCACGATCACGATGCCCACCTGCAGCACCAGCTTGTCGCTGGTCCCGAAGTGGCGGATCGCCCAGTCCTTCACCGCGGCGGGGGTCGCGTCGATGGCCGCACCGCCCACCGCGACGACGGGGCCGGCCTGCGGACGCACCGCGGCGGCCGCCAGTTCGGCCGTCGCCAGTGCACCGAATCCGGCCAGCAGCCCGCTCAGCGCACCGAGCGCCGGGCGCCACGGCCCCGCCAGGTCCCTCTCTTCGTCCCTCACGCCGGGAATCCGGTGCCGCGGGCGGCCCGGATGGGTGGTTTCCCCGGATCAGGTGAAAAACTTCAGCGACCCATCCGCCCGGCCCGCGGCGACGTATTACCTGGTTGAGGCCGGCGGTCGGCCCTCACTCGCCGTCGGACTCGACCACCCAGCCCCGGCGGATCGTCCACACCCTCCCGTCCGCCGTCGCGCCGCGCATCCCCTCCAGCACCCCGGGACCCGCGGCGGTCACCAGACGCGAGTCGCCGGTGGACGCGAAGCCGAACGTGCGGCGCGGGTCCCAGGCGGTGCTGTGCCGCAGCCGGCGGCTCATCTGGGCCCAGCCGACCGGCGCCGCGGCCACCACCCAGGCGTCCGGCTCGGGGCGGGTCAGTCGGCGGGCCTGACGCAGCCACGAGGCGGCGTCCTCCGGCCAGTCGACCACCGCGGCGAGATGTCCGCCGCTCCTCCGCCAGGCGTCGGTGAACGCGAGGGCGGCGGCCTTCGACGCGGCGTCCCGGCCGTGCCCCAGCGCGACACTGCCGCCCCGGAAGCCGCAGCCCTCCAACAGTGCGATCAGACGGGCCAGTTCCCGGTCGGTGTGCGGTCGGGTGGGGGGCCAGGGCGCGTAGTCGGACAGGGCGGCGGGACCCAGTCGGGGAGAGGGCTCGCTCATGACGGCTCCCCCGTCCGCCACGCCCGGTGGCGGTGGGGCAGGCAGACCGCGCACGGCCGGTAGCCCGCCGCGACGGCGGTCGCCTCGTCCGCGAAGAACACGCGATGGCGCACGTAGTTCCCGCGGGCGATGTGCCGCAGAGCGGAGGGGCAGTCCAGCCGTCCGTAGATCCGTCCCCGCCGGTAGCCGCCGAACCGGCCGGCCACGGCGCTGCGGTAGGGCTGCCCGTCGCCGCCCGTCAGCGTGTAGCCGGGAGCCACCACCGCGTCCGTGCCGTCGACCCGTCGTCTGTCCACGAAGGCACTGTGCACCATCCCGGGGCGGATCTACCGGCGGTATCCGGACATCCACCCCGCGGCCGGTGGCGGCCGGCTTCGATCGGCGCTTCAGCGGCGGGCGGCAGACTCGGGCCGCATCCTTCGACCCCGGGTTCAAGGAGAGAGACCGCCGTGCGAATCGCCGTCACCGGCTCGATAGCCACCGACCATCTGATGTCCTTCCCCGGTCGGTTCACCGACCAACTGATCGCCGACCGGCTGGAGCGGGTGTCCCTCTCCTTCCTCGCCGACCGACTCGACGTGCGGCGCGGCGGTGTCGCCGCCAACATCGCCTTCGGACTCGCGCGGCTCGGGCTGACCCCGCGTCTGATCGGCGCCGCGGGGGTCGACTTCGCGGAGTACGGTGCCTGGCTGCGCGCGGCCGGCGTGGACACGGACTCCGTCAGGATCAGCGAGACCCTGCACACCGCCCGGTTCGTGTGCACGACGGACGAGGCGCAGAACCAGATCGCCACCTTCTACGCCGGTGCCATGGCCGACGCCGCGAAGATCGACCTCGCCGAGGCGGCCGCCCGCTGCGGCGGCTTCGACCTGGTGCTCGTCGGCGCCGACGCCCCGGAGGCGATGCTGCGGCACACCGAGACCGCTCGACGCATGGGGATCCACCTGGCCGCCGATCCCTCGCAGCAGCTCGCCCGCCTGACCGGCACCCAGGCCCGTCACCTCGTGGGCAGCGCGCACCTGCTGTTCACCAACGAGTACGAGTCCGCCCTGCTGCGGGAGCGGACCGGCTGGAGCGAACGGGACGTCCTGCAACGCGTCGGTACGTGGATCACCACCCGGGGCGCGGACGGCGCCTCCGTGGCGCGGTGCGGTCAGCCCCGTCTGGACGTGCCCGCCGTCCCCACCGCGAAGGTCGCCGACCCGACGGGGGTGGGGGACGCGTTCCGGTCCGGATTCCTCGCCGGCCTGAGCTGGGACTGGGCCGAGGAACGGGCGGCGCAGCTCGGCTGCGCGCTGGCGTCGGTCGTGCTGGAGACGGTCGGCACCCAGGAGTACAAGCTGCTCGCGGCGGATCTGGTCGAACGCGTCGGGCGCGTGTACGGGCACGGCACGGCCCGCGACATGGAGCCGCGCCTGGCGGGCCTGTCATGAGCGGGCTGCGCGACGGCGCGCCGCTCCGAGAACTTCCGGCTCCGCTCCGCCCGAAGGCGAAGTACGCCCGTCCGGGAGGCCGTTCATGAGATCCGTGCGCGAGGCCTTGGCGGGCGGCGCACCCTCGTTCTCGTTCGAGTTCTTCCCGCCGAGGACCGACAGGGGCGAGCGCGCCCTGTGGAACTGCGTCCGCCGGGTCGAGCCCCTCTCCCCCGCCTTCGTGTCCGTCACCTACGGCGCCGGCGGTTCGTCGCGCGAGCGCACCGTCGAGGTCACCCGGCGCATCGCCGCCGAGACCGACCTGCGGCCCGTCGCCCATCTGACGGCCGTCGGGCACTCGGTGGCCGAACTGCGGCACATCATCGGCCAGTACGCCGACGCGGGGATCAGGGACGTCCTGGTGCTGCGGGGCGATCCGCCCGGCGATCCCGACGGCCCCTGGACGCCGCACCCGGACGGCTTCACCCACGCCCGGGAACTGGTCGAACTGGTCCGCTCACTCGGGGACTTCACCATCGGTGTCGCGGCCTTCCCCGAGATGCACCCGCGCTCACCGGACTGGGACCACGACATCCGGCACTTCGTCGCCAAGTGCCGGGCGGGCGCCGACTACGCCATCACCCAGATGTTCTTCCACGTCGAGGACTACCTGCGGCTGCGCGACCGGGTGGCCGCGGCCGGCTGCGACATCCCGATCATCCCGGAGATCATGCCGGCCACCGACGTCCGCCAGATCCGCCGCTTCGCCGAACTGTCCCACGCGGCCTTCCCCGAGGACCTCGCCCACCGGCTGGAGAGCGCCCACGACGACGCCGCCGAGGGCCACCGGATCGGCGTGGAGCACGCCACCGCGATGGCCGTACGCCTCCTCGCGGAGGGCGCTCCCGGCCTGCACTACATCACGCTCAACAAGTCGACCGCCGCTCTCGACATCCATCGCGACGTGCTGTCGGCGCGGATCACGAGCAGCGTCGGGTGAGCTGAGCCCAAGGGGGGTGGGGAGGGGGCCCGCCACTACGCGGGGTCCCCGAACCAGCACCCCAGCGCCCCGGCCAGGGCGTCCGCGTCACCGGCGCCACCGCGGGCCGACCAGGCGATGTATCCGTCGGGCCGCACCAGCACGGCGTCCGTGCCGAACTGCTCGGTCGCCGTCGCCGTCACCACGTTCACCCGGCAGCGCCACGGCTCGACGGCCTTGAGCAGCTCCTCCGAGTCCGTCAGCAGCAGCAACAACGGCTGCGCACCGTGCAGGAGTTCGGCGAGGCTGGTGACCGAGTCGGCGGTCTTCACCAGCACATCGGGGGCGAAGCGGCCGGCCAGCGGGTCGCCGGGTCCGCCGGTGTCGTAGTGGACGTCGACACCGCTGATCATGCCGCCGAGGTACTGGTTGACGTCGTCGAAGTGCATCATCCGGGCGAACAGGGTGCGCAGCGAGTCCATCCGGGGGTCGGGGTCCATCAGGGCCACCTGGGCGCGCACGTTCTCCAGGACCGCCTCGGCGACGGGCGCGCGCTCGGTCTCGTACGTGTCGAGCAGTCCGGGCGGCGCCCAGCCGTGCACCTCTGCGGCGAGTTTCCAGCCCAGGTTGACGGCGTCCTGGAGGCCGAGGTTGACGCCCTGCCCGCCGGCGGGGAAGTGGACGTGTG
This sequence comes from Streptomyces sp. NPDC048664, assembly GCF_040650555.1. Classification (NCBI taxonomy): domain Bacteria; kingdom Bacillati; phylum Actinomycetota; class Actinomycetes; order Kitasatosporales; family Streptomycetaceae; genus Streptomyces; species Streptomyces sp. NPDC048664. The sequence continues at coordinate 188,041 of NZ_JBEZHK010000002.1, read as the reverse complement.
CCGCGTCGCCGGCCAGCAGGACCCTGCCGACGCGGTAGTGCTCGGCCTGCAGGGCGGCGTCGCTGAAGCGGGTGAGCCAACCCGGTGAGTCCATCGGCACCGGATGACCCGCGATCCGCTCCACCTCCGCCCGGAACTCGTCCAGGGTCACCGGTGCCCGCCGGTCCGCGTGCGGGCCCCGGAAGTCGTAGGTGCACACCCGGCTGCGTCCGAACAGGTTGAGCCACACCAGGGTCCAGCCCCGCGGGTTGCGCTGCCAGCCCTGCGGCGCCCGCGCCGGGTCCAGCAGCCGGACCTCGCCGATCAGGGCGCCGACGCGGGCGGGCGTGCCGGTGAAGGGGATGCCGGTCAGTCGGCGCACGGCGCTGCGGGCGCCGTCGGCCCCGACCACCCAGGAGGCGCGCAGCGCGCCCGTGACGCCCCGGGAGTCGCGTACGGTCAGGCGTATCGCGTGCGGCTCCTCGTCGAGGCCGACGAGTTCGCAGTCGCGCCTGACGCGCGCGCCGAGCCGTTCGGCGTCGGCCGCGAACACCTCCTGCGCCCAGGCCTGCGGACTGCCCACCATCACGGGGCCCTCGGTGACGACACGACTGAGGTCGAGGTCGAACATGCCGGAGAAGTGGAACGGTACGGGGCCGGGGCCCACCGGCGGGGCGGGCGGGTGGGGCTGCACGGCGTTGAGGAGTCCGCGCCGGTGCAGGGTCTGCGCGGTGCGGGCGTGCAGCGTCCCCGCCTTCGACTCGCCGGTCGGCGCGGGCAGCTTCTCCAGGACGGTGACGCGCACGCCCAGCAGGGCCAGTTCCCGGGCGAGCAGCATGCCGACGGGCCCGCCGCCGACGACGGCGACCTGGGTGTCCACGGCGAAGCTGTGCGGCATCGGGGCTCCTACGGCGGTAGACGGCGCTCTGGGCATCCGCTGGGATGCGGTACGTCAGGAGGAACACCGGCCCGCGCCGGCGGGTTGCACGGCGGGCGCCGGCTCAGCTGCCCGGCAGCCGCACCGACTGCCGGTGGCGGAAGACGTTGCCGGGGTCGTACGTCTGCTTGACGCGCTGCAGGCGGCGGTAGTTGCCCTTGTAGTACAGGTCGTGCCAGGGCGTGCCGGAGCGGTTGAACTCCGCCGAGCCCAGGTCGGCGTCGGGGTAGTTGACGTAGCAGCCGTCGGTGACCGCGCCGGGTACCGGAACGCCGCCGGTGTCGGCGTACATGTCGGCGTAGAACTCGCGCAGCCAGCGCACGCAGTCCTTCTCGTCGGCCGGGTCGTCCCACCAGATCATCCAGGCCAGCTTGTAGGCGGCGTCGCGGTGGGCGCTCGCCGTGGCGTCCTGCGCGACGGCCGAGACCTGGCCGGCGAAGGAGCTGAGCATGACCGAGCCGGTGGGGTTGCCGATGTCCGTGCGGGTCAGGTGGTGGTACAGCGCGGCCAGTTGGCGCTGGGGGAAGCCGGCCTTCATGTACGCCGACTTGAAGTCGCTCTTCTGGGTCGGGTCGTTGGTGGTGGGGTTGGCGGTGCCGAGGTAGCGGGCCGCCTGCAGCCAGGGGAGGCGGCGCGGTGCGGCCAGATCCGGCAGCGCGGTCAGCTCGCCCATCCGCGTGGTGACCGGTCCGTGCGCGACACCGACGCCGTCGGTGACCGCCGCGAGGAACTCGTCGTACAGCCGGGCGGCGCCGGGCACGCTCGCGTCGACCTGCGTGATCAGGCCCACGGCTCCGTTGGAGACGTGGTTGAGGGAGAGCAGGCTGCACACGGCGGTCGCCGGGTCGCCGGGGGCGGCGTGCCGCACGTGCCAGTCCGCGTAGTTCTGGACCAGCCGGGTGAAGGACCGCTCGTCCAGGTCGGACCACTTCCACGAGACGGCGCCGACCAGGACCTCCGGGGGCGGGGCCGGCAGCAGCCGGGCCGGGTCCGTGCCGCTCGCACCGGGGGTGCGGAACCAGTAGCGGGTCACGACGCCGAAGTTGCCGCCGCCCCCGCCGGTGTGGGCCCACCACAGGTCCCGGTTCGGATCGTCGTCGTCGCGGGTGGCGACGACGGTGCGCACGGTGCCGTCGGCCTTCACCGCCACGACCTCGACCGCGTGCAGGTGGTCCACCACCAGGCCGAGCCGGCGGCACAGCAGTCCCCAGCCGCCACCGCTGACGTGGCCGCCCGCCCCGACCTGGAAGCACATGCCGGCCGGCACGATGACGCCCCAGGTGCGGTACAGACGCTCGTAGACGTCCAGGAGCTGGGCGCCGGGCTGCACCACGAAGGCGTTCATGGACGGGTCGAAGTCCACGTCCCGCATCGCCGACATGTCGATGACCGCCTGGACGTCGGGGCTGAAGACGAAGTCCTCCCAGCAGTGCCCGCCGCTGCGCACCGTGAGCCGCTTGCCGGCCCGGACCGCCTGCCGGACGGCGGCGGCGACCTGGGCGGTCGAGCGGGGGACGTAGACGGCCTCGGGCCGGCCGACGTAGCGCTGGTTCCAGCCGCGGACGAGGTCCGGGTAGCGCGCGTCGCCCCGGGTGACGGTCACCAGCTCCTCCGGCTGGGCCACCGCCTGCCCGGCGGGCAGCAGCACACCACCGCCGATCGCGGCGCCCGCCGCGATCACCCCCCGCCTGCTCACCCCTTGTCCGCCGTGCGTCATACGGCTTCCCCTCCCGTTGCGGCGTGCGGATCGCACCCGGATGCCGCCGACGCTAGGCATCCGGGGACCGGCGCCGCACTCCGCATCTTGCGGGCGTGCTCGGCCCGGAGCACCTGGCTCGATTCTTCAGAGGCCACTGAAACAGTTCGGTCCGGGACCCGCAGCGGAATCCCACCCGAACCTGTGACCAGCAACGAGGAGGGGTGTCATGTCGAGCATGCCGCTCACCGGTAAGTCGGTGCGCCTCGCGCGATTGTCCCGGCCGGGAGACGGCCGGTTCCTGTTCGTGCCGCTGGACCACTCCGTGTCCGACGGGCCCGTGACCACCGCCGCCGGCTTCGGCGACCTGGTGCGTTCCATCGCGGACGGCGGCGCCGACGGTGTCGTCGTCCACAAGGGCAGGGCGCGCATGATCGCCCCGGCGCTGCTCACGCGGTGCTCCCTCGTGGTGCATCTGAGCGCGAGCACCGCGCACTCCCCCGACGTCGACGCCAAGGTGCTGGTCGGTGACGTGGAGGAGGCGGTCAAGCTGGGCGCGGACGCGGTCAGCGTGCACGTCAACATCGGCTCCGACACCGAGGCGGAGCAGCTCCGCGACCTGGGCACCGTGGCCGCGGCCTGCGACCGCTTCGGCATGCCGCTCATGGCCATGATCTATCCCCGTGGCCCCCGGGTGACCGATCCGACCGACCCGACGCTCGTCGCCCATGTGGTGAGTATCGCCGCGGACCTCGGCGTCGACATCGTCAAGACGGTGCTCGCCGCCCCGGCCGAACGCATGGAGGAGGTGATCGCCTCCTCACCGCTGCCGGTGGTGGTGGCGGGCGGCGGCACCACCGACCGGAACCTGGACGAGTTCGCGGTCACCGCCATGGACCTGGGTTGTGCCGGACTCGCCGTCGGACGGCGGGTGTTCACCAGCCCGTCGCCCGAGAAGGCGGTCCGGGAACTGGCCTCAATCATTCACCGCCGCGCGCTCTCCTCCGAGCCCGCGCCGCAGACCGAGATGGCAGGTGTGTTGTGAAGTTTGCCTGGATCGACCTCCGGACCGTGCCCGCCGAACAGCGCGAGGCGGTCGTCGACGCCGCGATCCACGCGCGGGTCGACGGCATCGTGGACAGCGACCCGGAGCGACTCTCTGTGCTGCCGAACACCGTCAAGCGCATCCTCGCGCCGGGCGCGCGTGTCGGTGAGGAGGTCCCGGAGGACCTGATCGTGCTGCGCGAGGTCGTCGACCTCGACAGCCTCGGCGCGCTCGGGAGCCTGCACCGGGGCGGCGCGAAGGACACGGCCGCCTGGGTGAACGTCGTCGACGACCCCACCCTGAAGCTCGCCTGCGAGGCCGCACGCGAACTCCCCTTCACCGTGGTGGAGTTCAAGGACCCGACGAAGATCCCGCTGGAGATCGTGATCGCCGCGGCGGACGCCTCACCGGGGCAGCTGATCTGCCAGGCCGCCGACATCGAGGAGGCGCAGATCATCATCGACGTCCTGGAGAAGGGCTCCGAGGGCGTCCTGGTGGCCCCGCGCTCCGCCAACGACGTCTTCGCGCTGATGGAGATGCTCCGGGTGAAGACCCCGGACCTGCAGCTGCAGACGCTCACGGTCGAGTCGATCGAGCACCTCGGCCTCGGTGACCGGGTCTGCATCGACACGTGCACGCACTTCGAGAAGGACGAGGGCATGCTGGTCGGCTCCTACGCGCACGGCTTCGTGCTGTGCGTGAGCGAGACGCACCCGCTGCCGTACATGCCGACCCGGCCCTTCCGCATCAACGCGGGCGCGCTGCACAGCTACGTGTTCGGGGCGGACAACCGCACCAACTACCTGAGCGAGCTGAAGGCCGGCTCGCCGGTGCTCGCCGTCGGCGCCGACGGCCGCACCCGCCGCATCGTGGTGGGCCGCATCAAACTGGAGTCCCGCCCGCTGCTCGGCATCAAGGCCGTCTCCCCGGAGGGCGTCGAGGTCAGCCTGATCGTGCAGGACGACTGGCACGTGCGGGTGCTCGGCCCCGGTGCGGCGGTGCTGAACGTGACGGAGCTGCGCAAGGGCGACCAGTTGCTGGGTCACGTGGCCACCGACAAGCGCCATGTGGGCTGGCCGGTCGGCGAGTTCTGCGTCGAGAAGTAGGCGGCAGGTGTCCGGGGCCGCCCTCGCCGCGGCCCCGGCGCCGCGGCGAGGGGTCCGGAGGAGTCGATGACGCGACGGTCCTGGTGGGGTGCCGAGCTGCTCGGCCGCCACGCCGACGACATGGTGTGGGCGCGTGCCGCTGACCGCGAGGTCACGTTCGGCAGGCTGCGCCGCGAGACGGCCTGGCTGGCCGATGTCCTGGAGCGGTACGGCATCCGCGAGCGGAGCACGGTCGCCCTGTACGGCAACGCGAGTTTCACGCACGTGTGGGCGCTGTTGGCGCTGTGGTCGCTCGGCGCCCAGGTGGTGCTGACGGAGGCACCGTCCGACCGGTGGTCACGAGGTGTCCCGCCCGGGCCCGAACGGGTGCGGTTCTCGGTGTCGCTCGGCGAAGGCGGGCGGCCCCACGACTTCGTCGACGAGTGCGAGGTGCTGGTGCGCCGCCACGCCGGCGGCGGTCCGCGGGTGAGCGAGCACTGCCTGGTGCAGTTCTCGTCGGGCACCACCGGGCGCCCCAAGGCGGTCGGCAGGAGCGCGCGGTCGCTGCTGGAGGAGCTGGACCGGTTCGCCGCCGTGGAGGGTGTACCGCGCCACGGCGAGCGGGTGGCCGTGCTGGAGCCGGCCACGCGCTCGTTCGGGCTGATCGGTGGGGTGCTGCACTCCCTCGCGGTGGGCGCCACCGTGGTGATGCCGACCGCCCGCACGGCGGCGGCGACCGTGCGGGCGGCGGCCGACGCGCACGTGGTGCTCGGCAATCCGCACCACTTCCAGCGGCTGGCGCGGGCCGAGCCCGGGGAGCTGCCGCGGCTCCGGCTGGCCGTGTCGAGCGGTGACGCCCTGCCGCCCGAGATCCCCGCGCTGTTCCGCGGCCGCCACGGTGTGCGGCTCGGCCAGGCCTACGGCACGACCGAGACGGGCCTCGTCGCCGCCGACCTCACCGGCCGCTTCGGCCCGGCGGGCGTCGGCGTGCCGGTGCCCGGCGCCCGCACCCGGGTGGTCGGCGGCGTGCTGGAGGTGCACGTCCCCGAGTCTCCCTACCTGTACGACGACACGCCCTGGACGGGCGGCTGGATGTCCACCCGGGACCTGGTCACGCGTGATGCCCGTACCGGTGCGCTGCGTCTGCGCGGAAGGGTCCAGGGCGTCGGGGACGCCTCGGTCGACCTGCTGCGCATCGAGTCGGTGCTGCGGGCCCACCGGCACATCACGGACGCGGTGGTCCTCGGGGTCGGGCCGATCGAGGCGCACGTCGCGAGCAGCGCGGAGCTGAACGGCGACGAACTGCGTTCCTGGTGCCGCCGGTTCCTCGGCGGCGCGCCGGTGCCGGACCGATACCACCTGCTGCGGGAGCTGCCCCGCACCGCCAACGGCAAGGCCGTGCGGGACCGCGGCGTCCTGCGCCGTCACCGCACGCATCCGCCCGGGGCGTGCCGCTGCATCAGCTGGTGAACGGCGGCGGCCGGGGGCCGCGGCCGGCCGCCGCCATGCCCTCAGAGACGACCTCCTGGACAAGTGGAAGGCACGGAGTATGACGGTGACGACGACCGCCGCGACGCTGTACACCGGTGACGAGGCACGCTGGCGGGCCGTGCGTGACCGCGACGCCCGCGCGGACGGCCACTTCTGCTACGTGGTGGTCACCACCGGTGTGTACAGCCGGCCCTCGTGCACGGTGAAGCTGGCCCGACGCGAGAACGTCCGGTTCTTCCCGGCCCCCGAGGACGCGCGCGCCGAGGGATACCGGCCGTGCCGCCGCTGCTGCCCCGACGACTCCCGCCGGCACGCCGCGGCGGTCGAGGCGGTCGCCCTGGCCTGCCGGATCATCGATGAGGCGCCGCTGCCGCCGAGCCTGGACGAGCTGGCCCGCCAGGTCGGCTACAGCCGCTTCCACTTCCACCGCCTGTTCAAGTCGTTCACCGGCATCACACCGCACGCCTACCTGGCGGCGGCGCGGGCCCGCCGGGTACGCGAGGCGCTGCCGCTGTCCGGGACGGTCGCCGACGCCATGTACAGCTCGGGGTTCAACTCCGGCGGTCACTTCTACGCCGCGGCGACGGAGATCCTCGGCATGACGCCGAAGGAGTACCGCGCGGGCGGCGACGGCACGGACATCCGGTACACGGTGGCGGGTTCGTCGCTGGGGCCGGTGCTCGTCGCGGCGACGGACAAGGGCGTGTGCGGGGTGCTGACGGGGGACGAGGTCCCGGCGCTGCTGCGCCGGCTCCACACGATGTTCCGGCACGCCCGGCTCGTCCCCGCGGACGACGACTTCGCCGCCGCCGTCGCCGCGGCCGTGAGCGAAGCGGAGCCCCCGCAGCTGGCCCGGGAACTGCCCCTGCGCATCAGGCGCTCGGCCCTCACCGTGCGCGTACGGCGCTCGGTGCCGCCGGCCCTCGCCGTCCGCCTGCGACGCACCGCGCCGACGCCCCCCGTCCCGAGCGGCTAGCCCACCCGACGCGTCGCCCCCGACCGGTCCACCCGGCCCAGGACCACGCGCAGACCTACGAGCGACACTCCATCACAGCGGCACCCACCCACCGGGCGCAACCACCCCACGCCCAGGTGGCGGCCCCATGCACGCGGCCGGTCCGGCTCCAGCGCCGCCGCCGTCGGCCAAGCCGCCCGGCCCGGGACCACGCGCAGGCCCGGCCGGGCCAGGGCCGGGCTCAGACCTGCGAGCGCGGCCGTCACGGCGGCGGCCAGCCGCCGGGCGCAACCGCCCCCACACCCAAGTGGCGGCCCCATGCTCACGGCCGGGTCGCCCGGCCCGGGGCCGCGCTCAGGCTTGCGAGCGGGGCTCCGTCACAGCAGCGGCAGACCGCCGCGCGGCCACCGGGCGCAACCGCCCCACGCCCAGGTGACGGCCCCGCGCAGGCGGCCGGTCCGGCGGGCCCAGGGCCGCGCTCAGGCCTGCGAGTGGGGCTCTGGCACGGCGGCGGGCGGCCGTGGGGCGGGTGCTGGGCGCAGGTGGCCCGATGCCCAGGTGGCGGGGAGTGCCGCCACGCACACCAGGAGACCGGTGAGCACCGCGTCCGCCGCGCCGCCGTGCGAGACGGCCGCGCCGCCGGTGACCGCACCGACCGCGATGCCCGCGTTGACGGCGGACGCCGGCAGGGTCGCCGCCAGGTCGCGCCCCGGCCCGGCCAGCAGCCCGACCCGGTACTGCAGTGAGGGGACCAGGCCGAACCCGACCACTCCCCACAGCACGAGGGCGAGAGCCACCAGGGCCCGGGAGGCACCGGCGACGTGCAGGACCGCCAGCGCCGCGACCAGAGCGAGGTTCGCCGCGACGAGCGTGCGCGCCGCGTCCCGGTCCGCGGCCCGGCCGCCCACGAACGTGCCGGCGGCCGTCGCGGCCCCGTAGGCGAAGAGGAAGGCGGTCAGCCAGGTGCCGGACACCCCGGTGACGTCCTCCAGGAACGGCGTGATGTAGGTGAACGCCGCGAACTGGGCTCCCATCAGCAGGAACCCGACGCCGAGCACGGCCAGGACCCGGGGCGCCAGCGCATGCCGGGACTGCGCCCACAGGCCGCCCGTGCCCGCGCCCTCGACCGGCGGGACACACACCGCCGTCGCCAGCAGCGCCAGCGCGCCGAGGACCACGACGGCCGTGAACGCCGCGCGCCAGCCCAGGTGTTGGGCCGCCAGGGTGCCGAGCGGGACGCCGAGCGCGGTGGAGACGGCGATGCCGCCGAAGACCACGGAGATCGCCCGCCCGGTCCGCTCGGGCGGCACCAGGGCGGCCGCCACCGTGAACGCCGCCCCGAGGAACAAACCCTGCAGCGCCCCGGTGAGGGCCCGGGCGGCGAGCAGTGTGCCGAAGCCCGGGGCCAGGGCGGCCAGCAGGTTGCCGGCGACATAGCCGGCCAGGGACGTCCACAGGAGGGTGCGGCGCCGGATCCGGATGGTGAGCGCCGTCAGCAGCGGACCGCCGACGCAGATGCCCAGCGCGTACGCGGTGACCAGGGTGCCCGCCGTGTCCGTGGACACGGCGAGGTCCCCGGCGACGAGCTTCAGCAGGCCGACGACGACGAGTTCGGCGCTGCCCATGACGAAGGTCGCCAGGAAGAGTGCGGCGAGGGCCGGGCCCGGTCGTCGCCGCACGGCGGGGGGAACGGAGGCCATGTCAGTGCCAGAAGTTCTTCCTGGCGCCGCGCAGGCCCTGGAACGAGTCGAGGTCGGGGACGGTCCACCCGTCGAGGTCGTACTCCTGGAGGCACTGCTCGGCGAATCCCTTGTACGCGTCGAGCTGGCCGGTCTCCAGCTGGGTCATGAAGATGTCGGTGCGCACCGACTCGTGGTTGCCGGAGTAGTTGCGTTCGTACAGCTCGTGCCGGCCGCCGAACTCCGTGCCGACCGCGTCCCACAGCAGCTTCATCAGCTTGACGCGGCTGACGGCGTCGTAGCCGTTGGAGCCGCGCACGTACTTGTCGAGGTACGGGCGCACCTCGGGGTTCTTGAAGTCCTCGGCGCTGGAGTTGACGTAGATGAGGCCGCTGGCGACGTCCTGCTCGATGATCTCCTTGATGCGCGGGTAGCCGAGGGTCATGAACCAGCGGTAGGCCATGCCGTACTCCAGGCGCGGCAGCAGGGCGCCGTCCTTCCACTCCTCGGGGTTGCGGGCGGCGGCGTCGGTCAGCGCCCAGAACATGTTGCGCCAGGCGAGCACCTCGCCGACGCGGGCCTGGATGCCGCGGAAGTCCTTGGTGCCGGTCATCTCGACGGCCTTGGCCAGCAGCCCGGCGATGAAGTCGATCTTCACCGCGAGGCGGATGCAGCCGTGGAAGGTCAGGCGCGGGATGAAGCCGGATTTCGGGGCGAATCCGTTGACCTGGTCGACGTCGCCGTAGAGGAAGACGTTCTCCCAGGGGATGAGGACCTTGTCGAGGACGAAGATGGTGTCGTTCTCGTCCAGGCGCGAGGAGAGCGGGTAGTCGAAGGGGCTGCCCATCACGGCGGCCGTCGCGGCGTAGGAGGGACGGCAGATCAGCTTCAGGCCGGGCGCGCCCATCGGGATGGTCGCGACGAGCGCGAACTCCTTCTCCTTGAGCGGCAGTCCGTAGTGCGAGATGAAGTTGTAGTGGGTGATGGCCGAGCCGGTGGCCACGACCTTGGCCCCGCTGACGACGAGACCGGCGTCGGTCTCCTTCTCCACGTGCACGAAGACGTCCTTGACCTCTTCGGACGGGCGGTGCCGGTCGACCGGCGGGTGGATGATCGCGTGGTTCCAGAACAGCACCTTCTCCTGGGACTCGCGGTACCAGCGCCGCGCGTTGTCCTGGAAGGGCGCGTAGTAGTCGGAGTTGGCGCCGAGCGTGCCGAGGAAGGCCGCCTTGTAGTCCGGGCTGCGGCCCATCCAGCCGTAGGTGAGGCGGGCCCACTCGGCGATCGCCTCGCGGTCCTCGACGACGTCCTGGACGCTGCGCGGGGTGCGGAAGAACTTGTGCGTGTATCCGTCGCTCCCGGTGTCGGTGCGGGTGGTCAGCACGTCGCGGCGGCCCGGGTCGTGCAGGGCGTCGTACAGACGGGCCGTCATCCGGGCGGGGTTGGCGAACGCCGGGTGCGTGGTGACGTCGTCGACGCGTTCGCCGTAGATGTAGACCGCGCGGTCGTCGCGCAGGCTGTCCAGATACTCGTCACCGGTCAGGGGGCGGGTGGTACGGGGAGCCGGTGCGGAGGCGGAGGCCTCGCCCTGCTGCAGCGTCATGGTGTGTCCTTGTCCGGTCGTGGCGGTCAGTGACCCAGGGGGATGTGGAGCGCCGCTGTTCCCGACGACCACACGCCGTCCGCCGGTCCGTCGAGGGTGCCCGCCCACGCGTGGTGGCCGGGTGCGGGGTCCAGGTGGCGGAAGGCGCCGCCGTGGAAGACCAGAGGCTCCGCGTCCCAGGTCGTGAAGGACCGCACCTGCCCGATGTGCAGCAGGTGGTCGCCGCCGTCGTGCGCGGCCCACGGCACGCAGTCGAGGTGGGCGGCGCACCCGGCCAGGCGCGGCCCCGCGGCGTCCGGGTCCCAGGGCACGGGGGTGTCCGCGGGCAGTGGCCGGCCCGCGAAGTGCAGGGCCAGGTCCTTCTGGTGCGCGGCGAGGATGTTCACGCCGAACGACGACGCGCCCGTCAGCAGGTCGCACATCCGACTGCGCCGGTCCAGGGACACCATCACCAGCGGGGGGTCGAGGGAGACGGAGGTGAACGAGCCGACCGTGGCGCCGTGCACGCCGGCGCCGCGTTCGACGGTGACCACGGTGACACCCGTGGCGAACCGGCCGAGGCAGTCGCGAAAGCGGCGCTGGTGGTCGCCCATCGGCACTCCTCGAAAGGGAAGTGAGCCCTCGAATTCGGCGCTCTGTCAGCGGCATTGTGCCGGTGGCCGCTGAAGGATCAGTCGAGGGAGCGGCGGGCGGTTTCTGCGCAATATCCAGGAGCCCGGAATCGGTTGACACCGGTCCGTACGGGCGCCTGTAATTCCCTCTCGGATTCGAGTAACCGACACGAGGTGGCCCATCATGAGACTCCAGGTCGAGTTGACCGACGCACTCCAGGACTACGTCGCCGATGTCTCGCTGCGCGAGCCCGAGCTGCTCCGGAAGCTGCGCGAGGAGACCTCGCAGCTTCCCCTGCACCTGATGCAGATCTCGCCGGAGCAGGGCCAGTTCATGCGGACCCTGCTGAAGGCGACCGGGGCCAGGCGGGCCCTGGAGATCGGCGTGTTCACCGGCTACAGCCTGCTGTCGACGGCGCTCGCGCTGCCCGTCGACGGCCGGGTGGTGGGGCTGGACATCAACGAGGAGTGGGGCGCCATGGCGCTCGACTACTGCAAGCGGGCCGGTGTCGCGGACCGGGTCGACCTGCGCATCGGGGACGCCCGGGCCTCCCTGGAGCGGCTGTTGACGGAGGAGGACGCCGCCGGCACGTTCGACTTCGTGTTCATCGACGCGGACAAGGAGAACTACACGGCGTACTACGAGTACGCGCTCCGGCTGCTGCGCCCGGGCGGCCTCGTCGTCGTCGACAACGTGCTGTGGCACGGCGCCGTGCTCGACGAGTCCGCCCAGGACTCCGAGACGCGGGCGCTGCGCGCCTTCAACCCGCGGCTGCACCACGACGACCGGGTGGAGCTGAGCGTCATCCCCTACGCGGACGGGCTGACGTTCGCCGTCAAGCGCTGAGTTCCGCACCGCGCACGCGTGAAGGCCGCCCCGGCAGTGCCGGGGCGGCCTTCACGTGCGGGTCAGGGCAGGCGGACGGACTGGGCGTGGCGGAAGAAGTTCGTCGGGTCGTAGGTCTTCTTCACCTGCTGCAGCCGCGGGTAGTTGCCCTTGTAGTAGAGCGAGTACCAGGGCGTCGACGACGTGTTGTACCGCGGGTCGTTCAGGTCGTTGTCCGGGTAGTTGACGTAGCAGCCGTCGGTGACGGCGTTGGGCACGGGCACACCGCCGGTGTCGGCGTAGACCTCCGCGTAGCACTGCCGGTTCCAGGAGATGTAGGCGGCGTCCTCGGCCGGGTCGTTCCACAGGGACATCCACATCATCTTGAAGAACGACTCGCGGTGCGGATAGCCGGTGGCCGACGGCGCGACCCGGTTGACCTCGCCGCCGTAGGAGCTGAGGGTGATGGACGCGCCGGGCAGGGTGGCGTCCGTGCGCGTCAGGTGCTTGTACAGCGCCGCGAGCTGGCGGTCGGGGAAGGCCGCGCGCATGTACGCGGACTTGTACTCCTGCCGGAAGGTCGGGTCGGTGAGGTTGGTGTTGGTGGTGCCCAGGTAGCGGGTGGCCTCCAGCCAGGGCAGCTTGCGGGGCTCGGCGTAGGCGGCCATGGGGCCGAACTCGGCGAACCGGCGGGTGACGGCACCCGTCGGCACGTCGACGCCGTCGCCGATCGCGGCGAGGTAGCCGTCCAGCAGTTGGCGGGCGCCGGGAACGGTGGCGTCGACCTGGGTGACCATGACGATCTGGCCGGCGGACCTGTGGGTGAGCACGAGGAAGCTGGCCAGGGCCAGTTCGGGGGCGCCCGGGGCGCTGTGCGCGGTGAACCAGCGGGCGTAGTTCTGTGCCAGCCGGGAGAACCTCGCCTCCGTCATGCTCTCCCACGGCCAGGCCTGGGCCACCAGGTACACCTCGCGGGGCGGCTTGGGCAGGAGCTTCTTCGGGTCGGTGCCGGTGGCGCCGGGGGTGCGGAACCAGTAGCGGGTGACGACGCCGAAGTTGCCGCCGCCACCGCCCGCGTGGGCCCACCACAGCTCGCGGTTGGGGTCGCCGGGATCGTTGGTCGCCACGACGGTGCGCACCTTGCCGTCGGCCCCGACCACGACGACCTCGACGGCGCACAGGTAGTCGATGATCAGGCCGAGCGGGCGGCAGAGCAGCCCCCAGCCGCCGCCGCTGACGTGGCCGCCGGCCGCGACCGAGTAGCAGATGCCGCCGGGCACGGTGACGCCGTACACCTGGTAGAGCAGGGTGTAGACGTCCAGGAGCCGGGCGCCCGTCTCGACGGCGAACGCGCGCATCCTGGAGTCGTAGTAGACCTTGTCGAGCCGCGACAGGTCGAGCACCACCTGGACGTCGGGGTTGAAGACGAAGTCCTCCAGGCAGTGCCCGCCGGAGCGCACGGTCAGTCGCTTGCCGGCGGTGACGGCCGCCTGCACCACGCCCGCCACCTGGGAGACGTCGTCCACGATCCGGACGGCCTCGGGGTTGCCGACGTAGCGGTTGTTCATGCCGTGCACGAGCTCGCCGTACTGGGCGTCCGCGGGCGTCACCGTCACCGGGGCGAACGTGACGGTCGCGGCGTCCTGCCCCGACGCCGCCGCCTGACCGGCGAAGGCTCCGCCCACGGCGGCCGTGCCGCCCAGCGCCGCGGCGGTCGTGAAGAACCGCCTACGGGCTATCCCACTGTTGTCGCGCACTTTATGTCTCCCCTTCTCGCCAATTTCGGCGGACCACTTCACGCGCTCTCCTGCGCCGCGACAGTACGAATCAGCCATCTCGGGAAACACTCCGGATCTTGCGGTCGAATCCGTGAACGGCGGATTCCGCGATACGACCGCAAGATGGGGAGTGTCGGACGGCTCACTGATCGCCACCATCGAAGTCAGGCTGAATTCACCAGGGTGAAAGGAGGCGGGCCGGTGACGGTCAGCGTCGGTGAGGTGTACGAGAACCCGCGGTGCAGGGAGCGGGTCGTGATCAGAACGCCGTCCTCGCACACGGGCGGGGCGCGCACCGTGATGGACGTGTACTCCGAGCCCGGCGGCGCGGTGTCGGGCGAGCATCTGCACCCGGTGAGCGAGGAACGCTTCACGCTGGTGCGGGGCAAGGTCGCCTTCCTGATCGGCGGGCGCCAGGTGACCCTGGACAAGCCCGGGCAGAGCGTGCTCATCCAACCGGGCATCAGGCATCGCTGGTGGAACTGCAGCGGCGAACAGGCCTTCCACATCTGCGAGGTCCGCAAGAACAGCGACCGTTTCGAGCAGTTGGTGCTGCGTCAGCTGTTCGGGCTCGCGCAGGACGGCAAGACCACGCCCGAGGGCATGCCCCGCCTGCTGCAGCAGGCGGTGACCACGCTGGAGTTCGGTGACGTGGTGCGGTTCACCTCTCCCCCGTGGGCGCTGCAGCGCGCGCTGTTCACCGTGCTGGCCCCGGTCGCCCGGCTGCTGGGGCACCAGGGGTGCGACCCCCGCTACATGGACCGCAAGCCGTCCGAGATCGCGGATCTGGAGGAGCTTCCGGAGGAGGTCATGCGCTGGCACCGCTGACCCCGCGGGGCCCGGTGCGCGCCTTGCTGCAACACCTTGGCGCATCGCGGTGTTTCCGTAGGTGAGAGCACATCGCACCGCGCTCCTCCCCCTTGGCAGGGCGGGGCCGACCATCGAGAAGGAACCTTATGGATCTGCAGCTTTCCGGCCGGGTCGCCGTCGTGACCGGCGCCTCCAAGGGCATCGGCCTGGCCGTCGTCAGCACGCTCCTCGAAGAGGGCGCCAAGGTCGTGGCCACGTCCCGCAAGAGCACCCCGGAGCTGGATGCGCTGGCCGGCCCGAACCTCGTGCACGTCCCGGCGGACTTCATGGACGAGGACGCGCCGGCGCAGGTCGTCGCCCGCGCCGTGGAGCAGTTCGGCGGGCTCGACATCCTCGTGAACAACGCGGGCGGTCCGCCCCCCGGTGTGACCCTGCCGCGCGGCTCGTTCCTGCACGCCTCCGACGAGGAGTGGCGTGCCATGTTCGAGTTCAACCTGTTCTCGGCCGTGCGCGCCATCCGCGCCGCCATCCCGCACCTGCTGGAGCGCGGCGGCGGCGCGATCGTGAACATCTCCTCCGGCAACGCCCGGCAGCCCTCGCCGATCAACGTCGACTACGGTGCCGCGAAGGCCGCGCTGAGCAACATCACCAAGGTGCTCTCGGGCGAGTTCGCGCCCCAGGGCATCCGCGTGAACACGGTGTCCCCCGGTGTGGTGCGCACGCCGTGGTGGACGGACGAGGGCGGCGTCGCCGACATGATCGCCTCGCAGGCCGGCACCGACAAGGACAACGTCATCAAGACCATCGTCCCGGAGATGCTGAACCTGGCCACGGGCCGCTTCGTCGAGCCGCAGGAGGTGGCCGACGCCGTCGTGCTGCTGGCGTCGCCGCGCTCCGGCAGCACCACGGGCGCCGAGTTCGTCGTGGACGGCGGGCTCCTCAAGGAGCTCTGAGCACCAGCGTGCGGGAGGGTCGGCGAGCCCCGGCCCCTCCGCGCGTGTCCGGCCGCCGCACGGCGGCCGGACACATGACGTAGAACGGTTCGCCGGCGGCGTGCGGTGGCCAGACCCCCGCATGCCGTCGGCGGCTCCGGCCGCGTCCCCCTCGGGCGACCGGCCGGACTGTCGTCTCCTCCCGGACCGGCGTGCCGATCGGCACCTCCGTCCTCCCGCGGATCTCCGCAGCGCCCCGCCGTCGCGGGCGCCCCCTTCCTTCCTGTTCCGCCCGCGCCGTGCCGTCCCGCGGCCCCAGGGCCGCTCGTCCGGATCGCCGACCTCACGTGACCCGGCGTGCGCGCGTGCCGTGTCACCGTCGGCCGCCACCGCACCGCGTGGGCCTTTTCCGTGCCCCGCGCCGATCCGGACGGCAGGCCGCGGACCGCTCTTCCTCGTCCGCCCCGCACCGGGGCCCGTACGGCGGCATCGGTGTCCACTCCCGGGAGCTGTCATGGCCTTGTCCGCCCCTGCCCGCCCACGCGGCGACGCGGTGCCCCCGCTGGACCGCCGGCTGCTCGCGCTGGCCGTCCTCGCACCCCTGCTCGCCAACGCCGACTCGGGCATCGTGACGCTCGCCCTCAGCGACATCCGGCGCGACCTGTCGATGTCGCTGGACGCCGTGCAGTGGGTGACCAACGTGTACGTGCTGCTGGTGGGCGGGTTCCAGCTGCTGGGCGGCCGGTTGGCGGACCTGGCCGGGGCCCGGCGCCTGTACCTGCACGGCATGGGCGCCTTCGCCGTGGCGTCGGCCCTGTGCGGCGCGGCACCCAGCGGCCCGCTCCTCGTCCTCGCGCGCGCCGGGCAGGCGCTGGCGGCCGCCGTGCTCGTGCCCGCCGCGATGTCGCTGCTGGTGACGGCGGTCGCGCCGCCGCAGCGCGCCCGGGCCCTGGCGCTGTGGGCGGGCGTCGGCGGCGTCGGCTCGGTGGCCGGGGTGCTGTGCGGCGGTCTCGTGGTCAGCGGCCTCGACTGGCGCTGGGCGTTCTGGCTGAACGTCCCCGTGATAGCCGTCGCCCTGGCGGCGTCCCGTCGCATCCCGCTGCCCGACCCGCCCCCCACCCGCGGTGTCCGCCTCGACCTGGCCGGGGCCGTCGCGCTGACCGGTGCCCTGCTCGTGGCCGTGTACGCCCTGGTGCGGCTGGCCGCCCACGGCACGGACCGGTACACGGCCTGCGCCGCGCTCGGCGCGGTGGCGCTGGGCGCCGTCTTCGCCCACCGGCAACGCAGCTGCCCCGACCCGCTGCTGCCCCCGGCCCTGCTCCGCGACCGGAACCTGGTGTGCGGCGCGGCGGGCATCCTGCTGGTGTCGACGGCCGCCGCGCCCCTGGCCTTCCTCGGCGGCCTGCGGCTGCGCGACACCTACGGGTTCGGTGCGCTGGCCGCCGGGATCGCCCTGCTGCCGGTGGCCGGGGGCGTCCTGGTCGTGGGCCGGGCGTGCAGTGTGCTGCTGACCCGGTACGGTGCCCGCCTTCCGTGCGCGCTCGGCTGTCTGCTCCTGGGGGCCGGCCTGTGGACGCTGGCCGCCCGCTCGGATGCCCCGGGGTACGTCTCGGGCATGCTGCCGGGGCTGGTCCTCTCGGGCGGGGGGCTTCCGTTGATCTGGATGTCGTGCGAGGTCGTGGCGCTGGACCGGTTCCGGGGCGCCGGCACCGGGCTCGCGGCGGGTCTGGTGCAGTGCGCGGGGCAGTTCGGGACCGCGCTGGGCACGGTCCTCGCGGTGGCGGTGTGCGGCCGTGGCACCGGGGTGGCCGCCGGGGCGGGGCAGGCGTTCGGGGCGGCGGCCCTGCTGATGGGCCCGGCGCTGGTGGGCGCCCTCGTCTGGCTGCCCGGCCGCCGCCCGCACGCCTCGGCCGGCCTCGTGTCGGCCGCACGGACGCCGGAGCCCGACCGGCCGGGCGTCCCGGAGCAGGTCACGCCACGCGGACACCGTGCGCCATACGCTCGGCCGGCAGGTTGAGCGACTCCCGGGCGCGAGTGCTCGACGGAGGCTCCAGTTGGGGATGCCCGGAGAGTATGTGGGTGTGCAGGCGTTGCAGCCGGGCCGACGGTGTGGTGCCGAGTTCCTCCCGCAGCCGGGCCCGCAGCCGGTGGTAGGCCGCGAGCGCGTCGACCTGCCTGCCCGACCGGTACAGGGCGAGCATGAGGTGGGCGACGAGGTCCTCGTGCGTCCCGTACTGGTGCACCAGCGCGGTGAGTTCACCGAGGATCTCGTGGTGCCGCCCGAGCCTCAGCTCGGCGCCCAGACGCTGGGGCACGGCGTCCAGCCGGTCGCGCTCGACCACCTCGATGGCGGCCCTGAGCAGCGGGCCGGTGGGCACGTCGATGAGCATCGGCCCCGTCCACATCATCTCGGCGGCGCGCAACTGCCTGGCCGCCTCGGCGTACTCGCCCGCCTCCAGCGTGGCGCGCGCGGCCCGCACCTGCTGCTCGTAGCGGTCCAGGTCCAGTTCCCCGGCGTTCAGCTTCAGCACGTACCCCTGGTCGCGGGTCTGCAGCCGGCCGGGACCGCGGCCCGGGCCGCGCCGGGCTCCGTCCAGGGAGCGGCGCAACTGCACGACGTACGTGTGCACCGCCGCGACCGCGCTCGACGGCGGCCGGTACTCCCATATCTCCTCGACTATCTGTGCCACGGACACGACGTGGTTCGTGTGGAGTGCCAGGAGCGACAGCAGTTGCCGTTGTTTCGGCGCGGTCGGAGTCCTGTGGCGGCCGTCGTCGTCGCGCACACTCAGAGGGCCGAGAACGCGAAATTCCATGTGATCCCCCATCGTCGCCCAGCCGGGCCAGCGAGAGGTCATCTCCCGACATACCCGGTCGAACATCCCGATCCGCGTGGATATTACCGTTGCTCAGGCTTCGTCGGCCCCGGCGCGGGGACCTGGATCGCGCCCGACCGCCACCGCCCGCGGCCGGTGACGGGCGACGGCCCCGCCGCCCTCTCGTGCGGCCCCCCGGTGACCTGCGCCCAGAGCGCCCCGGGGTCGTCGGGCTCCCGGTCGGCGCGCCAGGCGACGTACTGGTCGGGGCGGATCAGCACCAGAGCGCGCTCGTACAGCTCACGCGCGAGCGGGTCGTCGAGCGCCAGCACCCGCAGCGGCACGCCCCGGGCACGGGCCGCGGCCTCGATCCGTCCGGTCCGCGGTGGCCGCGGGCCGAGGCGCAGCAGGGTGAACCCGGGGCCGAACCGGTCGAACAGCGAACTGCCGTCCGTGCGGCGGTCGTCGAGCCACAGGTGGGGTGCGCGGCCGCCCGGTACGGCGCAGGGCGCGTACGCGGCGAAGGAGTCGGGCAGCGCCCCGGTCCCGTCCCCGGCGACGAGCGGGGAGCCGTCGTAGCGGGCACCCAGCTGCACCCCGAGGGTGTCCAGGGTGCGCGTCCCGTACTCGGCGAGTTCCGCTCCGGTCCTGGCCCGGGCGGCCTCGCCGGCGGCCGAGTCCGCCTCCAGCCAGGCGGGCCGGTCGACGGCGCCGAGTCCCTGGCCGAGGGTCCGGGCCGCCGAGGTGTTGCGCAGGGCGATCGGCCGGCGTTCGCTGCCGTACGTGTCCAGGAGGCCCGGGCCCGCCCAGCCCTGCACGGCCGCCGCGAGCTTCCAGGCGAGGTTGGCGGCGTCGTCGACACCGGTGTTCATGCCGAAGCCGCCGTTGGGCGTGAACAGGTGCGCGGCGTCACCGGCGAGCCGGATGCGGCCCCTGCCGAAGGATTCGGCGACCAGCGCCGCGCCCGCGGTCCAGGGCCGGTGGCTGAGCACCTCGACCGGCAGGGGTTCCCCCGCCGCCCGCCGCACCAGCCGCACCAGTTCGCCGGGGGTCGCTGTGTCCGGGTCCACGGAGCTGGTGAGCAGGAAGAACTCGTCCACGCCGTTGAGCGCGATCAGGTTCAGCGCGAGGTCCGCGTTGACGACCCAGTTGCTCCATGCGCCGCTGTCGTGCAGGAAGTCCCGGTAGAGCGTGGGCACGCGCAGGTGGGCGGCGGTGGAGCGGCGCCCGAGGATGTCCTGGTCGAGGGTTCCCTCTCCCTCGTACCGGATGCCGAGGTGGCGTCGGACCAGGCTGTGCCCGCCGTCGCAGCCCGCGACGAACGCGGCCCGGAACGTGCGCCGGGCGCCGTCGCGTTCGGCCACGACGTCGACGTGCTCGGCGCTCTCGCGCAGGGCGGTGGCCGTCCAGCCGTAGCGCAGGGTGATGCGCGGCCGGGTGCGGGCGTGGTCGAGCAGCAGCCGCTCGACGTACATCTGGTTCGCCCGGTGCATCGGTTCGGGGGACGGGTCCGTGCGGTCGGCCGCCGCCCGCCGGCGCAGCACCTCACCGCTGCCCGGCCAGGGCAGCAGGGCCAGTCGGTGCGCGTGGTAGCGGGTGAAGAAGGAGATGCCGGCCGAGTGACCGGCGGGAAGTCCGAGCCCGCGGATCCGCTCGGCCAGTCCCAGGGTGCGGTAGTGCTCCATGGTCCGCGCGTTGTGGGTGCTGCCACGCGGCTGATCGGGCACGTCCTGCTGGGAGTTGAGGACGACACAGGGGACGTGTTGCCGGTCCAGCAGCAACGCGAGCATCAATCCGACCGGACCGCCTCCGACCACGGCGACCGGGGTTGTCAGCGGGGCGTCCATCCGACGCGGCCTCCAGCCTGTTCTCGATCGAACTGGTTCGATCGTTGCAACCCCCTCTGAAGAACCAATCAAGATCGGCCAACGGGGCTGCTTTCGCTCGGCCCTTTAGCAGCCGGTTGGAGACTCCGCCACGAACCTTCCCGAATCGCTGGGGTGTCACGGGCCGCGCTGTCTCAACCGGTGACCGGGGAACTCGGCGCATCACTGCGGAGTGTGAGGTATTCCCATGTTCCTGTTCGGCACGCACAGGTCCGTCGCGCAGCGCCTTCGCCTCCACGCCGACCGGGATCTGGGGGCGGGGAACTTCTTCTGGCACGCCTGGCACGTCGCCCGGGACCGGGACCGTCCGCTGCTGTTCCACCCCGACGTGTCCTCCCCCACCTGGGCGACGGACGAGCCGTCGGCGATGTCCCTGGACGACGTGCGTGTCGCCGTGATCCGCCACGCCCACTGGTACCGCGGCCGCGGGGTGCGGGCGGGGGCTCACGTGGGACTGCACACCCGCGACGGGCTGCTGGGCCTGATCCACCACATCGCCATCACGTCGCTGGGTGCCGCCGCCGTGCACTGCAACCCCCGGATGGCCCCGGCGACGGCCGCGGAGTACTTCCTGCGCACCCGGACCACGGTGCTGGTGGGCGACGGCGACCTGCTCAAGGGTCTCGCGGACGCCTGGGCGGCGGACGCCCCCGGACAGGCCACGCCCGAGGTCGCGGACATCGCCTCGCTCGCCGCCACCGCTCCCCTGCCGCCCCGGCCGATACCCGACTTCCCGCACCGGCACGCCGACGAAGACCTGATCATGATCTCGCACTCGTCGGGCACCACCGGTCGGCCCAAGGCCCCCGTGTTCCAC
This sequence comes from Streptomyces sp. NPDC048664, assembly GCF_040650555.1. Lineage (NCBI taxonomy): Bacteria > Bacillati > Actinomycetota > Actinomycetes > Kitasatosporales > Streptomycetaceae > Streptomyces > Streptomyces sp. NPDC048664. The sequence goes on along the minus strand of NZ_JBEZHK010000002.1, from coordinate 167,095 downwards.
CACGGTTCGTTCTTCGCGGGCAAGCGGGAACGGCTGTGGTCCTTCCCGTCGCTGCGCTCGGACCGGCTGCTGACCGCGCTGCCGCACAGCCACTCGGCGGGCATCAGCTACCTCAGCCTGGCGCTCCTGCTCGGCATCCCGACGCTGGTCCTGGACGACGCGAGCGGCGAGGCCGTGGCGCGGGCGATCGACCTGTTCCACCCCACCACCGTGCTGGCCTTCCCGCTGACCCTGGCCGAGGTGCCCGCCGACAGGATCGGCCCCGAGGCCGCCCGGCACATCCACACCTGGCACGGCATGGGCGACGCCTCCCACGAGCGGCACATACGCCCGCTGATCGCGCTGGGCCGGCGCACCGAGAACGGCAGGGTGCTGAACGGCTCGCGCTACCTCGACGGACTCGGGTCGTCGGAGATGGGCATGGTGCTGTTCAAACAGGCCTACACACCAGAGACGACCCGGTACGCACGCCACATCGGGCAGCCCGCGAAAGTGGTGCGCAAGGCGGCGGTGCTCGACGAGCAGGGCCGTGAACTGCCCGACGGGCAGGCCGGCCGGCTCGGTGTGCGGACCCCCAGCATCACCGCCGGCTACCTGGACGAGCCGGACCTCACCCGGGAGTCGACGGTCAACGGCTACTTCCTCACCGGCGACGTCATGCGCCGCGACAGCGACGGGACCTGGTACCACCTCGACCGCACCCCCGACGTGATCCACACCGCCGAGGGGCCGGTCCACAGCCTCCCGGTGGAGGAGGTCGTCCTGCTCGCCACGCAGGCGCTGGACACCGCGGTCGTCGCGGTCGACGATCCCGCCGCTCCCGGTCGCTCCCGTCCCCTGGCGGTCGCCCTCTTCTCCGACGGCACCCGGCGTGACGCGGCCCGGTTGCTGAGGGCGTGCAACGCGGCCCTGGCCCGCGAGGGCCTGGCACCGCTCGGCGGGCTGCTGGTGGCCGCCGACCGCGCCGAACTCCCCGTCGGCGTCACGGGGAAGGTCCTCAAACGTGTGCTGCGCGAGCGCCTGCGCACGGCCCTGTCCCGCACCGGCGACCCCGCGCTCGCCGTGTCCGCCCCCGTACGGAAGGTCTGATCATGCCCGGTACCGAGACGACGGCGGCACGTCAGGTGGTGGACCTGATCACCGGCACCTGGCGGGCCCAGGCCCTGCACGCGGCGGCCGCGCTGTCCCTGCCCGACCACATCGCCGCGGGACACGGCACCGTCCCGGCGCTGGCCGAGGCCACGGGTGCCAGCGAGGACGGCCTCGCGCGGCTGCTGCGGCTGCTCGCGGCACTCGGCGTGTTCACCGGCGACGAGGAGGCGGGCTACGGGCTCACCGACGTGGGCGCGCTCCTCGTCGCCGACGGCGAGCAGTCCATGCGCGACATGGTGCTGCTGTACGGGGAGGAGTTCCACCGTGCGTGGGGCGCGGTGGTGCCCGCGATCCGCACCGGAACCTCCGGCTTCGAGCACGCCTTCGGCACCACGCTCCACGCCCACCTGCGCGAGGAGCCCGACGCGGGGCCGCGGTTCCTGCGCGCCATGAACGCCGGCAACGTGTTCTTCCCCGAGGCGGCGGCGGCCTTCGACTTCACGTCGGCGCACACCGTGGTCGACGTGGCGGGCGGCAGCGGCCTGCTGCTGTCGGCCGTGCTCCAGGCCCACCCGCACCTGACCGGTACCGTCTTCGACCTGCCGCACATGCTGCCGGTGGCCGAGGGGCACCTGGGCGCCACCGTCGACGCGCACCGCTTCGAGACCGTCGCGGGCGACGTCTTCGACAAGGTCCCCGCGGGCCACGACGTGTACCTGCTGTCCCGGGTGCTGCAGGACTGGGACGACGAACGCTGTGTGACGCTCCTCGCCAACATCCGTGAGGCGATGGCGGACTCGGGCCGGCTGCTGGTGCTGGAGCGGGTCGTCGCCACCGACGGCACGGCACCCGTGCTGCCGCTGCTGTGGGACCTGCATCTGCTGATGGCCGCGGGCGGCCGCGAGCGCACCCTCGAGGGATACCGCTCCGTCCTGGGCGCCGCGGGCCTGCGGCTGCGGAGCGTGCACTCCCTCGCCCTCGAGACGAGTCTGCTGGTCGCCGCACCGGTCTGAGGTGACCCCACCGTCCCAGCCCTCTCCTGACACCAAGGGAGTACACCTATGGAGTACACCTATGCTCAGCGGTGACCTCGACCTGTGCCTCGTCGGTGCGGGACCGCGCGGTCTGTCGGTACTGGAGCGGCTGTGCGCCAACGAACGCGCCGCGCCCGCCCACCGGGCGGTCACCGTGCACGTCGTCGACCCCTACCGCCCCGGAGCCGGGCGGGTGTGGCGCACCGGGCAGTCGCGGGTGCTGCTGATGAACACCGTCGCCTCGCAGGTGACCGTGTTCACCGACACCAGTGTGCAGATGGCCGGCCCCGTCGAGCCGGGGCCCAGTCTCTACGAGTGGGCGCGCACGCTCGGTCACGGCCTCGGCGGGGCGCCGCTGTACGACGAGGCCGTCCTCGCCGAGGCGCGCCGGCTCGGCGAGGACGACTACCCCTCCCGCGCCTTCTACGGCCGCTACCTGGAGGACGCCTTCGCCCGGGTGGTGTCCGACGCCCCCGCGCACGTGCGGGTGCGGGTGCACCAGGCCCGGGCCGTCGCCCTGCGGGAGCGGTCCGAGGACGGCGCGCAACAGGTCGCCCTGTCCGACGGGAAGGTCCTCGACGGCCTCGACGCGGTCGTCCTGTCCCAGGGCCATGTGCCGGTCGACGTCTCCCCCGCCGAGCGGCAGCTGTGGCAGCGCGCGCGAGCCCAGGGGCTGCTGCACGTCCTGCCGTCCAACCCGGCCGACCTGGACCTGTCGGACGTGCGGTCCGGCGAGACCGTGCTGCTGCGCGGGCTCGGCCTGAACTTCTTCGACCACATGGCGCTGCTCACCGTGGGGCGCGGCGGCCGCTTCGACCGCGTCGGCGACCGGCTCGTCTACCGCCCCTCCGGCCGGGAGCCGCACATCGTCGCGGGCTCCCGGCGCGGCATCCCCTACCACGCCCGCGGCGCCAACGAGAAGGGCGCGCACGGCCGTCACGAGCCGCGTGTGCTGACCGAGAAGGTGGTGTCGGCGCTGCGGGAACGCGCCGTGGACGGTGAGCGCGTGTACTTCGGCAGCGACCTGTGGCCGCTGATCACCCGGGAGGTGGAGAGCGTCTACTACGGGGCGCTGCTGACCGCCCGGGGCCGGGGGGCCGAGCGGGAGGAGTTCGTGGAGCGGTTCGTCTCGCTGCCCGAGGGCCTGGCCCCCGCCGACGAGCTGCTCGACGCGTACGGCATCGCACGTGAGGAGCGGTGGGACTGGGACCGCGTCTTCCGGCCGCACGGCGGCGGGGAGTTCGCCGATCGGGCGGAGTTCCGCGGCTGGATGCTGGAGTACTTGCGCCAGGACGTGCGCGAGGCTCGGGCGGGCAACGTGAGCGGGCCGTTGAAGGCGGCGCTGGACGTGCTGCGCGACCTGCGCAACGAGGTGCGGCTGGCGCTCGACCACGGTGGCCTCGACGGCACCTCCTACCGGGACGAGGTGGAGGGCTGGTACACCCCGCTCAACGCCTTCCTGTCGATCGGGCCGCCCTTCTCCCGCGTCGAGGAGCTGATCGGGCTGCTCGAGGCGGGTGTCCTGGATCTGATCGGTCCGGGCATGCGGGTGCGGGTCGACGGCACGGCGGGAGCGTTCGTCGCCGAGTCGGAGGGGGCGGGGGCCGCCCCCGTGCGCGCCCGGGTGCTGGTCGAGGCGCGTCTGCCGGCACCGGACCTGCGCCGGACCTCCGATCCGCTGCTGCGCGAGCTGCTGTCCACCGGCCAGTGCCGTCCCTTCCGCATCCCCGGCGCGTGCGGCACGAGTTACGAGACGGGCGGGCTGGAGGTCACCGACCGCCCGTACCACCTGGTCGACGCCTACGGCCGCAGCCATCCGCGGCGCTTCGCGTACGGGGTGCCGACGGAGGCGGTGCACTGGGTGACTGCGGCCGGCATCAGGCCCGGGGTCAACTCGGTGACCCTCGGCGACTCCGACGCCATCGCGCGGGCCGTACTGGCCCTCGCACCCGCTTCCCCGGACGCCTCCCGACGGCGTTGCGGCATGACACTGACGGAGGCATCGGCATGACGGCACATCAGGCGGGGCTGGACTCCGGGCTGCTCTCCCCGGTGCGGGCGGGCACTCCGGTGGAGCGGGCGGTCGGCGACGAGGCCTGGCTCCAGGCGATGCTGGACGCGGAGGCGGCGCTGGCGCGCGCCCAGGCCGGGCTGGGCACGCTGCCCGCCCCGGCCGCCGCGGCGATCACCAGGGCCGCCCGCGCGGAGCGGCTCGACCTGCGCGGGCTCGCCGTGGCCGCGCGGGAGAGCGCCAACCCGGTGGTGGCCCTGATCCGCGCGTTCACCGCGGTCGTCGCCGAGGAGGACCCGGAGGCCGCCGAGTTCGTGCACCGCGGCTCGACCAGTCAGGACATCCTCGACACCGGCGCCATGCTGGTCTGCGACCGGGCGCTGCGCCTGGTCCACGCCGACCTGCTGCGCACGGTGGCGGCACTGGACCGGCTGGCGGCACGGCACCGGGACACGCTGATGGCCGCGCGGACGCTGACCCTGCACGCCGTTCCGACCACGTTCGGGCTCAAGGCGGCGGGCTGGGGGCTGCTGGTGCGCGAGGCGGCCGACCGCGTGGGCCGGCTGCTCGACGGCCGGTTGCCCGTCTCACTCGGCGGTGCGGCGGGCACTCTGGCCGGGTATCTGCAGTACTCGGCGGTGGACGGCGCGCCGGCCGCGGACGCGGCGGCGTACGCGGCGGCGCTGTCGAAGGCCTTCGCGGCCGAGACCGGGCTGGCCACGGCCCCGCTGCCCTGGCACGCGTTGCGCGCGCCCGTCGCCGACGCGGCCGCGGCCCTCGCCTTCGTGACCGGGGCGCTCGGGAAGATCGCCGTGGACGTGCAGTCGATGGGCCGCACCGAGGTCGGTGAGGTGGCCGAGCCGCCCGTGGCCGGGCGCGGCGCCTCCTCGGCGATGCCGCACAAACGCAATCCGGTGCTGGCCACCCTGATCCGCTCGGCCGCGCTCCAGGTTCCCGCGCTGGCGGGCGCGCTGACGCAGTGCCTGGTGACCGAGGACGAACGCTCGGCCGGTGTCTGGCACGCCGAGTGGCTGCTGCTGCGCGAGTGCCTGCGGCTGGCGGGCGGCGCCTCGCACACCGCCGTCGAACTGTGCGAGGGGCTCGTCGTCCACGAGGAGCGTATGCGGGCCAACGCGGCCGCGACCGGCGACCTGATGTCGTCCGAGCGGATCGTCGCGGTCCTGGCGCCCCTGTTCGGCAAGGCGGAGGCCAAGCGGCTGCTGTCCGAGTCGACCGAGACGGCCACCCGCACCGGACGGCCCCTGGCCGACGTCCTCGCCGAACACCCCCGGATCGGGCCCGCGCTGGGCCCCGGCGAAACGGCGGACCTGCTCGATCCCGCCACCTACACCGGCGCGGCCGCCTCCCTGGTGGACCACGCCCTGGAACGCCATCGCACGTCCTGACGCACGCCTCGTCGTCCCGACACCAGGAGTTCCCATGTCTGCCCGGCTCTTCACCTCGGAATCGGTGACCGAAGGTCATCCCGACAAGGTCGCCGACCGCATCAGCGACACGATTCTCGACGCCTTCCTCGCCCAGGACCCCCTGTCCCGCGTCGCGGTGGAGACCCTGATCACCACCGGTCAGGTCCATGTCGCGGGCGAGGTCACCACCAGCGCGTACGCCGACGTCCCCGCCCTCGTCCGCGAAGCGGTCCTGGAGATCGGCTACGACTCCTCCGCCAAGGGCTTCGACGGCGCCTCCTGCGGCGTGTCCGTCTCCATCGGTGGCCAGTCCCCCGACATCGCCCGGGGCGTCGACACCGCCTACGAGCTGCGGCGTGACGACACCGCGCCGGTGCGGGAGGACCGGCCGGCCCACCAGGGCGCGGGAGACCAGGGCCTGATGTTCGGTTACGCCTGCGACGAGACGCCCAGCCTCATGCCGCTGCCCATCCACCTGGCCCACCGGCTGTCACGCCGCCTGTCGGAGGTGCGGCGCGACGGGACCGTGCCCTATCTGCGCCCGGACGGCAAGACCCAGGTCACCATCGAGTACCTGGGCAGCAAGCCCAAGCGCCTCGACACCGTCGTCGTCTCCTCCCAGCACGCCAGTGACATCAACCTGGACTCCCTGCTCACGCCCGACGTGCGCGAACACGTCGTCGAGCACGTCCTGGACGAGCTGGCCCAGGAGGGCGTCAAGCTGGAGACCGAGGGCTACCGCCTGCTGGTCAACCCCACGGGCCGCTTCGAGATCGGCGGCCCGATGGGAGACGCGGGCCTGACCGGCCGGAAGATCATCATCGACACGTACGGCGGTACGGCCCGCCACGGCGGCGGCGCCTTCTCCGGCAAGGACCCCTCCAAGGTCGACCGCAGCGCCGCCTACGCGATGCGCTGGGTCGCCAAGAACGTCGTCGCCGCGGGACTGGCCGCCCGCTGCGAGGTGCAGGTCGCCTACGCCATCGGCAAGGCCGAGCCCGTCGGCCTCTTCGTCGAGACCTTCGGGACCGCCACCCTCCCGCAGGCCACCATCGAGAAGGCGGTGACGGAGGTCTTCGACCTCCGCCCGGGCGCCATCATCCGCGACCTGGACCTGCTGCGCCCCATCTACGCCCAGACCTCCGCCTACGGTCACTTCGGCCGCGAACTGGCCGACTTCACCTGGGAGCGGACCGACCGCGTCGACGCGCTGCGCCGGGCCGCCGGGCGGTAGCCGACCCCGCGAACGCGGCCCCGGACCCCTGCGGTCCGGGGCCGCGTCGTCATTTCTCCCTATCGAAAAAACCGGTCAGCCGACCTGATTAACCGCCCCGGAAGGATTCCGGAACTGGCCGAGCGACCCGGCCACGCGCGCGTGAAACCTTCCGCGGCCTGCGCCGAACTCGGGAAATCCCCGAAGGATCATGTTCACCCCCCGGATACGGCGGAGACCGATCCGGCCACCCGCCGATGAACACTCCTGAACACCCGCAACACCTGACTCCCGGGCGGTGTTTGTCCCAGTGATGGACGTGACAGAGCGGCTGACGTCGGCACCCGGTTCGCCGGGGGCCTCCGAGGCGTACCACGGCGCCGACGGGGCACCGGTCGCCACGGAACGAGAATCCGCCGGATTTCGTTGCCTGAACATCGGATTGACACCGATACGGCACCCTTCTAGCCTTACTCGAAATGGAATGCCAGTTCGAAGTGTTATGGCATTTACGGGGACGGAAACTCTTCATGGATTCAGGCATTCTTGGCCCCCTTTTACTGTGCGACACCGAGGAAAATCTGGTACCGAGCGCACCGAAACCCCGTCAGCTCCTCGCCTTTCTCATGCTGCACACGCCGCAGATGGTGCGCGCCAGCGACTGCATCACCGAGTTGTGGGGGACGACTCCCCCCAAGAGCGCGATGTCCACGCTCCAGACCTACGTGCTCCACATACGGCAGGCCCTGCGCGGCCCCCACAGCGACCGCAGCCAGCTGCTCCTGACCAGGAACCAGGGCTACCAGCTCTCCCTGGAGACAGCCGACTTCGACCGCTTCCGGTTCACGGAGCTGACCAGGCAGGGACGCCTGGCGGCCGCCTCCGGCGACCACCGGACGGCCTCGGAGATGTTCAGGCTGGCCCTCGCGCAGTGGCGCGGGCCGGCGCTGTCCGACGTCAGCGCGGGACCCCTCAGCTCACCGCACCTGGCGGAACTGGCGGAGACCCGGCAGGTGGTCCTGGAGCAGCGCATAGAGGCCGACCTGGCACTCGGCAGGCATCGCGAGCTGGTCGACGAGCTGAAGGACCTGGTCGCGCGCCACCCCACCCACGAGAACGTGCACGCCCAGTTGATGGTGGCGCTGTACCGCTCGGGCGAGCCCAAACGCGCCAGCGACGTCTTCCACAGCCTGCGCCGGACGCTCGGCGACTCCCTCGGGATCGAGCCCGTGCCCCGGTTGCGGCGCCTGCATCAGGCGGTCCTGGTCGGCAGCGCGGCACTGGACGCTCCGGTCACCCGTCGATGACCGCTCCTGGACGTGTGCAACACCTGACCCTCGGACGGTGTTTGTCTCAGTGATGGACGACAAGGCAGAGCAGCTGACCGAACTCCTGGCGGCGCACCTCGAAGCCGGCTTCACCGAGCTGGTCCGAGTGCACGCCGGGGCGGTGCACGCGTTCCTGTACCGGGTCTCCGGCTCGTCCGCCGAGGCGGACGACCTGGGACAGGACACGTTTCTGCGCGCCTACACGGCCCTGCAGGAGTACGCCCCCGCACGGCGACGTGAGCTGCGTCCCCGTGCGTGGCTGATGACCATCGCGGCGAACGTGTGGCGCAATCACGTCCGAACACGGAAACGGCGCCCGGTCACGGCCGGGCTGCCCGTGGAGGACACCATGGACGTCTGGCCGGACCTCAGCCCCGGCCCGGAGGAGCGCGCGGCGACGACGGAGGACCGGTCGCGCCTTGTCACGGCGCTGTCGGCCTTACCCGAGCACCATCGCATACCGGTCGTTCTCCACCATGTCGTCGGTATGAGTTACGCGGAGGTGGCCGAGGTGCAGGGCTGCGCGGTCGGCACCGCCAAGGCCCAGGTCTCCCGCGGGCTGGCCGCCCTGAGACGCTTGCTCGACCTGGAGCCGAAGTCGCTGAAGGAGGTGACGATGTGAACGAAAGCAACGGCGACGCGGTCGCGCGACGTCTGCCGGACCTCGCATCGGCCGCGCCGGAGGACTTCGCGCTGCGCGTGCTGCGCCGTGTGGGCATCTCCGCGGACCACTACGACAGCTACGTGCGCCTCGACACGGCCGCGGGCGGGCTGTTCGTGGCCGCGAGCCCTCAGGCCGTGACCGGTGCGTGCCTGGACTCGGCGGGCCTGACCCCGACCGGCTTCGAGGAACTGCACCGTGAACGCACCGGCCGCTCGGCGATCCCCGGCAGCAAGCCGTTGCCCGGGCTCATCCCCGCGCTGCGCACGGGCCGGGGCCGCCGACTGCCCATCGACCTGTCCGGGCTGCCCGCGCAGCAGCGCGCGGTCCTGGAGGCCGTGCGGAACATCCCCGCGGGACAGTTGCGGCCGCTCAGCTGGATCGTGCGCGAGGCCGGCACCGCGAGTCCGCCCTCGGCCTCCGACGTCCTGCGCGCGCTGGCGGCCAACCCGGTCGCCGTGCTCATACCGTGCCACCGGGTCACGCACGACAACGGATCGCCGTGCGACGCCGCCTACCTGCCGAAGGCCGGCGCGGCCCTGCGCCAGGCGGAGCACATCGACATGCGCCGGGTGAAGGAGCTGTCCCAGGCCGGGGCGGTCTTCCTCGGCAGCGACACCACCTTCATCTACTGCCATCCGACCTGCGCCCACGCCCGCCGCATCACTCCCGGGCACCGGGTGCACTTCCGCACCGCGCAGGACGCCCGCGAGGCGGGCTACCGGGCCTGCAAGAGCTGCCGGCCCATCACCGTCTGACCCGGCGCGCCCCTGAGCACCAGAAAGGTCCCGCCCCATGCGCACCCCCTCCACCGCGGCACTCGCCACGCACCGCTCCCCGTTGGGCCCGCTGACCCTCGCGGCCACCGACGACGCACTGGTGCTGTGCGTCTTCGACGACCGCGAGAAGGCGCGGGCCCGGCTCACCCGCGGTGGCCTCACCGCCGTGGACGCCGACGCGGCCGGCCCCGCCCAGCTGCGCATTCTGGAAGAGGCGGCCCGACAGCTGGACGCGTACCTCGGCGGCCGCAGCCGGACGTTCACCGTACCCGTGGACCTCCGCCTGGCCACACCGTTCAGCCGCACGACCGTGGAACGGCTGGACGGACTTCTCCCGTACGGGGTGACGGGCACCTACGCCGAGCTGGCCGCCGCGCTCGGACGGCCGCGGGCCGCGCGCGCCGTGGGCACCGCACTCGGCGCGAACCCTCTGTGCGTGGTGCTTCCCTGCCACCGGGTCGTCGGCTCGGGCGGTCGCCTGACCGGCTACGCCGGCGGTGTCGCCGCCAAGCGGTTCCTGCTCGACCTGGAGCACGACCGCACCCCCGCGGCCTCCCTCTGAACCGGCGGGCGCCGGAGCACTTCCCCCGCCTCCGGCGCCCGTCCCCGTCCCCTTCCACGACCGCGGAGCCGACACTGACCAGCTACCACACCCCTCACCTGCCGGGCCTGGAACACGGCCGCACTCCCCCCGCGCCCGACGCCGCCGGCACCGACGACACGATCGACCTGCCCGCCGTGGACGCACTGGACTGGCCCTCGCTGACCACGGCACTGGACACCGAGGGCGTCGCCGTCACTCCGCCCCTGCTGTCGCCGCACGCCTGCGAGGAGATCCGCGGGCTGTTCGACCGGGACGAGGTGTTCCGCAGCACCGTCGACATGGGCCGCCACCGCTTCGGGAGCGGCCGCTACCGCTACTTCGCCGCTCCCCTGCCTCCGGTGGTGACCGCTCTGCGCGCGAAGCTGTATCCGCCGCTGGCCCGGATCGCCAACCAGTGGGCGGAGCGCCTGGACCGGCCCCGGTTCCCGCAGACCCACGCCGAACTCACGGCGGCGTGCGCCGCGGCCGGACAGACACGGCCCACGCCGCTGCTGTTGCGCTACGACCCGGGCGACTACAACTGCCTGCACCAGGACGTCTACGGCGAGCTGACGTTCCCGCTGCAGGTGGCGGTGATGCTGGACCGTCCCGACATCGACTTCACCGGGGGCGAGAGCGTCTTCGTCGAGCAGCGTCCGCGCGCCCAGTCCCGTCCGACGGTGAAGCGACCGGGCCAGGGGCAGGGCCTGATCTTCGCGGTGCACGACCGTCCGGTCCGGTCGACACGGGGCTGGAGCCGCTTCAACCTGCGCCACGGGGTCAGCGCGGTGCACGACGGCCAACGGCACGTCCTCGGCGTGATCTTCCACGACGCCCCGTGACACGACGAGCACTCCCTCCGAGGAACCCGGCACCGGCGGGAACGGGGAGCGCGGTTCTCGCATCTCCACAACTGCATGTTCGCAACCTGCACTTCTGCACATCCGCATGTTGAAGGAGACTCGATGAATCGCGCGATCAAGCGGATCGGACTCACCGTCGCCGCCACGGCCGCCCTGTCCGTGCTCATCCCGGTGAGCTCGGCTTCCGCGCTCGGCCGTACGGACTGCGGCGGCCGCAGCGACTTCCTCAAGGTCACGAACTACAACGGTTCGGGAGTGCTCTGCTTCGCCAACGCGGGCTCCCAGTACGTCCACATCTACAACGTGAACAAGATAGAGGCGGGGAACAACCGCGTCCTGGTCACGCTCGGCGGCCGCAACTACACCATCGAGAAGAACCAGTCGATCACGGACGTCGAGGGCCTCAACCAGGAACTGACGTACATCAAGATCTACTAGAGCTGCCGCCGCCACGACCGCGGCCTCACTCCCGTCAGAAACGAAGGAGCCCCACTGGCACGACCAGTGGGGCTCCTTCGACACAACGAGCCCTCAGGTTCGGGGGATCGTCCGAGGCAGGTCCGTGAGGAACGGGCTCAGCGCATCCACTCCGCGTAGAAGTCGGGGAGACCGGGCTGCGGGTCGCTGACGCAGGTGGCCTCGTGGTACTTGGGGTTCTGCTTCAGGTCGCTCTGCATCTGGTCGTAGCACTTCTGCCAGGAGTCGAACGACTCGCCCCCGACCGCCTGCCAGCCGTCACCGGGCGGGGGGCCGGCGGCGAACGCGGTCGCCGCGGTCACCGGCACGGTGACCGCGGCGGCACCCACGGCGAGACCGAGAGCGATACGTGTGCGCCAGGACTTCATGAACTCCTCCATCGGTATCTTCGCTACCGGGCAGGAAGTTCACCGAGCGGCGGGACTTTTCACGGCGGTACCGACCGGAGCCGGGAAGGAAGGTTCCCGCACAACAGCAGTGCGTACCAACCCACTTGGCGCGGCGCGACACGCCGCTGCGCCGGGCGCCCTGCCACAGCCGGGGGCCGACCGGCTCCGACTCCAGGGCCCCCCGCACGCCACCTCTCGGCGGCCGCCGCGGTGAGGACCGCAGCGCGGGCCTGCCGGGGCACCATCTGTCGCGGCCAGCGCCCTCGTCGCACGGGTGGTGTCTGCGGCCCTGCCCCGACAGGGCCGTGACGACGTCGTGTCGACGGCTGCCGGCACCGAGGCCGTCGGCTGTCCTCCACGACTGCTCGCGCTCGGCGGACTCGTCCGCCTCACGGCTGCCGCTTGACACACGGGCCACCGGCCAGGACCAGGCTATCGGACGGACCAGAGGAAGATGCCCGCGTCCCTCGCCCGCCTGCCGCACTGCCGCCGGTCGGCGTGCCGGTCGGCCTGCCGGTCGGCCGGAGAGCACGCGCGACCAGTGCAGCGGCTTTCACCCGCGACGGCCGTATCAGTCCTGCAGCGCTCGGAGGGTGGCGTGGAGGTCGGTGGCGCGGGGCTGGTTGTGGGGGAGTTTGGCGAGGGCGGCGGCCAGGCCGCAGGTGTTGGTGGCGGCGGAGAAGACCAGGCCGCCTCCGATGGCCGCGGAGAGCCAGCGGGCGGGGCGCCAGCGGGCGCCGACGGTGAGGCCGAGGACGACGAGGGCGCCGGCGGCGAGGCGGACCTGGCGTTCCATGGGCCAGACGGCCGCGGCGTCGTCGGGGCGGTGGAGGGTGTGGCCTTCGCCGGCCCAGGCGGTGGTGCCGCCGGTGAGGGTGGTGGCGGGGATGTCGGCTGCGGCGAGTTCGGTGCGGGCGGTGGTGGAGCGGTTGCCGGAGGCGCAGACCATGAGGAGGGTGCTGCGGGCGGCTGCTGCCCTGAGGGCGGGCAGCGCGGTGTGGAGGTGGTCGAGGGGGATGTTGTGGGCGCCGGGGAGGTGGCCGGAGGCGTATTCGCCGGGGGTGCGCACGTCGATGACGGTGCAGTCGTCGAGGCGGGCGGCGGCCTGGGCGGGGATGAGGGCGTCGGTGGTGGACATGTGGGGGCGGTCCTTCCGCTGGCGTTCCGGGAGCGGTTGCCGAACCCGGTATGATACCCCTAGGGGTATTTATGGAGGTGGATGGTGGAGCTTGAGATGGCGGCCGACGAGCTGAAGTTGGTCCTCAATCGGCTGCGGCGGGCTCAGGGCCAGATCGCGGGGATCATCAGGATGATCGAGGAGGGCCGGGACTGCGAGGATGTGATCACGCAGCTCGCGGCGGTCTCCCGTGCGCTCGACCGGGCCGGGTTCGCGATCATCGCGACCGGGCTGCAGCACTGCATGGCCGAGGGTGGCCAGGCGGCCGGTGACCGCGATGAGATGCGGGCGCGGCTGGAGAAGCTGTTCCTGTCCCTGGCCTGACGGACGCGGTGGCCGTGGTGCTCATGCGATCACGTCGATCAGCATGAACAAGGCCACCGCCAGGAGCACCCCGGCGAAGACCTTTTGCAGGCTGTCGCCGGAGACTCCGACGCTGAGGCGTCTGCCGTCCCAGGCGCCGAGGATCGCCGCTCCGGTGAACGGCCCGATCAGCGCCCAGTCGAGACCACCACCGGTCCCGGTACGGGCGATCAGGGCGGCGAGTGAGTTGACAGTGATGACGAGCAGGCTGGTGCCCACCGCCCGCCGCATGGTCAGGCCGAGCACGCTCACCAGGGCCGGGACGGCGAGGAAGCCGCCGCCGACGCCGAGGAAGCCGGTCACCGCGCCGAGTCCGGCGCCTGCCCCGGCCGCTCTGCCGGGCCGTATCCGCCGCGGCGGCCTCGATGAGGACGGGCGGAACATCCGCACGGCCGCCAGTGCCGCGATCACCGCGAAGGCGACGGTCAGCACGGCTTCCGGCACACGCCCGGCGGCGGCTCCCGCGAGGTAGGCGGGGATGATGCCGGCGGCGACGAAGAGCAATCCGACTTTCCAGGCGACGTGGCCGTCGCGGGCGTGGGCGTACAGGGCGGTGGCGGAGGTGGCGGCCACGATGATCAGGCTGGCTGCGGTGGCCGCCGACGGGGTGAAGCCGAGCAGGTAGATCAGGGCAGGGACGGCCAGGACGCTGCCGCCGCCGCCCAGGGCTCCGAGGGCGAGGCCGACGACGGCTCCGGCGATGAGGGCGAGAACGAGGGCGGTCACGCTATTCGGCCGTGGTTCCCGCGTTCGTCGAGGACGGGGTGTCCGGCGCGGCCCACGCGTTCATGCCGCCCTTGACGTCGACGGCCTGCCGGCCGCGCTGGATGAGGAGTTCCACTGCCTGCCGGGAGCGGTGTCCACTGCGGCAGATCACCACCAGGGAACGGTCGGCGGCTTGGGCCGGTGGGCCGGCTCCGGCGACGAGGTGCGACAGGGGGACGTGGACGGCGCCGGGGGCGTGGCCCGCGTTCCGTTCGGGCCTTTCGCGGACGTCGAGCAGGATCGCGTCCGGGGTGTCGCCGCTGGTGCGACTGTGGGCCTGGTCCACGTTGACGCGGGGCCGGCCGCGGCGGAAGAGGAACATCGGGTTCTCCCCTTTCCTTCTCGTGCGGTGGGCGGGTGTCAGCCGGCGGTCAGGGGCAGGCCGGCGTCGGCGGCGGCGGCGAAGCCGTCGTCTACGGCGACGACGTCGCGGCCGGTGGCGTCCAGCAGGGACGCGGCGATCGCGGCCCGCATACCGCCTGCGCAGTGCACCCACACCGTCCCGGGTGGAACCTCGGCGAGGCGGCCGTGGAGCTCGTGGACGGGGATGTGCACCGACCCTTCGATCCAGCCGTTCGCCCGCTCGGAGTCACGGCGCACATCCAGGACCACTACCCCGTCGCCGCTGTGTGCGGCGAGTCCGGCGAAGGTCGAGCGGGGGAAGGAGGCCGGGGCCTGTCCGGCGGGCAGCCAGGCGGCGGGGGTGCCGGTGGCGGCGGCGGCCGGGCGGTCGATGCCCACCCGCACCAGCTCACGCTGGGCGTCGGCGAGCTGCTCGGCGGACTCGGCGAGCAGGGTGACCGGCTTACCCCAGGGGATCATCCAGGCGAGGTAGGTGGCGAGCTTGCCGTCGGCCTCGAAGTTGAACGACCCGGCCACGTGCCCTTCGGCGAACGCGACACGGTTGCGCAGGTCGACGACCCATTCACCGGCCACGAGGCGGGCGGCGATCTCGTCGGCGTCCACGAGGGCGGGCGGGGTCAGGTCGAGCGGTGCAGGGCCGTCAGCGTTGGCCGGGCCCATGTGCGCGTAGTAGGCGGGCACGACCTCCAGGCCGGCCAGCAGGTCCGCGACGAAGGTGTCCACGTCGACGGTCAGCGCGGTGTTCGCGCTCTTCTCCTTGCCTATGGTGCTCCCCTCCCCCTCCGCCTGGGCCGAGGAGCAGAAGCTGCCGAAGCCGTGCGTGGGCAGCACCGCCGTCTCGTCGGGAAGATCGGAGGCCAGGCGGTGGGCGGAGGCGTGCTGGGCGCGGGCCAGCCGTTCGGTCAGCCGAGGCTCGACCAGGTCCGTCCGTCCCACCGTGCCGATCAGCAACGACCCGCCAGTGAAGACGGCCACCGCACGCCCCGCCTCGCGCAGCGCGTAGGAGGTGTGGTGCGGGGTGTGTCCCGGGGTCGCGATCGCCTCCAGCGTCACCCCGCTGCCGGGGTCGATGTCCGCGGTGTCGCCGTCCGCCACGGGCACGCGGTCGTAGGCGACGTTCGCGTCGGTCGGTACGAGGTAGCGGGCTCCGGTGATCCGGGCGAGTTCGAGGCCGCCGGTGACGTAGTCGTTGTGGACGTGGGTCTCCACGACGTGGGAGATCCGCACACCGCGCCGGGCGGCGGCCGCCAGGACCTGGTCGATGTCGCGCGGCGGGTCCACCGCTACCGCGGCGCTCTCACCGCCGGCCAGATAGCTGCGGTTGCCGAGACCTTCCAGCTCGATGGTGTCAACGAAGAACACGCCGGTACTCCTTACAGTGGAAATTACCCCCGGGGGTATCTGCTCACCACCGTAACAGATACCCCCGGGGGTATATTCCGTCAGGAGCCGCCCCGATCGGCCGGCCGCCGGACATGGAGGACCACCTGATCCTCGGCACCTGCAACCCGCCCCTGGCCCGTCCCGGGCCTGCCGGCGGGTGCGGACAGCTCTTTGCGGGGAGTCCGGTGGCGTGGGCGGTACAGCAGGCGCCGGAGGGATCGTGGGGCTTGGTTGCCGATGCGGAACTCCGTCAGCGATGCGGGGCGGGTCGGCCCGCACGGTAGGTCGGTAGGGAAGCGGCGCCGCGCCCTGGCCGGTGCGGGTGGCGCGCTGGGCGGCACGTCCCTGGGTGCGGGTGGCCAGGGGGAAGTCCCAACGGGCGGCGGTCGCGGAGGGGATCGTAGTCTTCGGCCATGAGAAGTCTGGGGGAGGCCGACCCCGCGTGGGTCGGGGGATATCCGTTGTTCGCACGGCTGGGAGCCGGGGGGATGGGCCAGGTGTACCTGGCGCGAACTCCGGCCGGACGTCCGCTCGCGCTCAAGACCGTGCGGCCGGAGTTCGGGCTCGATCCCGCGTTCGGGGAGCGCTTCGCCCGTGAGATCCAGCACGCCGACCGGGTACGGTCTCCCTGGACGGTCACCGTGGTCGACTTCTCGCCGGCGGGCTCCCAACCGCAATGGCTCGCCACCGAGTACGTCGCCGCGCCCTCGCTCGCCGACTGGGTGACGGAGCACGGGCCGCTCCCGACGCACAGCCTGACCGCGCTCGCAGCCGAACTGTGCGGGGCGCTGGACGCGGTACACCGAGCCGGCCTGGCTCACCGTGACGTCAAGCCGTCCAACGTGCTGCTGGCAGGCAACCGGCCGCTGCTGATCGACTTCGGCATCGCCCGCGCCGGGGACGACTCCCGGCTCACCACGACCGGCGGGGTCATCGGCTCACCGGGATACATGGCACCCGAGCAGGCCACCGGGGGCATATCGGCACCGCCGGCCGACATCTTCGCCCTGGGCGCGGTGCTGGTGTACGCATCCACCGGCCGCGGACCCTTCAGCCGCCCCGGTGGGCAGCCCTCCGCGCAGGCGCTGCTGTACTGCGTCGTCCACGAGGAGCCCGACCTGGAGGGGGTTCCCGAGGCGCTGCTGCCGCTGATAAGGGCGTGCCTGGCGAAGGGGGCCGGGGACCGTCCGACGGCTGGGGCGGCGGCCGAGTTGCTGCCGGAGCCGGACCGGTCCGCCGGGCACTGGGCTCTGCGTCGGCCACCGGGCCTTCCGGCGGAACTGGCGACGCGCGAGGCGGACGCACGGGCGGCGCTGGACGGTGTGGCCGCCTCGCCCTCCGTTCGCCATGCCGTCCTCGCCGCCGACGGCACCACTCCCCCGTCCGATCCGCCCGGTGACACCGCGGGTTCCGCTTCGGCCCGCTCCCCGTACACGGTGACGCGGACGGCACACGACCACCTTGCCCACCGCGACGAACCGGCCCCGACGCCCTTGCCCGAGCCACCTCCAGCCCCCGCGGGACGCAGAGTCCTGCCCATCGCCGCGGCCGGCGCGCTGGTCCTTCTGGTGCTGGCCGGCCTGCTCGTGCACACCGTGCTTGACCCCGGCTCGGGCCACACGGGCTCGACCCGCGGCAGCGAGGCGTCGACCGCCCCGCCGGCCGGCGGGGCGAGCACGGATCCGAACGCGTTGCCCGCCTCCTGGGTGGGCACCTGGGTCGGCACCGGCCCGGGTAATCCGGACGGCAGGTACTCGTTCGGGCTGCACACCGACAGCTACCACGTCACCCTCACACTCCACGCGGGTCGGCTCGGTGAGTTGGTCGGACAGCAGGTGAGCGACGTACACGACCAGGACGACGGCAAGAACGACGGCTGCACGGAGTCACTTGAGCTCAAGGCGGTCAACGCGGACGGTGTGGAGTTCGCCGCGAAGTCACCCCACACCACGGACCCCGCCAGCACGCTGGTCTGCGTGCCCGGCAACTCCTACGAGTTGAGCATGATCGACGGAACGCTCCGACTCGGCCCCGGCTCACAGGGACTCGGCGCCCCGACAACCTTCACCCGCCGGTAACCTCCGCACGATGGCGGTGTCCACCGACACGGCCCATTCCAGGTCCTCTTGGGCGTCGGCCCGGGCCACCAGGGTGGTGAACACCCGCTCCCAGGTGCCCTCGACGACCCACATTCGCGGTGGGTTGGAGACGCCCCGCCAGCTGCCGTACTCAGTCGGTAGACGCATCCACTGGGTCCCGGTCTGGAACGTGCAGGCGATCGCGTCCATCGCCTCACGACCGGGGGTCCGGGCGGCCGCACCCTCATCCGTCGCGCCGCACGCCTGGCGGAGGAGGGCCCGTACGAGCTGCGGGGTCGTCCTCCACCCCTACCCGTCGTAGCAGAGTGCTTCTCCTCAGAGCAGCCGGAAGCGCAGTCGGCAGATCACCGCGTCGGTCTCCCGCCGCACGGCGTGCGCGACGACCGCACCCCGCTGGTTCTGCAGCAGCCGCTGCCACAGCCGCTCCGGCTCGGTCTCCGGGATCAGCACGGTGACCCGCGTGGCCGGCTCGGCGGCGGTCACCTCACGGACGTACGCCGCGATGGGACGTCCCAGGCTGCGCCGCTCGCACGGCAGGTACGCAGGGCGAGCAGGTCGGTCAGCTCGGTGCGGACGTGGTCGACGACGATGTCCGCCGAGTTGGCGGACCGGGCGAGGTCGGCCGTGCGGTGAACGCGCGCCAGATCGGCGGCGTCCGTCACGGTCATGGCCTCCAGCCGACGTGCATGGAAGGCGAGTCGGGCGACGATCACGCCGACGACCAGCAACAGCACCGCCGTCTCGATGTCGGCGGTCGCGTTGATGTCGAAGGTCTCGTACGGCCGGGTGAGGAAGAAGTCGAACCAGGCCGCCGCCGACAACGCCGCGACCACGCCCGCCGTACGACTGCCGAGCGCGGCCACCGCGACCACCACCACGACGAGGACCAGGGCGGCGTTCGTGTGCGACAGGCTCGTGCGGAACGGGACGAGGGCGAGGACCGCCAGGAAGGGGGTGGCCAGGCCGGCGGTCAGGGCGAGCCGGTCACGCGGTGGCCCGATGCGGGCCGGGGTGCGTGTGCGGTGCGGTCTCCAAGTGCCTGCGTCCGTGCTCATCGCGCGCCTCCTGCGTTCTGCTCGATGGATCCGGCCCCCACGGCCCGCTCCGCGAGCGGCAGCGATACGACCATCGTGAGGCCGCCGCCGGGAGTGTCCTCGGGGGTGAGGGTGCCGTTCATCGCCTCGGTCAGGCCCCGGGCCAGCGCCAGACCAAGGCCGAGACCAGTGGTGTTGTCGTCGTCGCCGAGCCGCTGGAACGGTTCGAAGATCCGCTCCCGGCCGATCTGCGGGAGTCCGGGGCCCCGGTCGACCACCCGCAGCTCCATGCGTCCGGCCAGGGCACTGGCGGTGACGAGCGCCTTCCGCCCGGACGGGGTGTGGCGGGCGGCGTTGGAGGCGAGGTTGGCGATCACGCGCTCCAGCAGCGGCGGGTCGGCGAGCACCGCCGGGATCTCCTCCACGTTCGCCGTCATCACCTCGGGGACGTCGGTGAGTGCCATGGGCAGGACCTCGTCCAGGGAGGTCGGGCGCAGGTCGAGGGTGAGGGCGCCGGCCTCCAGGCGGCTGAGGTCGAGGAGGTTCTCCACGAGGCGGTTGAGCTTGGCCATGGACTCGTCGGCGGTGGCGAGGAGTTCGTCGCGGTCTTCCCGTGTGAAGTCGACATCTCGGCTGCGCAGCGAGGTGACGGCTGCCCAGCCCGCGGCGAGCGGGGTGCGCAGGTCGTGGCCGACGGCCCGCAGCAGGGCCGTGCGCAGCCGGTCGGCGGCCTTCACCGGCTCCACCTCGGCCGCCGCCTCGGCCAGCCGGGTGCGCTCCACCGCCGAGCCGACGTGCGCGGCGAACGCGGCCAGCACCCTCCGCTCGGAGGAGGACAGGGGACGGCCCCGCAGTACCAGGTACGCGCCCGGACCGGCCGGCACCGATGCGGCACCCTCCATGTCCGGTGGCTCGTCCGCCAGTTCCGCCGACTCCATGCCGAAGGTCTCCCGGGTGCGCTCCAGAAGCGCCGGGATCGTCGCCTCGCCCCTCACGATCGTGCCGGCCAGGGACGACATCGTCTCCGCTTCGGCCGCGGCCCGCGCCGAGCGCCTGGACAGCCGTAGCGAGCGGTCGACGACCCCGGCCACGGTGGCCGCGACGACCGCGAACACCGCGAGGGCGAGCAGCGCGTTCGGGTCGCTGAGCGTGAACCGGCCGATGGGCGGGATGAACCAGTAGTTCAGAAGCAGGGACGCCGTCACCGACGCGATCACCGCCGAGGCGACCCCGCCTATGCACGCCACTCCCACCACGGCGAGCAGGAACAACAGCGCCTCACTGGTCAGGTCCAGCTTGCCGCGCACCTGCGCGAGCACAGCGGTGAGCAGCATCGGCAGGACGAGCCCGGCCAAGGGTCCGGCGATCCGCCGGGCGGTCGAAAGCGTGCGGCGGCGCGAGGGCAGGAGGGTGCCGCGCCCGGCCCGTTCGTGGGTGACCCGGTGGACGTCGATGTCGCCGGACAGCTCGGTCACGGTCTCCCCCGTGCCGGGCCCGGTCAGGAACCGCTGCAGACGACCGCCTCTGCTGCTGCCGAGGACGAGCTGGGTGGCGTTCTCGGCGCGGGCGAACTCCACCAGGCTGGTGGCCACGTCGTCACCGACGACCGAGTGGTAGCTGCCGCCGAGGTCCTCCACGAGCCGGCGCTGGCGGGCGAGGGAGGCTGCCGAGACACCGCCGGCGAGGCCGTCACTGCGGGCCACGTGCACCGCGAGCAGGTCGCCACCGGCCGACCGGGCGGCGATCCGGGCGGCCCGTCGGACGAGCGTGTCGCCCTCGGGGCCGCCGGTCAGAGCGACGGCGACCCTCTCCCGGGTCTCCCACACCCCACCGATGCCGTGCTGCGCGCGGTAGTCCTGGAGCGCCTCGTCCACCCGGTCGGCCACCCACAGCAGGGCCAGCTCCCGCAGGGCGGTGAGGTTGCCGGGGCGGAAGTAGTTCGCGAGGGCCGCGTCGATCTTCTCGGGGGCGTAGACATTGCCGTGCGCCATCCGGCGGCGCAGGCCCTCGGGCGGCATGTCCACCAGCTCGATCTGCCAGGCCCGGCGTACGACCTCGTCGGGGACGGTCTCGGCCTGCGGAACGTGGGTGATCTTCTCGACCACGTCGTTGAGGGATTCGAGGTGCTGGACGTTCACCGCTGTGATGACCTCGATGCCCGCGGCGAGGAGTTCCCCGATGTCCTGCCAGCGCTTGGGGTTACGGCCGTCACCAGGGACGTTGCTGTGGGCGAACTCGTCCACGATCGCGACCTGCGGGCGGCGCGCCAGCACCGCGGCCAGGTCCATCTCCTCGAAGCCCCCGCCGCGATAGGCGCAGGACGTGCGGGGGACGACCTCAAGGCCGTCGATCATGGCCTCCGTGTGCCGGCGCCCATGGCACTCCACGAAACCCACCACCACGTCCGCTCCGCGCGAGGCACGGCGCCGCCCCTCGTCGAGCATCCGGTAGGTCTTGCCGACTCCCGGGGCCGCCCCGAGATAGACCTTCAGTCGTCCGGGCCGTACGTCACTCATCGCCGCCGACGCGCTCCGCTCACTGGCTCAACTCCCCCGTGGTCGAGGGGGACTGCTCCTACGGAAGCCCTTCGGAGGGCCGGGTGGGGTGTGCGCTGTCGAATCCTTGGCGCCTGCCCCGAGGACCTTGACGCTGTCTTGATGTGACCTGGCCGATAAGGTGGCCGCGGTGTGCCGGGAAGTCTGGTCGGCAGGGGAGCCAGGGTGGCTTCCCTTCTCAGCCCCCAGGGGGACGGCATGCGAAGCGTCGGTACGGTTCTCGCCTTGGTCATTCTGGCCACCGTGGTGGCGACCTTCGCTCGCCGCTGGCGGATGCCCGCCCCCTCGCTGCTGGTGGTCGCCGGTCTTGCCGTGGCACTGCTGCCGGGCACCCCGCAGATCGAGATCAGCCCGGAGATCATCGGGCTCGTCGTCCTGCCGCCGCTGCTCTACGCGAGCGCCGAGGACATGCCCTGGCGCGAGCTGCGCGCGGTGTGGAAGCCGGTCGGTGTCCTCGCCATCGGTCTCGTGCTCGCGTCCGCGGCGGCCGTCGCCGCGGTGGCGACGCTGCTCACGCCCCTGTCCTGGCAGATGGCGTTCGTGCTGGGCGCGGTGCTGGCCAGCACCGACCCAGTGGCGGTGACCGCGCTCGGCCGACGGCTCGCTCTGCCGCCGAAGGTGCAGGTGCTCGTGCAGGCGGAGAGCCTGTTCAACGACGCGACCTCCCTGGTGCTGGTCAGGGTGGCGGCCGGTATCGCGGTGGCGTCGGCGGCGGCGAGCTGGGGCACGGCGGGGGGTGAGTTCCTGCTGCTGGCGGGCGGCGGCACGGTGATCGGCGCGGCCGTGGCCGGTGTGGTGGCGCTGATCCGGCGCCGTACCGAGGAACCGGTGCTGGAGACGGTGATCGCCCTGGTCACGCCTTACGCCGCGTACGTGCTGGCGGAGGCTGCGCACACCTCCGGAGTGACCTCCTGCGTGGTGGCCGGGGTGATCCTGGGCGGCCGGGGCGACCGGCTCACCAACGCCCGCATAAGACTCCAGCTGCACGCCGTCTACGGCACGGTGGTGTTCCTGCTGGAAAGCGTGGTGTTCAGCCTCATAGGGCTGGCGCTGCCCGCGCAGGTGCGCGCACTGGCCGACGGCGACCGGGCCTGGCCGGTGTACGCCCTCGCCATCGCCGCCACGCTCATCGCCATACGCCTGCTGTGGCTCGCTCCCCTGTCCGCGGTCGTCCAGCGCAAGGGCGGGATCGGCCGCATGAACTGGCGGGTGCCGGTGGTCCTGACCTGGGCCGGCACACGCGGCGTCATGCCGCTGGCGGCCGCGCTGTCCATTCCCGAGGTCGCCGACAACGGCAGCGGCCTGGCGGACCGTCCCCTGGTCCTCGTCCTGACCACGTCCGTGGTGGTCATGACGCTGGTCGTCCAGGGTTTCACGCTCGCCCCGGTCGTCAGCGCCTCCGGCATCGCCCTGGAGCCCGCCCATACCGAACGCGAGGAGATCGAGGCCCGCTCCCACCTCGCCCGCGCCGGGCTGGCCCGCCTGGAGGAACTCGCCGAGTTGGAGGCCGTACCCGACATCGTCCTCGACCGGCTGCGCCGCAGCCTGACAGCGCGCCTGGACGACGCCCGGGACCGCATGGCCGAGCACAACGGCACCGTCGCCGCCACCGAGTCCGCCGACCTGGTCCATCGCCAGCTGCGCCGTGACCTGATCACCATGGAGACCGAGGAGCTCCAGCGCCTCTACGACACGCACCGGATCAGCGACACGACCCGGCGGCGGCTCCAGCGGTCCCTGGATCTGGAGGAAGCACGGCTGGCGGATGCCTGACGGAACTCCGCCAGCCGTGGCCCCAGCCCCCAACCTCGGCGCAGAAGAGGGAGCAGTCGGTACCCAAGGGCCGGCAGCCTCAGCGGGCTTCCGGCCCTGAGGGCTCGCGGCACGCGGCGTGCTCGACCTTAACGCCGTCCTGACGCGTAACGAGGACATTCACGTGGGCCCGTGCGTCACTCCCTGCTTACGCTGGTGCCGCCGTCCGTGTGATGGCCGGAACCCCACGCTGAGCCACACATCAGGAGAGCCCGCCGATGGCCACGACCGATCGCCCTCCCCGTACCGGCCGCCTGCGGACATGGATGCTGGAGGGCCTGTCGGACATGGGCAAGCACGGCGGCCACACCGGGCCCCACGCCGAACCCGGACCTCCGCACAAGGGTCAGCGCTGGTACCGGGTGATGTGCCTGACCGGTGTCGACTACTTCTCCACCCTCGGCTACCAGCCCGGCATCGCCGCCCTGGCGGCCGGCCTGCTCTCCCCGGTGGCCACCCTCGTCCTCGTCGTCGTCACCCTGGCCGGCGCCCTTCCCGTGTACCGCAGGGTGGCCGAGGAGAGCCCGCACGGCGAGGGCTCGATCGCCATGCTCGAGCGGCTGCTGACCTTCTGGAAGGGCAAGCTGTTCGTCCTGACCCTGCTGGGCTTCGCCGCCACCGACTTCCTGATCACCATCACCCTCTCGGCCGCGGACGCCTCCACCCACCTCATCGAGAACCCTCACCTGACCGGCACCCTGCACGGTCAGCAGATGATCATCACCCTGCTGCTGGTGGCGCTGCTGGGCGCGGTGTTCCTCAAGGGCTTCCTGGAGGCGATCGGCGTAGCGGTCGCACTGGTGGCGGTCTACCTCGGTCTGAACGTCGTGGTCGT
Source organism: Streptomyces sp. NPDC048664 (assembly GCF_040650555.1). Taxonomy (NCBI): domain Bacteria; kingdom Bacillati; phylum Actinomycetota; class Actinomycetes; order Kitasatosporales; family Streptomycetaceae; genus Streptomyces; species Streptomyces sp. NPDC048664. The sequence continues at coordinate 142,852 of NZ_JBEZHK010000002.1, read as the reverse complement.
GGTCGTCGGAATGTGGCATGTCCTCAGCGCCGGGCACGTGGTCACCGACTGGACCAGTGCGCTGACCACCGAGCACGGCAACGTCTTCGCCATGGTCGGCGTGTCCCTGCTGGTCTTCCCGAAGCTCGCCCTCGGCCTCTCCGGCTTCGAGACCGGCGTCGCCGTCATGCCGCACGTCCAGGGCGACCCGGACGACAACGAGGACAGCCCGAAGGGACGGATCCGCGACACGAAGAAGCTGCTGACGGCCGCGGCACTGATCATGAGCGTCTTCCTGATCGCCACCAGCTTCATCACCACGGTGCTGATCCCGGCGAACGAGTTCAAGACCGGCGGCCAGGCCAACGGGCGTGCGCTGGCCTTCCTCGCGCACCAGTACCTGGGCAACGCCTTCGGCACGGTCTACGACCTCTCCACCATCGCCATCCTGTGGTTCGCCGGCGCCTCCGCGATGGCCGGCCTGCTGAACCTGATGCCGCGCTATCTGCCCCGCTACGGCATGGCCCCGCACTGGGCACGGGCGGTGCGCCCGATGGTCATCGTCTTCACCCTGGTCGCCTTCCTGGTGACCTGGATCTTCGACGCCAACGTCGACGCCCAGGGCGGCGCCTACGCGACCGGCGTGCTGGTCCTGATGTCCTCCGCGGCGATCGCGGTGACCATCGCCGCCCGCAGGGCCGCTCAGCGCGGCTGGACCCTCGGGTTCGCGGTCGTCTCGGCCGTCCTGCTCTACGTGACCGTCGCGAACGTCGTCGAGCGCCCGGACGGTGTGAAGATCGGTGCCTGCTTCATCGTCGGCATCATCCTGGTCTCGCTGGCCTCCCGGCTGGCCCGCGCCTTCGAGCTGCGCGTCACCCATGTCGAGCTGGACGACATGGCGGAACGATTCATCCGCGACATCGCCAGCCGGAAGATCCGGTTCATCGCCAACGAACCGGGCCGGCGGGACAAGGCCGAGTACCGCGACAAGGTCGAGCAGATACGGGCCGACAACGAGATGCCCGAGCAGGAGGACTTCGTCTTCGTCGAGGTCACGGTCACCGACCCCTCCGAGTTCGAGGCAGGACTGACCGTGCGCGGCGAGGTTCTCCACAACCGCTACCGCGTCCTGACCGTGGAGTCGTCCTCCATCCCCAACGCCCTGGCCGCGCTCCTCCTGCACGTCCGGGACCGGACAGGCTGCACCCCGCACATGTACTTCGAGTGGACCGAGGGCAACCCCTTCGCCAACTTCCTGCGCTTCTTCCTCTTCGGCCAGGGCGAGGTCGCCCCGGTCACCCGTGAGGTGCTGCGCGAGGCGGAACCGAACCGGGAGCGCCGCCCGCGCGTCCACACCGGATGAGAACCAGCGTGGGCGACCGCGTCAGGATTCCGTCAAAGCCCGCCCATACGCGTCAGGGGCCCGTCAGCGGCGCTCGCCGCGCCGAGTGCGGGCGCCTAGCGTCGGCGTCATGCGACGGATCAGGCTGCCGGGCTCGGCCGGCGACCGCAACTGGCGAGGCAGCGCCCGGCTCGCGGCGAGCTGCGCCCTGCTGTTCTGCACCCTGAGCCTTCTGGTCGACTGGGACGCCGGAAGCCTGACACCCCTGCGTGCCCTGCTCTGGATCACCCTGTCGGCCGCGGTGTGCACTGTCCTGCTCCCCCAGCGGGTCAGCGCGGGCCCCGATTGGCTCGCGGTACGCACACCCTGGCGCCGTTGCACGGTCCGCACGGAGGCGCTGGTCTCCGTACGGCAGTACGACGGCGTCTCCTCCCATCTGGTTCTGCGAGACGTCCACGGCAACCGCCTGGAACTCGACCCCCGCGTCCTCACCGCCAACCCCCTGCTCTGGCACGAACTCGACACGGGCGTCCGCCGTTCCATTCAACGCGGCACCCTGCACCAGGGAATCGGCGCTCTGCAACGGCTGGGCCACCGCATCGACGACGAGGCGCTGCGGGCGGTCCTCCGGTCCTCGGGACTCTCCTGACCCGCAGATCGCGCCCTGGCGCCGAGCACGCAGGGTACCGAGAAACGGCGGCAGCACCCCTGACCGATCTCGCTCAGGCAAGGAAGCCCAGTCGAACCTGACGGCCCGGATCGTCCTTGTTCGTGTCCACCGACCTCCGTTGAGGCAACCCTGAGCATAGACGGGCTCCTGTCCGGGAGGGAGTCACTGTCCACAGGGCCGCCCCGAAGGAGCCGGTCCACTCCGCTCCGGCCCGCCGCACCGCGCCCAGCCCCCTGGCCCACTCCAGCAATTCGCTGTATCCGACCGCAGTGGCCGGGAAGACCTCGTTGCCGGACGCCTCCCCCACAGAGAGAGTCACACAGGCAGTGGATCACCCTGTGCCGCTCTCCGGGTACCGTCAGGGTATGAGTCATCCACACCCCGAGCTGAAAGCCGCCCCGCCCCTTCCCGAAGGAGGGCTGCGGGCCATCGCCCTGGGCGGCCTGGGGGAGATCGGCCGCAACATGACCGTCTTCGAGCACGCGGACAAGCTGCTCATCGTCGACTGCGGCGTGCTGTTCCCCGAGGAGACCCAGCCCGGCGTGGACGTGATCCTGCCGGACTTCACCTCGATCCGGGACCGGCTGGACGACATCGTCGCCGTCGTCCTCACGCACGGCCACGAGGACCACATCGGTGGCGTGCCGTACCTGCTGCGCGAGCGGTCCGACATTCCCGTCGTCGGCTCCAAGCTGACGCTGGCGTTCCTGGAGGCCAAGCTCAAGGAGCACGGCATCCGGCCGCGCACGGTGCGGGTACGGGAGGGCGACCGGCGGAGCTTCGGGCCCTTCGACTGCGAATTCGTGGCGGTCAACCACTCCATCCCCGACAGCCTCGCGGTCGCGATCCGCACTCGGGCCGGGATGGTGCTGCACACCGGCGACTTCAAGATGGACCAGTTCCCTCTCGACGACCGCATCACCGATCTGCGCGCCTTCGCCCGCCTCGGCGAGGAGGGCGTGGACCTGTTCCTCACCGACTCCACCAACGCCGAAGTACCCGGCTTCACCACCTCCGAGCGAGAGCTGAACCCGGCGATCGAGCAGGTGATGCGCACCGCGCCGCGCCGGGTCATCGTCTCCAGCTTCGCCAGCCACGTACACCGCATCCAGCAGGTCCTGGACGCCGCCCATCAGCACGGCCGCAAGGTCGCCTTCGTCGGCCGGTCGATGGTCCGCAACATGGGCATCGCCCGTGACCTGGGCTATCTGAAGGTCCCCTCCGGTCTGGTCGTGAGCACCAAGGAGCTGGAGAAGCTCCCGGATCACAAGGTCACTCTGGTGTGCACCGGCTCCCAGGGCGAACCGATGGCCGCGCTGTCACGGATGGCCAACCGCGACCACATGATCCGCATCGGCAAGGGCGACACCGTCCTCCTCGCCAGTTCCCTCATCCCCGGCAACGAGAACGCCATCTACCGGGTGATCAACGGACTCACCCGCTGGGGCGCCCACGTGGTCCACAAGGGCAACGCCAAGGTGCACGTCTCCGGGCACGCCAGCGCCGGCGAACTCGTCTACTGCTACAACATCGTCAAGCCCCGCAACGTCATGCCCGTCCACGGCGAATGGCGCCACCTGCGGGCCAACGCCGACCTCGCCATCCGTACGGGTGTCGACCCCGAACGAGTCGTCATCGCCGAGAACGGCGTCGTCGTCGACCTGGTCGACGGGCGCGCATCCATCACCGGCAAGGTCCCCGCCGGCAACGTCTACGTGGACGGCATGGAAGTCGGCGGCGCCACCGAGGCGTCCCTCAAGGACCGCCTCACCCTCGCCGCCGAAGGCGTGGTCACGGTGGTGGCGATCGTCGACGCGGACACCGGCGCCCTCGCCGAGGCCCCCGACTTCCTGGCCCGCGGCTTCGTCCACGACGACAGTACCTTCGAGCCGGTGATCCCCGTCATCGAGAAGGCCCTGGCCACCGCGGCCGAGGAAGGCGTCGGGGACGCGCGCCAACTCGAACAACTCGTCGCCCGCGCCGTGGCGAACTGGGCGTTCCGCACCCACCGCCGCAAGCCCCTCATCATCCCCGTCATCATCGACGCCTGAGCCCCGGCCTGGCAGCACGGTCCCCGTTGCGGTAGCGGCCCCGCGAGTATCGAGGTCGGCCACGGCCGGACCGGTCGCGTGGCGAAGCCGCCGGGCTCCACGAGGCGGATCGTCTCGCCGTGGGCGGCCGACAGGTCCACGAGGGAGTCGGTGGTGGGGGCGACGGCCCTGTCGCCGACTCCACGGCAGACTGCGCGAACTCGCGGCCGAAGCGGCGAGAGGACCCGGTGACACAGCGGCGGTGCACCGCGCCCAGATGTTGCACCAGAGAGCGCCCACTCGAGGCAGGTCGGCACCTGCACGTCGCAGCTGGGCACGAAGGCGACCGCTGCCGGGAACGCGATCGACTGCGCGTCGATCAGCCGCAGCAGGACGGGGAACGAATGTTGTCCCTGCCACGCGGATGCCTACCGTCACGCCGGACAACCGCAGTCGATCTTCACAGCGGTACAGGGGCACGCCCAGGCGCGCGACACACGCCGCTTACCCTCGGACAAGACAGTGCCCTCATCCCGGATTCCGGTTCGGCGGCGCCACCGACCCGAGCCAACCGCATCTGGGCCATTCCCCCCAGGCGAGTCCGCCGGCTCCGCCCGCGACGCGCGCCCGGACAAGCGCACGTCGCGGGCGACTGCACGGAAGGCACGACCGGACAGCGCGAGTGCCCGCGAAGCCGTCAGGTCGCGGGACTCACCGACTCAGCCGCCGCTCTTGCGCCTGAACGACCGCTGGCTCGCAGCCGGGCCGTGCGCCGAACGCACCTTCGACGCATCCGACTTGGCGGCAACATCAGCGGCGTCCGCCTGCACACCGCGCTTGCGCGCCAGGGCTTCGCGGAACTTGCGCTTGAGGTCGTAGTTGCCGTCGCTGTCCGGCTCCAGAGGGGACGTCTCGGGGGCAGCAGGCTCCGAACCTTCCGTAGATACGGGCTCTGCGGTCATGGTGTCCTCCTGGGTTCGGGGGTGGGCAAACACAGCTTGTCATGCTGCGCGCAGCGCGAGGCGCCGGCAACATCATCCTGCTCCGTTTCGGCGGGTATCCCTCTCGCGGCCAAGGGCCTTGCCTCCGCAGGTGAGGCTCGCAGGACGGCTTCGGGCCGGGCCGAGGGTCGTCGATCCCGTGGCCAGGCTGCCAGGGCAACGGCTCTCAGCCGTTGCGACGCACGAGGGCGGCCCTGCGGGCCTCGGCGAGCTTGCGGGCCTCGCCCGTCTTTCGGGACTTGCCGCCGGCGCCGCGGGAGGAGTCCTTGCTGGTGCATGTTCTTGGGCCGGGGGACGGCGGGCCCGCCGTCGAGCAGGATCCCGGAGGGAGACTTGGCGCCGGTGATCCGGCTCAGTTCCGCCTCGCCCGAGCGCACGTTGGTGACGGTCGGTTCGATGCCGGCCCCGGCCCCGGCATGAGGCTCGTCTCGCGGCGCTGGCCCGCCAGCACGAGCGTAACCACGCTGCCGGACTCGCCGGCGCGGGCGGTGCGGCCCGCCCAATGCACATAGTCCTTGGCGCCGGTGGGCGGGTCGACGTTGACCACGAGATCGAGGTCGTCGACGTGCAAGCCACGGGCCACGACATCGGTCGCCACCAGAACGGTGATGTGGCCGTTCTTGAACTGCCCCAGGGTCCGTGTGCGCTGCGGCTGGGACTTACCGCTGTGTAGGGCTCCGGCGTGCACCCCGCTGGGTGAGCTGGTCGACGACGTGCTTGGTGTCGAGGAACAGCAGTACGCAGCCGTCGCGGGCGGCGATCTCCGTGGCGGCGGCGTAGCGGTCGGGGCCGTGGACAACCAGAACGTGGTGCTCCATCGTCGTGACCGTGTCCACGGCCGGGTCGACCGAGTGGACGACGGGGTCGTGAAGGGAGCGGCGGACCAGCTGATCGACGTGCCGCCGACGACCGTGGCCGTCGGCAGCCGTAGTGCCTCGGCGTACGACGTCAGCGCCTGGATGACCTGTTCGATCGACTTCTGGTGTGGCTGTAGACGCCGCCGAACTGATTGCCCTGTTCATCGTGCCCGGGAGACAGGTCAGGAAAAGGTCGTATCGAAGGCACGGGCAAACAAAGTGACGGCAGGGTGAAGGTCGTCGATGGAGTCGAGTTGCCCACGTCGACACGCTCTCGAACTCGTGGTCTCTGCCGGTTGCGCTGTCGCCGCCTTCATCCACGTCGACGACGACACCATCCATGGCGGCCACGGCTGCGCATCGGACAACTATTCCCTCGCCACGAGCTGCCCCCGCCCCGGCTCAGCCCGCTTCCGTCACGTCCGGCAGGCTCGGTAGTCGGGGGCCGGCGGCGCTGGAAGGTTGCGCGGGTTCCGGCACGCATGCGCCCCGCCCCCGACGCAATACGCCTACCCCGGTCCCGTTTGGAGACTCCTGCGGCCGATTCGGTGGGATGCAACTCCGGCTCACCGGGCAAACGTGGGGGCCTGGCCGTCGCGACGGCCAGGCCCCCACAAAAGCTATACGCGCGACGTCAGGTCACCATCGATACCAGCGACCACGACCACCTCCGGCGTTGGTGGATCGCATGACGAAGCCGAGCAGCCACAGCACGAGGACCGCGACGGCCACCCACCACAGAATCTTGATGGCGAAACCGGCACCGAAAAGGATCAGGGCGAGCAGCAGGACGAGAAGCAGGGGAACCATAGTTATCAACCTCCTGGCCGCCGTGTGCCCTGCCGATGAAGACCCAATCATCAAACGATCCTTGTTTGTGAAGGAAGCCCCGGGGCAGCTGGTGGGTTACCGCGACAGCGGAATCCGAAGCGACGAGGAGGCGTGTTTCATGAGTGCCGGCGAGAAGGCCAAGGCGAAGACCGAGCAGGCGCAGGGCAAGACCAAGGCCACCCTCGGGCGCACCCTCGGCAACGAGCGCATGACTGCTGAGGGGCGGGCGGAAAAGAGCGTGGGCGACGCCCGCGAGGCCAAGGAAAAGAGCAAGGACGCCTTCAAGCACTGACGCTCTTCTCGGCGAGGGCCTCCCCGGAGTTGTTCCGGGGAGGCCCTCGCCTTGCGTGTCTCCTCGCAGAAGAGGGTGCAGTCGCGGTCTGTCGGTTTTCGACGCAGCCCGCGTTCCCTTCCGGACGGGACGAGACGTGCTCCAGGAGCAAGCTACGCCCCGTCGTCGCCCTCACGCAGGGAATGGATCATGCTCTGCAGGACACGGAAGGCACCTGACCGCTCGGTCTCGGTCATGCCGGACAGCATTCCGACCTCGACGGACCGGACCGCCACGGTCGCCTTCTCGAGGCTCCGCCGGCCACTGGGGGTGAGCCGCGCGGGAAGGACCTTCCCGACGGGTGCCTCCGCGGGCCTGGTCACGTAGCCGTCTCGTTCCAGGGCTTGGAACAGCACGTTCATCGACTGCCGCGTGACGCCCAGCCCCGTATCGGCGCCGCTCATCCACAAGGCGCATGACACCCAACCCGCCGACGCACCTCGGTGAAAATTGCGTAATGCAAGAAATGATTCAGTAGGCCTTCCGCCTCACGTCGCGCCGGCCCCTCCGCATCGGGCCCGCGGTCCATGACGTGAGCGGATGATGGCATCCGCTCGCGAAGCGCCCCCTGTTGGGCCGCCCTTACGTGGCATCATGCAATCTTTACCTACAGCAAGGGTTTTCTTTCCGTGCTGCCTGCGTACGGGCTGTCAGCACGCTGTCCGGACACAGGAGACGTCATGCCCATCTCGCGCAACACGATCGGATACCTCGTCGTCGGCGGGGCCCTCACCGCCACGCTCGCCGCCCTCGTCTACCCGAGTGTGCTCGGACTGCAGACCACGACTTCCGACCAGTCCCGGATCATCGCCAACACGCAGTGGGGGCCGCTGACCGAGGCCGACCGCAACTTCGTCGTCTTCGTACGCTCCGCCGGGCTCTGGGAGGGTCCCTCGGGAGCGTTGGCCATGAAGAAAGGCACGACCGCGGCCGTGCGCGAGGCCGGACGGCACCTGGTCATCGGTCACGCCGCGCTGGACGCCAGCTGCCGGAAGATCGCCCCCGAGCTGAACGTCACCATCCCCAACCAGCCCACGCCACAACAACAGGGTTTCCTGGCGAACTTCCAGTCCGACACGGGCAAGCAGTTCGACACCGACTTCGCCAACACCCTGCGCATCACCCACGGCTCGATTTTCAACACCATCGCCAAGATCCGTTCCACCACACAGAACACCCTCGTGCGCGAACTGGCCGACCAAGCCAACGACGTGGTCCTGGACCACATCACACAGATGGAGAAGACCGGATTGATCAACTTCAACCAGGTCAACTTCCAGGAGACGACTCCACCCAAGTTGCCGGCCGCGCAGGTCACACCACCCGTGCCGCAGCCGGGCGCGCCCGTGGTCACGCTCACCGTGCCCCCCGAACTGTCGACCCAGGGAGTGCCGACAGGCCCGGACTCGACACCCACCCCCACCGCATCCCCGACCACGGGGTGACCCGCCGCGGGCATCGCACGGCGGGGGCATCGCCCTGCAGGGGTGTGCAAGAGCAGCTCGTGTTCCTCAACCACGGTCATCCAGCCCCGGTGATCGTCAGGGAGAACGGCAGCGTCGGCTTTCCTGAATCTCAGACCTTCGCGCTGCCTCTGGGGCTGGGCGTTCACGGGGGTGAGGGGCCGCGACCCCACCGGGTGGAGTTCGCCCCCGGTGACCAGTTGCCGTTGTACACCGACGGCGTCACCGAGGCCCGCGATCCGGACGGGTCCTTCCACCCGCTGGGCGAGCGGGCGAGCCTGTTGAAGGAGCCTGACGCGGATCGCGCCCTGCGGGCTCTGCGCGAGGACCTGGTCCGCCACGCCGCCGGGCCGCTCCAGCAGAACGCCGCCATGGTCTTGCTCCGATATCACAGCGAAGTGGGAGGAGAACCCGACCTGCCGGGTGAGGAAGCGGCGACCTCGGCACGGTAGAAAGGACGTATGCCCGAGCGAGAGAACCCCCTGGACGCCTTGGATGATGTCGATGACGTCACCAAGGCGGTGCTGACCGCTTCCCGTCTGCTGGTGGCGGTCTCCGCGCGCTCGCTCGCCGCTGTGGAGGAGCGGGTGACTCTGGCGCAGTTCCGCATGCTGGTCGTGCTGTCCACCCGGGGGACGACCAAGCTGGTCGAGCTCGCCGAACTGCTCCAGGTGGCACCGTCGACCGCCATGCGCATGGTGGACCGGCTCATCGTCGCAGGACTCGCCGACAGAAGGCCGAACCCCACCAGCCGTCGCGAGACCCTCCTGGCCTTGACGGGCGAAGGCATACGCACGGTCGAGGACGTCACCGCCCGGCGCCGTGCCGAGATCGCCGCCATCGTCGAACGGCTCCGCCCCACCCAGCGCCTGGCACTCGTCGAGGCCCTCAACGCTTTCAACGAGGCTGGAGGGGAGCCTTTGGCCCCCGGGCCGGACGACCCGGAGCCCCACCCCCTGGGTTGGATGGTCGACGGCACGGTGGCTCACGACGCGTGAGGCGCTCTTCGGAGCACGGGGTCCGGGAATCCGGGGACTGGTCCGCTATCCCAGTGTTCCCAGGCCCAGAGTCGTGGTGATCAGGCCGGAAAGGATCAGGACACCGCCTGTGCAGCTGTTGTTCCAGACGATCGCGGTCGAGACATCGTGGGATGCGGTCACCAGGGACGGGGCGATGATGAGCCAGAGGCCCATGGGCAGCATGGTCCATGAGAGGTGGTTCATCCGCGACGGCATCAGAGGAACTCCGAACGCGAGCACGGTGACGGCGAGTCCCACGATGACGTTGTTGGCCGTGAGATAGGGATTCGTTCCGGCGAAGTGGATCACCCAGGGGGAGATCGCCGCGTAGACGCCGACCAGCAGAACGAGGCCGTCCAGAGGGAGCACGCGGGCGCCGGTTCTCGGCCCGGCGCTGCGCTCTGTTCTTGCCGACCGAGTCTCACCCCTGTCGGTCGAGTGGAGTGAAGGCAGCATGGGGATCATGTTTCATACCGTTTGGTGCAGTTCGCCAGTCCAGCGCCGCACCGGTGGCGCCGCCCTACCGGCCTCAGTGCTCGTACCCGCGGGCTGAGGACACTCGTCCCGCCCGCATGATGCGGATCTTGCCGCGCTCGCAGGCCGGACAGCGAGGTGACTGGAGCGGGGAGGGTACGAGCCGGCCGTCGAGGTGGTATGTGGCGATGGTGTGCTGGTGATCGTCGACAGTGACGTCTATCTCGAACGTTCCCTCCCATCCGTGTCCGCAGTCGAGGCACACGAACGAGTAGGAACGCTGGACATGCTCGGTCTCCATGGTTTCGCCTCCTGGGAGTCGTCTGCTCGTGGAGTCCTGCTACCCATTCTTGCACAGTGCAAAAGCATGGGTTCGGGCACGGCCCGGCGACGTCCCCGACTCGCTCAGGCGGCCTTGTGCACGGCACGTAGTGCACTCTGGTGGCTGAGCCAGCCGACAGGCTGGCCCTGCAAAGTGTCGAGGACGGGCAGGCCGGTCCCGGGCGCTGACAGCAGGGCGTGGAGGGCTTGCGCCAGTGGCTGGTCGGTGGTGACCGGCACGGGGGGTTCGGCGAGCCGCCCGACCGTCGTGGGGGCCGCGTCCGGTTGTTCGGCGAGTGCCTCGGCCACCGCCTGGGCGGTGACGACACCGACGTACTCGCCGGTGGCGTCGGCGACCGGTAGCGCTCCGTGTCCGGACAGGCTGAGCAGGTCCGCGGCGTCCGCCAGGGCCGTGGTCGCGGGCAGGGCGGAGGGCAGGGGTTCCATGACGGCGCCGACGTGCTGGGCGCCGATCGGCGCACCGGGGGCGGGGCCTTCGAGGTCGATACCGCGGCGGCGCAGTTTGAGGGTGTACACGGTGTCCCGGGAGAGCAGGTGGCTGGTGGCGGTGGCCAGCACGATGGCAAGCATCAGGGGCAGGATGATCGAGTACTCGCCGGTCAGCTCGAAGAGGATGACCACCGCGGTGATCGGGGCCCGCGCCGCACCGGCGAAGACCGCTCCCATCCCGATCAGGGCGTAGGCGCCGACGGCGCCCGCCGTGCCGGGCAGCAGGTGGCTGACACCGGCCCCGTACGCCGAGCCGAGCATCGCGCCGATGAACAGGCTGGGTGCGAAGACCCCTCCCGAGCCGCCGATGCCGATGGTCAGGCTGGTGGCCAGCATCTTGCCGACGAGGAGCAGGAGGAGGAAGCCGACCGCGTAGCCGCCTTCCGTGGCCTTCTCCAGGACCGGGTAGCCGACGCCGTACATCTGGGGCAGGGCCAGCAGCACCAGTCCGAGCACGAGGCCACCGACCGCCGGGCGCAGCCATTCGGGTCCCCGCCAGAGCCAGTCGCAGGGATCCTCGACCAGGTACAGGAAGCGCGCGAAGCCCATGCCGACGACCGCCGCGAGCACGCCGAGCAGGGCGAAGAGGCCGTACTGGGTGAGATGCTCGACGTGGAAGTCCGGGAGGTTCAGGAAGGCCGTGTCGCCGAAGGTGGCGCGCCCGATGATGCTCGCGGTGACGCTGGCCAGTACCGTCGCGCCGAACGCCTCCGCCGAGAAGGTGCCCAGAATCAGCTCCATGGCGAAGAAGACGCCGGCCAAGGGCGCGTTGAAAGTGGCCGCGATGCCACCCGCCGCACCGCAGGCGACCAGGAGTTTCATGCGGCCCTCGGTCGCCCGCGTCAAACGGCCCAGGGTGGAGCCGAGCGCGGAGCCGATCTGCACGATCGGCCCCTCACGGCCGACCGACCCTCCCGATCCGATGGTCAGGGCGGAGGCGAGCGTCTTGACGACGGCGACCTTGGGGCTGATCCGGCCACCACGCTGGGCGACCGCCAGCATCACCTCCGGCACACCGTGACCACGGGCCTCCTTGGCGAACCGGTTGACCAGGGGCCCGTAGAGCAGGCCACCGACCACCGGAGCGAGCAGGACGAAGTACGGGCCGAGCCACGGCACATGCGGATTGCCCGCGCCGGGGAAGGCGGAGTAGTCCGTCCGGCCCGACAACAGCCGGGTGAACGTCTGGATGCACCACCGGAAGACCACCGAGCCCGCGCCCGCTCCCCCTCCGACCACCACGGCCAGAGCCATCACACCCCACGACGCGAGACGCAGCCCCGCGAGCCTCGGTGCCGGCGTGACGGTCCCCGTGGCCTCACCGCTGGGCGCGTGCTGCGCATCCCTGGGTGTCGGTACGACGCTCACCTGTTCTCCTCCCTCACCTTTGCAGTATGCAAAGATAGCGGATCGGGCGAGCGGTGCCGGCACCAGGAGAGTGCGCCGCCGGGAGGGGACGGCACCGACCTCGCTGCCGTCCTCAGCGGGTGAGGGGGACCTCTGGTCCCCATCGGGCCCGACAGGCACTGGAGAGCTGGTGCGTGGTGGGCGACAGTGGAGGCGGATCCGGCACTGGCCTCCCCAACGCCCTCCGCCCGCATCGCGCGCCGGCGCTCACGAACCGACCCGGAGCCCGCGGGAAGCCCGTCACTCCGTCCCGAAGAAGCAGGCCATGCCTCGTACCCACACCCCGCGGCACCACCAGTGGACAGACCTCGACCCTGCCGAGGCACTGCGGTTGCTGGGCAGTGTGTCCCTGGGAAGGATCGTCTTCACCCGGCATGCTCTTCCCGCCGTTCATCCGGTGAATCACATCCTGTGCGGCGGGGACATCGTGCTGCGCACCCGCGAGGGCACGGTTCCGGCATCTCACGCGGGGGACGGGGAGAACATCGGTGTGGTGGTCGCCTACGAGGCCGACGCCATCGACCCTGACACCCATCTGGGCTGGAGCGTGGTGGCCGTCGGCTATGCCCGAGCAGTGGCCGACCCGGCCGAACTGGACTACGCCCGGCAGCTGTTGTGCCCCTGGATGCCAAGTGAAGGCACGGACCAGACGGTGCGCATCCGGCCCGAGTTGGTGACGGGCATCCGCTCGGCGGAGTCGGACCCGACCGCGACCGCACCTCCTGCGGGTCGCTCACCGCACGCACGCACGAACGCACCAGGACGATCGGGCCCTCGCTGACTGCGTCCGGGGGCAGGCAGCCGCGTTCCGCGCGGGAGCGGTCAGCCGTGTGCGACGACCGCGACAGGTGCGGCGACGTGGTGCAGGGCCGCGTGCGCGACATGGCCGATGTGCGCGCCGAAGGGGCTCTTGCGCACACCCCGGCCGACGACCACCAAGGAGGCGTCACGGGAGTCGTCGACGAGAACCCCGGCGGCGCTCCCGCACCGACTGACCTCGATGACCTCGATGTCGGGGAACTTCCGCCGCCAGGGATGCAGCAGCTTCCCCAGGAGGGTGGCCTGTCCGCGTCTGAGGGAATCGTCGAACCCGGTGTCGCCGTGGAAGCCGTGCAGGGCGGTCGGGGGCTCGGGCCAGGCGTGGACGACCCGTAGCGGAGCTCTGCGGCGCGCGGCGGCGTCGAAGGCGAACTCCAGCAAGGCGTCGTGCGGGTGATCGATGTCCAGGCCCAGCACGACGGGCCGGAACGGCGCCGTGGCGGAGGGCACCCCCATCGGATCCATCCTGTGCTCGTCGGCGGCCTGCTCTCCGGCCCTCACCAGCACCGTCGGCCGTTCCGCGCGGGCCACGACGCGCAGGCTCACCGAGCCGACCATGAACCCCTCCAGGCCGCCGAAGGCCCGCGAGCCGAGAACCAGCAGCTCGGCGAGGGCCGCCGCCTCGCACAGGACGTCGGCCACGGCACCGGTCAGCTGCTCGGTGGTCACCTCGACGCCGGGGTGACGAAGCCGGAGTCCTTCGGCGGACTCGAGCGTCAGCTGCTCGGCCCAGGGTTGGTAGATCTCGGGGTCCAGCAGGGGGTTCCTCGCCACGAACCTGTGAGTCGGCTCCCTGACGTGCACGAGCTTGAGGGGCAGCCCACGCAGCAGGGCCTCACGTGCGCCCCACTCCCCCGCGGCTCGGCTCTCGGGCGAGGCGTCGAGAGCCACGGTGATGGTTCGGGACATGATCTCCGCCTCCGGGAAAGGGGATCCCCCTGCCACCGTGACGCCAGCGTCCGAACCGGGTCAGGGGCCACACGACCCCCATCGGAGACCAGCCGGCCCTCCACCCGGTCCACACGCCGGACGCGTCACACGAGGGCCAGGCGGCCCTGGCCCTCACCCACGTTCCGGCGCACTCTGGGAGGTGCGCCGAATCCCCGTCGAGGTCTCACGGAGTCACCATGTACGGCACTGCCCGCATTGTCGGCGATGTCATGACCCGGGCCGTCGCAGCGACCAGCCGTCGGGCCCCCTACAAGGAGATCGTCCGGCTGCTGCAGGACAGACGAGTCAGCGCCCTGCCCGTCATCGAGGGCGAGGGCCGGGTGGTCGGTGTGGTCTCGGAAGCCGATCTCCTGCCGAAGGAGGAGCTTCGGGACGAGCCCGAGGAGGCATATCTCCGGCTGCGACGGCCCGTCGACGTGGCGAAGGCCGGTGCCCTCACGGCGGGTGACCTCATGTCGTCCCCCGCCATCACGGTCCGGGCCGACTGCACCCTCGCCGAGGCTGCGGGCGTCATGGCTCGCGAACGGGTGAAGAGACTGCCCGTGGTGGATGACGCGGGTCTGCTGGCGGGCATCGTCAGTCGCGGCGACCTGCTGAAGGTCTTCCTGCGCGATGACGAGGAGATCGCGCGGGAAGTGCGGCAGGACATCGGCTCGTACCTCGTCCCCCCGCTGTCGTCGGAGGTGCGGGTCGAGGTGCACGACGGAGTCGTGACCTTCGCCGGGCGGTTCCGTGACACCTCCCTCGTCCCCGTGGCGGCACGCCTGGTCAGAGCGATCGAAGGCGTGGTGGACGTCGAGTTCGACCCCACGCGCGACACGGCTACCCGGTAGCGGCAGTACTGGGCCCATGACAGCGGGGATGGCTGGGGCGGGTGGGCAACGGACGGGGCGGGCCGGCCGGCGGCGGGCCACCGCACTCAAGCTCCGATGGGTGACCCTTCGGAGTCGTCCTTCCGATAGGCAAGATCCCCGGAGACCGACACCACGCCGTCGACGCCCCGGCACAACTGCTCGATGACGGGAATCAGGCTCTTGCACTCGACGGTGCCCGCGAGGGTGACCCGTCCCTCGCGGACCTCCGCGGTCACATCCCGTTGATCGAGGCCCAGAGTGCGTCGCAACAGGTCCCCGGTGATCTCCTCCCGGATGCCCTCGTCCCTACGAAGAAAGATCCTCAACAGGTCGCCACGGCTGACGATGCCCAGGAGCCGGTCGACCTCGTCGACCACCGGAAGGCGCTTGACGTGCTGGGTCTCCATGAGGCGGGCGGCCTCGACAACGGTCCACTCGGGTCGTGCGCACACCGCGGGGGCGGACATCAGTTCCTCGGCCCGGGCCCCCTCGGCCTTCGCCCGCTCCCAGGCCTCCAGATGCGGAAGCGGAGTCCTCCCCGACGGATCGGCCTGGTCCGCGCTCTTGCGCAGCAGATCGGCCTCCGACACCACGCCCATCGGCCGGTCGAGCTCGTCCACCACGGGTACGGCGGTGACGCCGTTCTCCTCCAGCAACCTGACGAGGTCCTTGAACGGCGTGTCGGGACGCGCCCGGATGACGCCGCGCGTCATGAGTTCCTCGACTGTTCGATGGTGCATGTCGCCTCCCGGGCGCGGAGCGCCCGCCTCGCGGATGCGGCGCCGCCACCCGGTACGGGTGCGGCCCGCGTGGCAGTCGGATACACCACCATTCTGCGGACAACGGGTCCACCACGCGAGCCATGTCCGCAGCTCACCGGGCATCGAGAGGTCGACGGCCGGCCCCACCGGGCACGACTGCGGACCCCACGACGCGGCGGCGGGCGCACTGTGCGCCTGTTTCTCGACTGGGTCCGGGACTCCGAGCGTGTCCCGGACCGGGCCGGAGGACCTGCTCAGCCGTCCCATGTCCAGTCGGCGACCTCGGGCAGATCCACACCGTGCTCGCGGATCCACAGATGGTGGCGTTGCCGGACGTCCTCCATGTGCTGGCGTACGGCGGCCGCGCGGACGCCCAGGCCTGGGACGCGGTCGACGACGTCCATCACGAGGCGGAAGCGGTCGACCTCGTTGCGGACGACCATGTCGAACGGAGTGGTGGTGGTTCCGATCTCCTTGTAACCGCGCACGTGCAGGTTGCGGTGGCCGGTGCGCCGGTAGGCGAGGCGGTGGATCAGCCACGGATACCCGTGGTAGGCGAAGATCACCGGCTTGTCCGGGGTGAACAGCCCGTCGTACTCGAAGTCGCTCATCCCGTGCGGATGCTGCTCGCCGGGCATGAGCCGCGCGATGTCCACCACGTTGACCACCCGCACGGCGAGCTCGGGAAGATGGCGCCGCAGGAGCTGGGCGGCGGCCAGGACCTCCTGAGTGGGAACGTCGCCCGCGCAGGCCAGTACGACGTCCGGTTCACGAGAGCTGTCCACGGTGCCGGCCCACTCCCAGATGCCCGCTCCGCGCGCGCAGTGGACCCTCGCTTCCTGCATCGGGAGCCAGTCGAAGCAGGGCTGTTTGCCCGCCACGATCACATTGACGTAGTCGCGGCTGCGCAGCACGTGGTCGGCCACCGACAGCAGAGTGTTGGCGTCCGGCGGGAAATAGACGCGCACGACTTCGGGACTCTTGTTGAGGATGTGGTCGACGAAGCCGGGGTCCTGGTGGGAGAAGCCGTTGTGGTCCTGACGCCAGACGTGCGATGTCAGAAGGTAGTTGAGGGAGGCGACGGGGGCACGCCAGTCCAGGCGGCGTGTGGTGCGCAGCCACTTGATGTGCTGGTTGACCATCGAGTCGACGATGTGGACGAAGGCTTCGTAGCAGGAGAACAGTCCGTGCCGGCCGGTCAGCAGGTAGCCTTCCAGCCAACCCTGGCACGTGTGCTCTGAGAGGATCTCCATCACCCGGCCGTGGGGGTCGAGGTGTTCGTCCACGTCGAGAGTGTCTGCTTGCCAGGCTTTGCCACTGGCCGCGTAGACGGCCTGAAGGCGGTTGGAGGCGGTCTCGTCGGGGCCCACCAGCCGGAAGTCGCGCCGTTCGGCGGTCGCCGCCATGACGTCCTGGAGCATGGCGCCGAGGACACGGGTGGGCTCGTGCAGGCTTGCGCCCGGCTTGTCGACGCCGACAGCGTATTTCTCCGGTCCGGGCAGCGGAAGCTCCCGCGTCAGCAGACCGCCGTTGGCGTGCGGGGTGGCGCCCAGGCGCCGGGAGCCCTCGGGGACGCAGGCCAGAACCTCCGGGCGTGGAACGCCGTGTTCGTCGAACAGCTCCTCCGGCCGATATGAGCGCAGCCACTGTTCCAGCTGCCGCAGATGCTCCGGGTTGTCGCGTACGGCGGCCAGCGGCACTTGGTGGGCACGCCAGGTGCCCTCCATCGGCAGGCCGTCGACCTCCTTCGGGCCGGTCCAGCCCTTCGGGGTGCGCAGCACGATGACGGGCCAGCGGGGCCGGCCGTCTTCCCCGTCCTCACGCGCGCCACGCTGGATCGCCGCGATGCGGTCCAGCGCGGTGTCCATCGCCTGAGCCATCACACGGTGGACGGCCTCGGGGCGGTCGCCGGTGACGTGGATCGGGTCGTGGCCGTAGCCGCGCAGGAGGTCGTCGAGTTCGGACTCGGGGATCCGGGACAACACCGTCGGGTTGGCGATCTTGTAGCCGTTCAGATGGAGGATGGGGAGCACGGCTCCGTCGTGCACGGGGTCGAGGAACTTGTTGGAGTGCCAGGCGGCGGCCAGCGGTCCGGTCTCCGCCTCTCCGTCGCCGATGACGCAGGCGACCAGCAGGCCGGGGTTGTCGAAGGCGGCGCCGTAGGCATGGGAGAGCGAATAGCCCAGTTCGCCGCCTTCGTGGACCGAGCCGGGCGTCTCCGGCGCGACGTGGCTCGGGACGCCGCCGGGAAAGGAGAACTGCTTGAAGAGCCTGACCATGCCGGCCGCGTCCCGGGTGACGTCGGGATAGGTCCCCGAATACGACCCTTCGAGCCATGAGTTGGCCAGCACGGCGGGTCCACCGTGGCCGGGGCCCCAGACGCACAGGGCGTCCAGACCGCGGGCCTTGATGACTCGGTTGAGGTGGGTGTACACGAGGTTCAAGCCTGGAGACGTCCCCCAGTGACCCAGCAGCCGCGGCTTGACGTGCTCGGAGCGCAGGGGTTCGGTCAGCAAAGGGTTGGCCATCAGGTAGATCTGTCCGGCAGCCAGGTAGTTCGCGGCGCGCCAGTGCGCGTCCAGAGACCTCAGCTCTTCCTGATCCGGCGGGCCGGGCGCCTGGTGCGTGTCGACGGACATCGGTGGTCCCTTCCCTGCGGGGTCGGCGTACGAGGTGACGTGCGTGCGGGGTGCGCGAACCACCCTCCGCCAAAGCCGGGGGCGCCGGACAGGGCCGTACGGGCCACACCCGAGGGGCGACCGGAATGGAGCATCGCTCAGGAGGCACCCCTACCGCCACCGACACACCCGGCGGTCTCCTCGCCGGTCCGGGCGGCGTGCGTGCGCTCCTCGCGGGGTCGCTTCAGCTCCCCCTTCCGAGCAGTCCCGAGTCGTCACGGGTTCCCGCCGTGAAGGGGGTCGGTCGACGCCTGATCGATGTCCAGGTCCAGGAAGTGCGCCGAGCAGGAGATGCAGGGGTCGTGGTTGCGGATTGTCCTCTCGCAGAGGGCGGCGAGCTCGGTGTCGGACGACTCCCCACGTGCGAGGGCCGCCTGAACCGTGGCACGCAGGTCCGCCTCGATCGCGCCCTGGTTCTGTGCGGTCGGCGGGATGAGGCATGCCTGTCCGATACTTCCGGTGGGATCGAGGTCGTAGCGGTGGTAGAGCAGGCCGCGCGGCGCCTCGGTGGCGCCGTGCCCGGCACCGGCGCGAGGAGGCACCTCCAGGTGCGGGTGCGGCGGCGGCTCGTACTCGTCGATGATCCGTAGTGCCTCCTCCACCGCGTACAGCACCTCCACGGCCCTGACGAGGATGCTTCGGAAGGGATTCCGGCAGATCTCGCCACGGAGGGCGCCGGAGGCCAGTGGAGGGTCTCCCAATCCGGCCTCCCGGGCGGCCTGGAGGGCCAGCGGGGAGAGCAGGTGACCGCTCACGGCATAGCGGGCCAAGGAGCCGGTGAGGTGCCTGCGCCCGTCCAGCCGGGAGTGGAGGGCGGTGGAGTGCGGCACCTGCGTCTCGGTGACGTGGTCCTGGAACGCACGGAGGGGAAAGGTGTACGACGGCAGGGCGGCGTCGGCCGGAAGGACCGTGGGTACGCCTGACTCGATGGCGTAGGTTCCGGGCTCGGTGAGAGCGAAGAGGTCGGCGTCGCACTCGGCTTCGGGGAAGTCGAAGCCGGCCACCCAGCGCACGGTGTCCCAGGCGTCGTCCAACGCGTGCCGCAGGCGCTCCGCCAGGGGACGGAGCTCAGGTCGAGCGGGGGCGCGGTGGAATCCGCCGAGGCGGACGTTGACGGGGTGGATGGCTCGGCCTCCGAGCAGTTCCAGGATGGCGTTGCCCGTCTGCTTCAGGCGCAGCCCTCGCTCGACGTGGACTTTCTGTGTGCGTGACATGCCGATCACGTCGTCGTAGCCGAGAAAGTCGGGCGCGTGGAGCAGATGGATGTGCAGGGTCTGGCTCTCGATCCACTCGCCGCAGTACAGCAGGCGGCGCAGGGCGGCCAGTTGGCCGTCCACGACGATGCCGCAGGCGTCCTCGACGGCACGGCAGGCGCTCAGCTGGTAGGCGACCGGGCAGATGCCGCAGATACGGGAGGTGATGTCGACGGGCTCGGTGTGGGCGCGCCCGCGAAGGAAGGCCTCGAAGAACCGAGGGGGTTCGTAGATCCTCAGCCGGGACTCGGTGACAGTGCCGTCGACGATCCGCAGATGCAGGGCGGCCTCGCCTTCCACACGGGTCAGCGTGGGAATGCGGAGGACGCGTGATGCGGCGGTGGGCTCGGTCACGGCCGGTCCTCCGTTTCCGCCGCGGTGAAGGCGGTGACGTTGAAGGTGTGCAGGAATCGCTCGATGGCCTGCTCGTTCATGCCCTCGTGGCGCAGAACGGGGATGAGGGCGGGGAGGCTGGTGGTCGCGGCGGGGCCGTAGCAGCCGTAGCAGCCGCGTCCGTAGGTGGGGCAGAGGGCTCCGCATCCCGCGTGAGTGACCGGCCCCAGGCAGGGGGTGCCGTGAGCGACGAGGACGCAGACGTTGCCGCGTTGTTTGCAGGAGAAGCAGACGCTGTGGTTCGGGATTCCGGGCTCGCGGCCCGCGAGGAAGGCCGTGATGACCTCCAGGAGTTGCGCGCGGTCGATGGGGCAGCCGCGGAGCTCGAAGTCGACGGGAACATGAGCGGAGATCGGGGTGGAGGTGGCGAGGGTCTCGATGTAGTCGGGGCGGGCGTAGACCGTCTGCGCGTACTCCGTCACGTCGGCGAAGTTCCTCAGGGCCTGGATTCCTCCGGCGGTGGCGCAGGCACCGATGGTGACGAGGTACCGGGACGCGGCGCGGACGCGACGGATGCGTTCCCTGTGCTCCGGAGTGGAGATCGAGCCCTCGACCAGGGCGAGGTCGTAAGGGCCGGGCACGACGTCACTGGATGCCTCGAGGAAGTGGGCGATGTCCAGCTCGTCGGCGACAGCCAGCAGCTCGTCCTCGCAGTCGAGCAGGGTGAGCTGGCAACCGTCGCACGAGGCGAACTTGAACACGCCGAGCCGGGGGCGGGGGCGCTCGGAGGACGCAGCGGTGTCGGTCATCTCACAGTTCTCTTACGGTCAGCAGTGGTTCGGCCGTGTCGTAGCCGACGACGGGCCCGTCGCGACAGAGCAGCAGGGGCCCCAGCTGGCAGTGACCGCAGTGGCCGGTCGAACAGCGCATGTTGCGTTCCAGGGAGACCCGGACGTGATCCCGGCCCACCCCTCGATGAACCAGCTCCCGGGCGGTGGCGCGGATCATCACCTCGGGGCCGCACACGAACGCGGTGGTGGCCGCAGGGGTGAACCGCGCCTCGTCGAGCAGGGTGGTGACGACGCCGACCCGGCCGTTCCACGCACCGGTGGGTCTGTCGACCGTGACGGCGCTGAAGGGCCTGCCCCAGGAGGAAGACTCAGACTGGTACAGCAGATCGTCGGGGGTCCGTGCTCCGGCGAGGACGTCCAGACGCCCGTACTCGTGGGGTTCTGCCAGGACGGCGTGGATCAGGGGGCGCAGCGGGGCGAGTCCGATGCCTCCGGCGACGACGAGCACGTCACGTCCCCGTGCGGCGGACAGGCCCCAGCTCGTGCCGAACGGGCCACGCAGGCCGACCGACGCGCCCGCCCGGAGCGCGTACAGGGCACGCGACACGGCACCGACCGAGCGGATGGTGTGGGTGAGGCGCCCGTTCTCGCTGGTGCGGGACACGGAAACGGGGATCTCACCGACGCCGAAGGCGTACACCATGGCGTATTGGCCCGGCGCGAAGGGACTCAAAGGCTTCCCGGTCGGCTCGAGGTCGAGTGTGACGGTGTCCGCCGTCTCCCGGTGCCGGTCCACGACGCGATGGATGAGCGGCACGAGGGTCATGGCATCGGGTGTCCTGTCTGCGGTCCGTACAGGTCCAGCAGCCGGGTGCGGGTTGCGCGCAGTCTGTCCCCGATCGTCCGGGCGACGACGATGACGACCGCCAATCCGAACTCAGGGTGCCCCGCGAACGTGCGGCTGACCGCTCCGGCGTCGAACTCCCAGGCCGACACGGGGCTCCTGGTCTCGGCGCCCAGATGCCACTCGCGCGGCGGGCACAGCCAGGACCATCCCAGCAGGCCGCCGGGACCGATGGTTTCGACGACGGCTGGTCCGCGGCCCGGGATCTGGATGTCGAGGGCGACCGACCCCGTCCGGACGATCCAGAAGCGGTCGGCTGCCCCGCCCTCCTCGAAGAGCCGGACGCGGCCGGGATGGTCGACCTCGCGCGCGAGACCCATGAGCAGGTCGCGGTGTTCCACGGGAAGGTCCGTGAGCATCCCGGTCAGAGGGGCGGGGTCCGTCCGCGGGCTCATCCCGGCGCTCCCTTCTGCGTGGCCTCCCGGTGCAGGGCATGGACCTCCTCCGTGAGGTCGATGCCGGTCGGGCACCAGACGATGCAGCGCCCGCAGCCGACGCATCCCGTACTGTCGAACTGGTCGTGCCAGGTGCCGATCTTGTGTGTCAACCACTGGCGGTAGCGGCTGCGCTGGCTCGCCCTGACGGGCCCGTCGTGCAACCGGGTGAAGTCGAGGTCGTAACAGGAGTCCCAGCGGCTCCAGCGTTCGGCGTGGTCGCCGCTCAGGTCGCTGACGTCCTCGGTGGTGGTGCAGAAGCAGGTGGGGCAGACCATGGTGCAGTTGCCGCAGTTCAGGCAGCGGGCGGTGACGTCGTCCCAGCGGTCGGCTTCGAGCGTGTCGCGCATCAGCGTCCGCAGGTCGACGGGCGGCATCGCGCGGCCCATCCGCTCGGCTGCCATCCGCACGGCATCGACCGCCGCGGCGCGCGTGACGTCGTCGGCGGGCTGCCGCGGGAGCTCGGCGAGCACGGCACTCCCCTCCTCGCTCCCACTCCGGCACAGGAACCGGTGTCCGGCGTCGTCCAGCACCTCGGTGAGGGCGAGGTCGTAGCCCATGTCGACAGCCGGTCCCGAGCCCATGGAGACGCAGAAGCAGGTGGCCCCGGGTTCCGTGCACTCGACGGCGATCAGAAATGCTCCAGCGCGGCGGGAGCCGTAGGCAGGGTCCTTGAAACGGCCCCCGATCATCACCCGGTCCAGGATGCGGATGGCCCGCAGATCGCAGGGCCGCACCCCGAGGAAGGCGTAGGACACACTCTGCGGCTCCTCCTCGTGCACTGTCACCTCGCCGTCCGGATCTCGATCGGCCGTCCATCGGCGGACACGCTGCGGGTGCAGGAACGGCTTCCAGGACTGGGGCCCCGCGCTGTGCGCGAACACGGCCGTATCGACTCGCCGGCGGATCCGGTACCGCCCCGCGTCCAACTCGACGCCCCAGCCGTGAGGCAGATCGTCGCCGGATTCCAGTTCACCGAGGACGATCGCCTGATCTCGAACCGTCGGCCCGATCACCGTACGGCCACGTCGTTTGAGGACACGCACCAGCGAGTGGAGGGCCTCGCGGTGGAGTACCACCGCAGGCTGCCCGTCGAGAGCCGCTCCGGCGTTCCCGGCATCGGTCATCGTCGTTCCTCTCGATCCCTACCGCCCGCCCCGGAGGACTGGACTTCGGCATCCGTCATGGCACCACGCCACCGAGCAAGTCCCCGAGCAGCCTACTGACAACCCGTCAGGTTCGATGGATGGCTGGATCAGGTCGGTGCGTCGCGTCCCGTCCGACGGGCGAGTGGGGCCCGCCCGGACCTCTGACCCTGCGCGGCGCCTGCACTGGGCGGATCAGACAGCGCGCGGCCCGTCTCGGCAGGCCTCGGCCTGTCGCACGACATCCCGCTCGACCATCTTCGCCAGCGGCCGCACCGCCTCCGCCACCGATCGCGTCAACCCGGTGCCCAGGGACCGGTCGGCTCCCTCGACCGCGTAGACGATGAGGCGGCCGGGGCCTCGCCCCAGAACTCGGGCGAGGTCCACGGTTTCGGCAAGCCCGAGTGCGTGCGTGCTGTGACGTCCCGAGGCGCCGGTTCGCCACATGGAGGAGGCCGGTGCGGGCTGCCACCGGTGGACTCGACCGGGATGCGCTGGAGAGGGGAAGCAGGCGTCCACCACCACCGTCAGGTGTGCGCCCCGCCACAGTTCGATCAACCGGCCGGGATCCCCGTCGCACTCCCGCACCACGGTGCCCGGCGGCAGTGCGCCGGCGGCGGCGCGCTCCCTCAGCAACGCGATCACGGCGTGCCCGACACCGTCGTCCCGCCGGAACTCATTGCCGATACCGATCACCACGGTGGTGACGGACTCGGTCACCGGTCTGCCTCCCGAACTCGTAGCGTGCGAGCCGGGTCATGTGTCCCGCATGCGACGCGGCTCGTTCGGTCAGTGTGAGGGGCGACCTGCCCCGTCCGCGGATGCCACGCGCCGCAACCTCCGGCACGCCTGCCCCACCTGGTGGTCTGCTCACGTGTGTCTCCGTGAGGACGGTCGAACTGCATGACACCCTGTGAGAATCCACGTCCGAAGGCGGAACGCGCCGGGTTCGCGGGCTTGGCGTCCTCTCCGTGCCTTTCCCACCGCCCTCGGTTCAGCCTCCGCCCACCGCTGCGGCGAGGTCCGTACCCCGACGTCATCCCCCCGGGTGCTGCGCAGGGCGCCGCTTCCGGTGGAGTCGCGCAGCGTGGAGTCAACGAGCATCAGCATCCGCTTGAGAGGTGAGGGTATGGACGGCACGACCCCGGATCCGCGCGTCGTGGTGGGCGTCGACGGTTCGCCGTCTTCGCACGAGGCGCTGCGGTGGGCGGCCCGGTACGCCGAGCTGATCGGCGCGCGCGTGGATGCCGTCGCAGCGTGGGAGCTGCCAGGTATGTACGGCTGGTCCGGGCCGGTCGTCGACGCCACCTTGGACGAGGAGAACGCCCGTGAGGAGCTGGTTCAGGAGCTGGCCAACGTGTTGGGCGGTGAGGGCGCCTCGAGGGTCAGGACCCTGTTGGTCCGTGGCAATCCGGCCGAGGTGCTGCTGCGGTCGGCGGAAGGTGCAGAAGTCCTTGTGGTGGGCAGCCACGGGCGAGGCGGCTTCGCCCGAGCTCTTCTGGGATCCGTCAGCCACCAGGTCGCGCAGCACGCGGACTGTCCCGTCGTGATCGTCCGTTCGAAGGCCACCTGAGCGACCGCGCGGTCAGGGGAAGTCAGGGCTCCGGGGCAGTGGGCCGACCAGCGCGTATCACAGCGGCGACGGGTGTGCCGGGTGGCCGCGTGGTCTCGGAGCCCCGGCGCTGATCGAAAGGCCAGGCGGTCCCAGGGCCGACGCGGGCGCCGAGAGCCCCGATCCACCGCGGTGGATGACGCGCCGACGACGTTCGTCCTCCCCGGCCCCGGATCAGGTCGATTCGCGCGCCTTGGCGCGAGCCTCGGCCGTCGGCGGCCCCGGGGGCTCTTCGAGGATGCTCCAGGCGACCGGACCGAGCAGGTCGGCCACTCGCTGGAAGACGTCCAGCAGCAGGTCGTCCACCGTCAGCATGCCGACGACCCGGCGCTCGTCGAGGACCGGCAGGCGGCGCACGCCTGATCGACGGAAGGTCCGATACGCCACATGGATGTCGTCGGTGACGCTCACCGAGACGACCGCCGGCGACATCACCGCCTCGATCGGCGTCTGCGTGTCGAGTCCGCGGCCGAGCCCCCGCGTCACGAGGTCGCGGTCGGTGGCGATACCCCGCAGCGACCCGCCTTCGACCACGAGGACGGACCCCACCGCGCACTCCTCCATTCGCCGGGCGGCCTCGGCCAAAGACGTCCGGGGTGAGACGACCACCGCCGGAGCGCTCATCGCATCGGTGACTTTCATGTCGCGGATCCTCCGACCCGGCCCCGTCGTGGACCGCGGTTCGCGGATGCCCCGCGAGGACGGTCTCCTGCCTCATGAGAGGGGGACGACTCCCGGCCGGGGCCGAGATCGTCGCGGGTGTAACGGAGCGACTGACGGACGGCGACCACGCCGTCGACGGAGCGGCACAGGCGCTCGACGAGCCTGGCCGAGGACCGCGTCTCGACCCGGCCGGTCAGGGTCACCGTGCCGTCGCGGACATCGACGCCGACGGTGCCCGGCCGAAGCTCGAGTGTCCCGATCAGCACGTCATGGTGGATCTCGTCGCTGATCGCCGTGTCGCTGCGCAGGAAGGGCCTGAGCAGGTCGGCTCGGCTGACTATCCCGACGAGCCTTCCGACGTCGTCGACCACCGGAAGACGCTTCACCTTGTGGCCGTACATGGTCCGAGCGGTCTCGACCACGTTCCAGCCGGGCCGTGCCGTCACCACCGGCGCGCTCATCATCGCCTCCGCGGTCTCGGCGCCGGCGCGTGCCACCTCGTCCAGGCTGAGCCGGTGCCCCACCCGCCGTCCCTCCGGATCGGGCAGACTCGCCGCCTTGCGCAGCAGATCCGCCTCCGACACCACACCGACGGGGTGCCCGTCGTCGTCGACCACCGGCACGGCCGTGACTCCGTTGTCGCTCAGCAGTTGAGCGATCTGTTTGAAGGACGAGTGAGGACGTGCCGTGACGACACCGTGTGTCATCACTTCGCTGACGGTACGGTGCTGCATGTTCCTCACTCCTTACGCGCCCGGGGCTCGTACGGCTTGCGCGCTCCCCGGCTCCGTCCGGGTCACAGAATGTCGAGTACTTCGTCCAAGGGCCGTCGGGGTGTGGGGTGCCCTGTCGGCCCGTATCCGAGGCGAATCACCATCTGTACGTGCGCCATGGCCGAGTTCGGGTCGCGTACCGCCCACCGGAGTTCGGGCCATTCCAGTGGCTGGGAGGTCAAGGAGGCCACGAGCCCGTCCACCGTGGCCTGCAGCCAGACTCGTTCCAGGGCCTGCCCCGCCCGGAGCCAGTCCACCGGCCGGTCATAGGCGGTGCCCAGCAAGGCGATGTGGGGGTGCTTTTCGAACGGTGCCCAGCCCCGACCGGCCACCGGACGGCCGGCGGTGAGGTCACGAACGGGCGAGGTCGCTCCCCACTGGCCGGGACCGAGCGCTTCGGCGGGAATCCCGTCAGGAGCCGGGCCCTCGCCACCGGAGGGCTCCGTTCTCACCCACTGCACGGTCTCGTCACGCACACCGGGGTCCCACGCCTCTTGGCATTCGGCGTCGTGGACCAGATCCAGTACCGACTGCACATGCCAGGCGTGGGGGAACACCAACCGCGCTCCCTCGAGGTCAGCCGCCACGCACAGTCCGTCCCTCAACACGACAGGTATGTCGTCCTCCAGGAACGGGCACCGGCTGGTGTGGCGGCGGCGGATCGCCGGCCCGAACACGGCGAGAGGGTCGTCGGACGCCGCCCTGCCCGTGAGGTCCACCTCGGCCAGGAGGGTCGGGTCGGAATCATCGGGCAAGAGCCGGACGACGGGTTCCCGGCCCGACGCCACGGCAGCCACGCGGAGGTTGAACAGAGCCGCACCACAGCTCAGATGCAGGCCGCGATCATGCGGATCCGTCTCGGGCAAGGCGCGTTCCAGGTCGGCGTGCAGTCGCAGATTGCCGCTGTCACGATGGAATCGGAACGTCCAGGGCTGCGCGTTGTGGAGGGACGGCGCGGCCGCGGCATCCTCGATCAGAGCCGTGACGGCGGGCGTGTCCAAGAGAGGTGCGATCACCGGAGGCTCCCTTCGGCATCCGGTGGCGGTGTCCGTGTGCCGCCGCCGGCGGCGCCGGTCGTACGTCGTGTCGGCCGCCTCGACGGCGGCTGAGTCCAGGCTGTGGCGCGCGGCGTGCTCGCGGTAGGGCCGGCCGGGCACGTTCGGGACGAATCGGCCCCCTTCTTCCGCCGAGGCGCGGCACTGTGCCCTTGCCGTGGTCCGCGCCTGGTACCCCGGTGAGCAGCTCGGCCACCATCGGTCCAGTGCCCGGTGACGGACGTCCCGGAGTTACAGTGAGTAGTCGTGGGGGTGGGAGGTGAACCGCCATGTATCACTGGAACCATCGGGGCATGGACGGATGGCCCTGGCTTGTCGCGTCGCCGGGAGCGATCCTGTTCTGGGTGGTGCTCGTCCTGGTGGTCGTTCTCCTGGTGCGCGCGAGCAGGCGCGGCTCCCCGGGCCCACGCGACGCCGCATGGGCGAGTGGGCCGGAGCAGGTGCTCGCCGAGCGATTCGCCCGTGGGGAGATCGACGAGGAGGAGTACCGACGCCGTCTGGAGGTTCTGCGCGAGGTCCGTTCGGATTCCGCGAAGCGCGGGCCGTAGCGCCAGGTGGACCAAGGCGACCGGCCGTAGCGCCGGGACACGCCGGGATGCTCCGGTGCGGACCTGTGGTGGAGCCGTCCCGACGGCATACGAGAAGGGATGCCGGGTGATGGGGCACCGCAGCGTGGGCGATCTGATGACCCCGACCGCCGTGAGCGTACGACCGGGCACCGCTTTCAAGGAGATCGCACGCGTCCTGGACGAGTACGACATCACCGCCGTCCCTGTGGTCGACGGCGATGAGCGGCCCCTTGGCGTGGTGTCCGAGGCCGATCTGCTGCGCAGGCAGACCTCGCGCGGCGTCGGCAGCACCGCCGGGGAACTGATGACCAGCCCCGCCGTGGTCGCGGAGCCGGAGTGGAGTGTCGTCCGAGCCGCACGGACGATGGAGAAGTGGAAGGTCAAGCGCCTCCCCGTGGTCGACGGTGACGGCCGCTTGATCGGCGTGGTCAGCCGCGGCGACCTACTGCGGCTGTTCCTCCGCTCGGACCACGCGATCCAGGAGGAGATTCTGGAGGACGTGGTCGTCGTGGCGCTCGGCCTGCCGCCCTCGTCGCTGACCGTCGAGGTCACCGACGGCAGGGTCACGCTGAGCGGCAGGGTGGAGCCCGCAAGCCTGCTCCCCGCCGTCGTGCTGCTGTGTGAGGGGGTCGACGGCGTGGTGGAGGTCGTCGACCGGCTCACCCGCGACCGGGACGATGCCGTGGACGAGGTTGGGGCGCCCCGCCGTGAGCGGTCATGAGCGAGTGCGGTGTTCCCGGCATGCCGTCGCGGGCGCTCTTCCGCGACTCCCGTTCAGGGCCGATCGGCGCCCTCGGCACCCCGGACAGCCCATGCGCCGCCTCCCTGTCCGCTGGATGCTCGTAGCGTCGACAGGCTCGGGAGGAGCCGATATGACGGACGGTGTACTCGCCCAGCGTCCGGTTCACGCTTTGCTCACGGACGGCAGCACCATGTGCATCCGCCCCATAGCACCTGGTGATCAGGAGAAGGTGCGGAAGTTCTACGAGGACATGTCCCCGGAAAGCCTCCGGCTGAGGTTCTTCGTGGCGAGCCCGCGCTCCGCGGCGATGGCGGCGGACCGGGCGTGCGACCCGAAGCGGCCCGGGCACCGGGCGCTGCTTGCCTGGCGGCACCGGGCGGAGTGACCGCGCTCGACGCACGGGTACACCTCGTGCCGAGCAGGCCTCACGACCCGTATCTGCGCCGACTTCGCTGAAGGGAGCACGGACATGAAGCACGACGAGGTCGGCTCCGTGATGACCACGGAGGTCGTCCGAGCCCGGTACGCCACTCCCCTCAAGGAGGTCGCACGGCTGCTCGCGGACCACCGGATCAGCGGCCTGCCGGTCGTCGACACGGACGGGAAGGTCATCGGCGTCGTCTCCGCGACGGACTTGGTGACCCGGCAGTCGGAAGCACTCGCGACGGTCGAGTCGACAAGAGACCGCGGGTCGGCCGAGCCGATGCCCCGAGGTCGTGCACGGACCACTCAGCCGGCGGCTTTCACCGCCGGGCGCCTGATGACCGTACCGCCCGTCACCGTGCACGCCGACGCGACCATCGCCCAGGCCGCCCGCACGATGGCCGAACGGCACGTGGAGCGGCTCCCGGTGCTGGACGAGGAGGACCGCCTCGTCGGCATCGTCACTCGACGGGACCTGCTCCAGGTGTTCCTGCGGCCCGACGCGGAGATTCGCGGTCAGGTGATGGAGGACGTGCTGGTCCGCGTACTGCGGCTGGCGCCCACGGCCGTCGACGTCTTCGTCGTGGAAGGAGTCGTCACCCTCGCCGGCCGCCTGGAGCGGAAGAGCGAGGCGGAGATCGCCGTCTCGATGAGCAAGCAGATCGATGGCGTGGTCGCGGTGATCGACCAACTCGACTACCGCTACGACGACTCCCGCACGCTACCGAACGAGCGGTCACCGCGCGGCGTCGCCGGCGGCCGGCCGCACTACCACGCAACCCCCTGAAAGGACGTGACGGTCATGGGCGCACAGCCCGCATAGGACGCGGTGAAGGGCCACCCGGCGGGCGACCTCGGACGCCGGATCGCCCGACGGCGTCAGGAACTCGGCTTGTCCCGCGAGCAGACCGCGGATCGGGCGGGCATGGCTTCCAGCTACGTGCAGTACCTGGAGGAACAGGCCCCGGCCACGCCCAGCGCGGCCTCGCTTCTCAGACTGGCCGGAGCACTGGAGACCACCGTCCGGGAACTTGCCGGTGGCGACGTCGACCTGCCGCCGGGGCTCGGGCAAGGCGGACACCACCCGAAGTTCACCGATCTGACGCCCCGGGAATGCCGGGACCTGCTGTCCACGCACGGTGTGGGAAGGCTTGCGGTCTCCATCGGCTTCGGACCGGTGATCGTCCCGGTGAACTACAGCCTTGTCGAAGGAGCGGTCGCTTTCCGGACGAAGCCCGACGCGACTCCGGCGCGGGCTGTGGGCTCGCAGGTGGCCCTGGAGGTGGATCACATCGACACGGCCTTGAGTCAGGGCTGGAGCGTCCTGGTCCGCGGCAACGCCCGCGCCGTGACGGACCCTGCCGCCGTACGGCGACTGGAGGAGCACGCGTACAGCGCACCGTGGGTGGGCGGGTCGCGTGACCTGTGGATCCGGATCGTTCCGCTCAGCGTCACGGGGCGCCGGATCACCATGTGAGGCGACCGGACGGAACCGTGCCGAATCATCCCCGGGAGCGGGGGCTCGTGAACGGACAGGGGCCGAACGTACTCGACGAGAGCCGATCCGCCTCTGCGGCAGCCGGGTCGCGGGTGCGACCGTGGGCATGGAGCCCGCCGAGCCACACACTCCTCGGCCCGACAACAGGCGGTGGGAAAGTTGACGGAGTTGCCCATGGTCGTGGGTGTCGACGGATCGGAGTCGAGCCTCGCGGCGGTCGACTGGTCGGCGGATGAAGCCGCTCGGCATGGCCTTCCGCTCCGGCTCGTGTACGCCTCCCTGTGGGCGCGCTACGAAGGCGTCACCCCGTCGAACAGCCCCGATCGTCCATCCGAGCAGGTGATGGCGGAGAACATCGTCGCGGTGGCGACGGAACGCGCGCGACGACGCCGACCAGAGGTGGACGTGTCCGGTGACGTGGTGCCCGAGGACGCGGTCTCGGCGTTGCTGCGCGAAGGCAACAACGCCTCTGTCCTGGTGACCGGATCCCGGGGCCGCGGGGAGCTGAAGGGGTTGCTCCTCGGCTCGGTCGGTCTGGCCGTCGCCGCGCGGGCGTACGGGCCGGTGATCGTCGTCCGCGGTGACAGGTCCGCCATCACCGGAGAACACGGGCGCGTCCTGCTGGGTGCCGGGGACCCCGGCACGACCGACGAGGCGGTGCGGTTCGCGTTCCGGGAGGCCGAAGCCCGAGGGTGCGTCCTGGACGTCGTACGTGCCTGGCTCCGCCCCGCCCGCACGACCGCCGGCCGGCCGACCGGCGAGTCGTCCCGCGAGGACGAGAAACAGGCCGCCGACCTGCTCGACACCCTGCTGCGTGAAGCGACGGCGGCGCACCCGGACGTACGGGTGCGCCGTAGCACGGTCGAGGGGCCGGCCCGCAGCGTGCTGCTCAGACGCTCCGCCGCCGCAGACCTCGCCGTCATCGGAGCACGCCGTCGACAAGGCCACCTCGGCCTGCAACTCGGCCGTGTGGGACACAGGCTGCTGCACCACGCGGACTGCCCTGTCGCCCTGGTGCCGCAGAGGATGTGACCACGGGTCCCGACCTCCCTCGCAGCAGCGGAAGACGCGATCGGCACACGAGCGCCGACACCGTCGTGCACGACCCGGGGGACTGCCCACGGGAGGACTCGACGTGACTGGATGGACCTGGACGTACACAGGCTACGACGCCACGGACGAACGGCTGCGTGAGGCTCTGTGCACACTGGGGAACGGCTATTTCGCCACTCGCGGTGCCCTTCCCGAATGCGACGCCGGCGACGTGCACTACCCAGGCACGTACGCGGCAGGTTGCTACAACCGGCTCACCTCCAAGGTGGCGGGACGCCTCGTCGAGAACGAGGACATGGTCAACCTCCCGAACTGGCTGCCGCTGCGCTTCCGCCTCGCCGGGGAGCAGTGGCTCACTCCGGACACGGGCACCGTGCTCGGCCATCACCAGGTCCTGGACCTTGCCTCGGGCATTCTCGAACGCCGCACCCGGTACGGCCTCGGCGACGACCTCGTTCTGTCGGTGCGCCAGCAGCGCCTGGTGCACATGGCCGACCCCCATCTCGCCGCACTGCACACCGAGTTCTCCGTGGCGGGTGACGCCGTGGACCTTCAGGTGGAGGCAGCGCTGGACGGCGGCGTCAGCAACGCCGGCGTGGCGCGCTACCGGGACCTTGACGGCCGCCACCTCACCCACGTGCACGGCGGCACCGACGCGCCGGACACGGTGTGGCTGCGCTGCCGTACGCGTACCTCGGACATCCGGATCGGCCTGGCGGCCCGGCTGACCGCTGACGTGCCGATCCGCACTGGGCACCCGTTCCCGCGCGCCGTCCAGAGCCTGCGTCTCCATCTGGAGCCCGGCCGCACCGCCACCGTCGACAAGACGATCGCCCTGCACACCTCCCGGGACCCCGCGATCAGCGATCCTCTGCGGGCCGCGATCGACCGCGTCCGCGACGCCCCCGGCTTCGACGCCCTGCTGACGAGTCACCGCACGGCCTGGCAGCTGCTGTGGCGGCGAGCCGATCTCGACATCCCCGGCGAAGCGGGCCGGACATTGAGGCTGCACCTCTTCCACGTCCTGCAGACCCTCTCGCCGCACACCGCGGACCTCGACGTGGGCGTACCCGCCCGGGGGCTGCACGGCGAGGCCTACCGCGGGCACGTCTTCTGGGACGAACTGTTCGTCCTGCCCTACCTCGACCTGCACTTCCCCGAGGTGTCCCGCGCTCTGCTGCGCTACCGCCACCGGCGGCTGGACCGGGCGCGGGCGTCGGCACGGGCGATCGGACGGCGGGGAGCGCTGTATCCATGGCAGAGCGGCAGCGACGGACGGGAGGAGACCCAGGAACTCCACCTCAACCCGCGCTCAGGACGCTGGGTGCCCGACCACACCCGGCTGCAGTGGCACGTCGGCTCCGCGGTGGCCTACAACGTGTGGCAGTACTGCGAGGCGAGCGGCGACACCGAGTTCCTCCACACCGTGGGCGCCGAGATGATGCTGCAGATCGCCCGTTTCTGGGCGGACTCCGCGACGTACGACGAGAGCGTCGGGCGGCACCGCATCCGCGGCGTCGTGGGGCCCGACGAATACCACGACGCCTACCCCGGCGCGTCCGATCCGGGCATCGACGACAACGCGTACACCAACGTCACCGCGGCTTGGGTGCTCACCCGCACCCTGCAGCTACTCCGTTCCCTGCCCGAACCCCGCCGACGGGAACTCTCCGAGCGCACGGGCCTGGACCACGGTGAGCTCGCCCGGTGGGAGGACGTGTCCCGCACACTCCACGTGCCGTTCCACAACGACGTCATCAGCCAGTTCGGCGGCTACGGCGACCTCGAGGAACTCGACTGGGACGGCTACCGGAAGCGGTACGGCGACATCCGCCGTCTGGACCGGATCCTGGAGTCCGAGGGCGACAGCGTCAACCGCTATCAGGCATCCAAGCAGGCCGACGTGCTGATGCTGGGCTTCCTCTTCTCACCCTCCGAGCTCCAGGACCTGTTCAGCCGTCTGGGCCATCGGATCGGGGAGGACACGTGGCAGCGCACCGTCGACTACTACCTGGCCCGCACAAGTCATGGGTCCACCCTCAGTGGACTCGTCCACGGCTGGGTCCTGGCGCGGGCGCGACGCGCCGAGGCGTGGGCATACTGCCAGGAGGCCCTGCGCGGCGACGTCGCCGACGTACAGGGCGGCACCACCGGGGAGGGCATCCACCTCGGTGCCATGGCGGGCACCCTCGACCTCGTCCAGCGCTGCCTCACCGGGCTGGAGACCCGCCGTGGAGCACTGTGGCTCGACCCCGTGCCGCTCCCCGAGTTGTCGTCGTACGAGTTCGCCCTCCGTTACCGGGGGCACTGGGGAGTACGGCTGCACCTGAAGCAGGGAGGGTTGGAGATCACCGTGCCCTCTTCCGACCACTCCCCCATCGACGTCCGGCTCCCGGATCGCGCGCTCTGCGTCGAGCCTGGGGAGACGGTCCGGCTGGTCTTCCCCTGGCAGGGTCGGCCGGGCTGCGTCTGACACGCTCTCCGACCCGCTCGAAGAGGTCTCGCCCCAGGCAGGCCATGACCTCGCACTCGTCGTGCCCCTCGCACCATTCGTGCCGATCGGCCCTTGTCCATGGGTTGTGCACGTGATGCGCTGGTAGGCGATGAGCCTGGTACGTGCGGGTGTGGAATTCCGCGCCCAAGCAGAGCGAGTCGAGGAGGAGAGCATGTGCAGCAGCCCGCACCGGGTGGGCGACGTGATGACGCGCGCCGTCGTAGCGGTGGGCCGCAGGACTCTTTTCAAGGACATCGTGCAGCGCATGGCGCAGTGGCACGTCAGCGCCCTTCCGGTGCTGGAGGGCGACGGCCGGGTGATCGGCGTGGTCTCGGAGGCCGATCTGCTGCCCAAGGAGGAGTTTCGGGACAGCGACCCGGACCGCTTCACCCAGCTGCGCCGATTGCCCGACCTCGCCAAGGCCGGCGCGGTCTGCGCCGAGGAGGTGATGAGCGCGCCGGCCGTCACCGTCCACGCGGATGCCGCGCTCGCCGAGGCGGCACGCATCATGGCGCTGCGCCATGTCAAACGGCTTCCGGTGGTGACCGCGGAGGGGGTCCTCGAAGGCGTGGTCAGCCGTGGCGATCTGCTGAAGGTGTTCCTGCGTCCGGACAACGACATCGCCGACGAGATCCGTCGTGAGATCGTCGATGTCCTGTTCGTGGCACCCGAGGTGCCGGTGCACATCATGGTCACGGACGGCGTCGCGACCATCACCGGACGCGTCGGGGACTCCGCCCGAATTCCGTTGGCCGCCCGCCTGATCCGTGGCGTGGAGGGCGTCGTGGCCGTGGACTGCCGTCTCGCCGCGACCGACTCGAGCTGACATGCATGCGAGATCGGTGGCCCCGCTTCGAGTAACGCGATCACACCGGCCGCCGGCGCCGGTGCGGCTTCGGGGACACACACCTCCACGTTCAGAGGAAATCCAGAGCTGTCGCCGACTGGTGGAGACGGCGTCCCGGGACTACACCATTCATGTCATGCGCAATTCAAAATCCGGTCCACGCCGGATCTCCACCCCCGAGGAGTGACCCCCATGGACTTCTCCCCCGCGTCGGCTTTACGCGCGATACGCCCCGTCGTCATCGCGGTGTTCCGCGTCGTGACCGGCTTCCTCTTCGCCTGCCACGGAGCGGCGTCCCTGTTCGGAGTCCTGGGCGGCGCCCACGGCGGCGGCACGGTCTCCCCGCTGCAATGGCCCGGCTGGTGGGCGGCGGTCATCGAGCTCATAGGCGGAACCCTGGTGGCTCTGGGACTGTTCACCAGCACGGCGGCCGTCATCTGCTCCGGATCCATGGCCTATGCCTACTTCAGCGTCCATCAGCCGAACGCGCTGTTCCCGATCGACAACGGGGGTGAGCCGGCCGCCATGTTCTGCTGGGCGTTCCTGCTGATCGCCTGCCTCGGTCCCGGCGCCTACGCACTGAGGACACCGCTGCGGACCGACTCGGCGGCTGCCACCTCGGACGACGAGGCGGCAGCCGCCACCTCGTAGGCCCCGGGCCACGGTCACGCCACACCGGAGCCCCTCGCGCGATGCGAGGGACTCCGGTGCATGGGCCACCCGCGGGTCACGGACTGCGGCGCTTGCCGGATCACCGCTCCCGGATCGACCGCGTCGGCGTCATCGGGTGGGCGCACGTCGACAGGACGCCCACTACGACCCGCACGGCCACGGACGCTCCGACTCGGGATCCAGCATGCGGAGTGCCAGCAGCAGACCCTGGCGCACCGCCGTGGTACTCCCCCAGGCAAGATCCTGCAATCGATGCATGCCGCAGCGGCCGAGCTCATGGGCGGCCCGCGTGTCACCCGCACCGACATGTTCGAAGCCGATATCGGCCGCCTCAAGGCGGGCGATTCTCAACGCTCCACGGGTCGTTCGGTGCGGCCGGGCCTCGCCGATACAGTCCCACCGAAGCGCATCACCCGCCGAGGAAACTCAACCGCACCCGCCGCTCGGCATTATCGACGTTCGTGTCCACCAGGCACACCGACTGCCAGGTTCCCAGTTCGAGTCGGCCGCCCACGACCGGGAGCGTCGCGTGCGGCGGGACGAGGGCCGGGAGCACATGGTCGCGGCCGTGGCCGGGGCTGCCGTGGCGGTGCTGCCAGCGGTCGTCCGCGGGCAGCAGGGTGTGCAGTGCGGCGAGGAGGTCGTCGTCGCTGCCGGCGCCCGTCTCGATGACGGCGACACCGGCCGTGGCGTGCGGCACGAAGACGTTCAGGAGGCCGTCGCGTCCTCGCGCGACCTCCCGGAGGAAGGTCTCGCACTCGTGGGTGAGGTCGACGACCGCTTCCGAGGTGCCGGAGGCGACGTTCAGGACACGTGTGCTGAATGCATCGGACATCCCTCCATCCTGGCGCCTTTCACGGAGCGCTCGGCACAGGGCACCGCTCACGAGCAGGCCGGGGAAGATCTGCGGCCCCGACCGGGTTGGTGGAATCGTGAACCACATCGGGGTGCGAGAAATCGACGTCGTCGTCATCGGGGCCGGCCAGGCCGGGCTGTCCAGCGCCTACCACCTGCGGCGCACCGGCTTCGAGCCGGACCGCGACTTCGTGGTGCTCGACCGCTCCCCCGGGCCCGGCGGCGCCTGGCGGTTCCGCTGGCCCTCGCTGACGTACGGCAAGGTGCACGGCATGCACGCGCTTCCCGGGATGGAGCTGACCGACGCCGATCCGGCGCGGCCGTCGTCCGAGGTCATCGGTGACTACTTCGAGACCTACGAGCGCATGTTCGATCTTCGAGTGCGGCGCCCGGTCGACGTGCGGGCGGTGCGCGAGGGCACGGGAGGGCGGCTGCTGGTGGAGACGTCGGCCGGCACCTGGTCGACGCGGGCGCTGGTCAACGCCACGGGCACCTGGGACCGGCCCTTCTGGCCGCGCTATCCGGGCCAGGAGTCCTTCCGGGGACGTCAGCTGCACACCGCCCAGTACCCGGGTCCCGAGGAGTTCGCCGGCCGCCGGGTGATCGTCGTGGGGGGTGGTGCGTCCGGGACGCAGCACCTGATGGAGATCGCGCCCCACGCCGCGGCGACCACCTGGGTGACGCGGCGCCCACCGGTGTTCCGGGAGGGCCCGTTCACCGAGGCGGTCGGGCGGGCCGCGGTGGCGCAGGTGGAGGAGCGGGTGCGGCAGGGGCTGCCGCCCCGAAGCGTGGTCTCGGTCACCGGCCTGCCGCTGACCGACGCGGTCCGGCGGGCGATCGCGGACGGCGTCCTGCACCGGCTGCCCATGTTCGACCGGATCGTGCCGGACGGTGCCGACTGGGCCGACGGCCGGCACGTGGACGCCGATGTGATCCTGTGGGCGACCGGTTTTCGCGCGAGCGTCGACCACCTGGCCCCGCTGCGGCTGCGCGGGCCGGGAGGAGGCATTCGGGTCGAGGGGACTCGGGTGGTCTCCGATCCGCGCGTCCATCTGGTCGGGTACGGCCCGTCGGCCAGCACGATCGGGGCCAATCGCGCGGGACGTGCCGCGGTGCGGGACATCAGGCGGTTGCTGGCCGCCGAACGCGTCGAGCCCGCCGGGGTCACGGCGGTCGAGGAGCCGGTCGGATGATCGGCGCGGCGCCGATGCTCACCGCCGCGGTGACGCGCTCGCACGCAGCCGGTTGAACTCCTGGACGTTGCGCAGGTGCTCGTCGTAGGTCGCCGTGAACCGCGTGTCGCCGGGCTTGACCGTGACGAAGTACAGCCAGTTGCCCGGCGTCGGATTGAGTACGGCGTGCAGCGCGTCCGCACCGGGGTTGCCGATGGGGGTCGGCGGCAGGCCCGTGCGCCGATAGGTGTTGTAGGGACTGGTGATCCGCGTGTCGGCCATGGTGGTGTCCAGGGTGAAGCGGTCCATCGCGTAGTTCAGGGTGGAGTCCATCTGCAACGGCATGCCGCGTCTCATGCGGTTGACGATGACCCTGGCGACCTTTCCCATGTCCTCCGTGGTCGCGGCCTCCGACTGCACGATGCTCGCCATCGTGACGGTCTGGTAGGCGCTCATCGGGTTGTACTGGGAACCCGCGGTGACGTTGCCGCGGCTGAACCTCTTCCTCGCGGTGTCCACCATGTACCTGAGCAGGGACTCGGGAGTCTCCTTCTCATGGATCGGGTAGGTGGCCGGGAAGAGATAGCCCTCGGGATTCCCGCGCGCGGCCTTCGGCAGGTCGAGATGGGCCTTGGCCAGGGACTTCCGCGTGGAACCCGGCGGCAGGCGGAGCGCCTTGTCGATGGCCCGGTAGATCGTGCCGGCACGCCAGCCCTCGGGGATGACGAGGGAGACACGGGTCTCCCTCTCGTGCTCGAGGATCAGCAGCGGCACGGCCACGGCGGTGGCCGCCACCACGGCCCCGATCGCGAGGAGGGCGGCCCGGCCCCGGCGCGTCAGCCGGAACTGCGTCTGCGGCGGAGAGTTCGTCTGCATGCGGGCACGGTAACCCGCATATGGCCATCAATCTGACATATCGTCATCTTGTTGGCTCCAGTCGGACGTCTCGCCGCACCAGTGCGGCGTACCGGCCGTCCAGCGCGAGCAGTTCCTCGTGCGTACCCCGTTCGACCGTACGGCCGGAGTCGAGGACGACGATCTGGTCGGCCCCCCGGATGGTGGACAGCCGATGGGCGATGGTGAGCGTGGTGCGATCGGCCGACAGCGCGTCGATGGCCTCCTGGACGGCGCGTTCCGTGCGGGTGTCGAGCGCGCTGGTCGCCTCGTCGAGGATGAGCACCGGCGGGTCGCGCAGGATGGTGCGCGCGATGGCGAGCCGCTGCTTCTCCCCGCCGGAGAAGCGGTGGCCCCGCTCACCGACGACGGTGTCGTACCCGTCGGGCAGTGCGGCGATGTGATCGTGGATCTGGGCGGCCCGCGCCGCCGCGTACAGCTCCTCGTCGGTGGCGTCCGGTTTGGCGAAGCGCAGGTTGTCGGCGACCGAGGCGTGGAAGAGGTAGGTCTCCTGGGAGACCACGCCGATCGCACGCGCGAGCGTGTCGAAGTCCAGGTCCCGTACGTCGACGCCGTCGAGCGTCACTCTCCCGCCCGTCACGTCGTACAACCGCGGCACCAGGAAGCTGAGCGTGGACTTTCCGGAACCGGTGGGGCCGACCACCGCCAGACTCCCGCCGGCCGGAACGGTCAGGTCGATGTCCGCGAGTGTCGGGCCGCTCTTGTCGTCGTAGCGGAACTCGACCCCCTCGAAACGGATCTCGCCCTTGACCTGGTCGAGGTGGACGGGGTCGGCGGGTTCGGTGATGTCGATGGGCAGGTCCAGGTACTCGAAGATGCGCTGGAAGAGCGCGAGCGAGGTCTGGATCTGGACCCCCGTGGCCAGCAGGCTGACGGCGGGGCGGAACAGCCCCTGCTGGAGGGAGACGAAGGCGACCAGGGTGCCGATGGAGATCGCCGCGCCGCCGAGGCTCAGCGCCACACCGGCCGTCCAGTAGATCACGGCGGGCATGGCGGCCATGACCATGGTGATGACGGCCATGCGCCAGCGTCCGGCCATGTTCGACCGCACCTCGAGGTCGACGAGGCTCTCGGACTCGCGCCCGAAGGACGCGGTGAGGGAGTCGGCGCGGCCCATGGTGCGGCCGAGCAGGATGCCGCTGACGGAGAGCGACTCGGTGACCGTGGCGGCCATGGCGGCCATCTGCTTCTGCCGCTGCGTGGTGATCTTCTTGCGTTCGTTGCCCACCCGACGGCTGATCCAGACGAACAACGGCAGCAGGAGCAGGGAGACGACGGTGAGCCGCCAGTCGAGAGCGATCATCGCCACGATGGTGGCGACCACACTGGTGACGTTGGACACCAGGGAGGTGGCCGTGGAGGTGACCGTCGCCTGCATGCCGCCGATGTCGTTGGCGATGCGGGACTGGACCTCTCCGGTGCGGGTGCGGGTGAAGAAGGCGAGGGACATGCGCTGCAGCCGCCCGTAGACGGCGGTGCGCAGATCGTGCATGACACGCTGGCCGACCGTCGTGGAGATGAGGGTCTGCAGCACGCCGAAGGCGCTGGTGACCACGGCGCTCAGGATCATACCGAGCGCGAGCAGGCTCAGCAGTCCGGTGCGCCCCTGCGGGATGGCGACGTCCAGGGTCTCCCGGAGCAGGAAGGGCGTCGCGACGGACACGAGGGAGGCGGCGCCCACCAGGAGGCCGACCGTCGCCAGGCGGCCGCGGTAGGGCTTGAACAGTCGCAGGATGCGGCGCACCTGCCGCGGCCGCTCGGTCGCGTCGGTCGTCGCCGGGTCGGGGGTCCAGATTGCTCGGTCGGGACGCATGGGCTCCTACGGTGGTGAGGGGAGGACGAGGGAAGAGCGTCGGATACGGATCCTAGCTCATTGTTACCTATACTCACAATGAGCGGGGTCCTGATATTGTTCCCGCATGACCACCCCGGATCCCGACGGCCTTCTCGCCGAGCAGCTGCTGCGGTTCACCCGCCGCGTGCACCGCATCCAGAAGCGCCACCTGGAGCGGTCCGATCTGGGCGTCACCCCGGCTCAGTCCCGGCTGCTGCGCACCCTCGCACACTTCGGCTCCCCGCCCCGGATGGCGGATCTCGCCGAGCGCCTGGAAGTGGTACCGCGAGCGGTGACCACCCTGGTCGACGGGCTGGAGGCGCACGACATGGTGCGCCGCGTCCCGGACCCCGCCAACCGGCGGGTGATCCGGATCGAGCTCACAGAACGAGGCCGTGCGGCGCTGCGCGCCCTGCGCGGAGCGCGCCGCGCCGCCGCGGAGGAGATCCTCGCTCCGCTGTCGGGCGAACAGCGTGACGCGCTCGGCACTCTGCTCACCACACTGATCGACGGCGGCGACCCCTTCACGGCGAGGGGACACGACGGGCGCTGCTGACGACGGAGCGTCCACCGCCGCGGCGCCCTGGGCGGGCGGAAAACCGTTTGCGTACGGCCACGTTCCGGCGCGACGCTGTCACGGATTGCTGAGGCGTTCGCGGACGTGTGTGGGCGCTGCCCGGGCCCGTCCTCGCACCCTGCCTCCGTCCGTCGACGGACATCGAGCCACGGGGACTCCATGCAGATTCAAGACCTTCCGTACCGCGATCCCGGCGTGCCGGACGCGCGCTCGGGTCCGCGGCTCCTGTGGTGGCTCGGCCGCAACCAGCTCGACGGGCAGTTCAAGGCCCTGGCCTGGGGACTGCTGCACTTCCTGTCCGTCTGCGTGCTGCCGTTCTGCGTCGGCCTCGCCGTCCAGGCCGTCGTCGCACGC
This sequence comes from Streptomyces sp. NPDC048664, assembly GCF_040650555.1. Lineage (NCBI taxonomy): Bacteria > Bacillati > Actinomycetota > Actinomycetes > Kitasatosporales > Streptomycetaceae > Streptomyces > Streptomyces sp. NPDC048664. The sequence goes on along the minus strand of NZ_JBEZHK010000002.1, from coordinate 101,586 downwards.
TCCGGTCGACTGCTCCTCCAGACGGGCGGGCTCCTGCTGCTGTGCGGGGTGGGGATCGCACTCGGCGACACCATGCTGCACCGGGCCGCCGTCACCAACTGGATCACCGCCGCGGCGCGGGTCCAGCAACTCCTCGCCCGCAGAACCGCGCTGCTGGGCTCCGCCCTGACCCGGCAGGTCGCGGCCGGCGAGGTCGTCGCGGTGTCCACCGGCGACGTCGAGAAGATCGGCTGGTTCGTGGAGGCTGTCTCGCGCTTCGGCGCGGCCGCGCTCACCGTGGTGGCGGTCTGCGTCGCGCTCGTCGTGTACCAGCCCGCGCTCGGTGTGATCGTCGCGGTCGGCGTGCCGGTGCTGGCCCTCGCCGTACTGCCGCTGCTGCCCCGCGCCACCAGGCGCGCGGACACCCAGCGGGAGAAGGCGGGCCGAGCCACCGAGCTGGCCTCGGACACGGTCGCGGGGCTGAGGGTCCTGCGGGGCATCGGCGGCGAGGAGCTGTTCCTGGAGCGCTACCGCCGGGCCTCGCAGGAGGTCCGGGGCGCCGCGGTGCGCAGCGCCCGGATGTGGTCGCTGATCTCGGCGCTCCAGGTGCTGATGCCGGGGCTGTTGATGATCGCGGTCGTCTGGCGGGGGGTGCAGCTCGCGCAGGACGGCCGGATCGCCGTCGGTGAACTCGTCACCGTCTACAGCTCGGTGATGCTGCTCGCCTATCCTCTGCAGCACTTCCAGGAGATCGCCATGGCGTACTCCTTCTCCCGGCCGTCCGCCCGGCGCGCGGCCCGGGTGCTGTCGATGGAGCGCGCCACCGACTCCGAGGGGTCCCGCGCGGCCGACGCGCCCGAGGGCGACCTGTACGACCCGGCGACCGGGCTGCTGGCTCCCGCGGGGCGGCTGACCGCGGTGGTCTGCGGCGATCCGGACATGGCGGGCACGCTCGCCGAACGGCTGGGCGGCCATCCGGCGCAGGCGGGCGCCTCCGTGCTTCTCGGCGGTGTCCCGCTGGACGAGCTTCCGCTGGACTCGGCGCGGACCGCCGTCCTCGTCCAGGACAAGGACCCGGTGCTGCTGTCCGGCGCGCTGCTGGACCTGCTCGACGTTCCGCGCTCCGGCCGGGTCGGCGTCCAGGAGGCGCTGGCCGCCGCACAGTGCGAGGACGTCCTCGCCGCGCTCTCCCAGGCGTCGCCGACCACCGGGGATCCGATGCGGGCACCGATCAGCGAGCGCGGCCGGTCCCTGTCCGGTGGACAGCGTCAGCGGCTCGCACTGGCGAGATCGCTGATCACGGACCCGCCGGCGCTGGTGCTGGACGAGCCGACGTCCGCCGTCGACTCGCACACGGAGGCCCGCATCGCCAAGGGCGTCCGGGAGCTGCGTGCGGGCCGCACGACGGTGGTGTTCACCTCGTCGCCCCTGCTCCTGGACCATGCGGACCGGGTCGTGCTGGTGCACGAGGGATCCGTGGCGGCGGTGGGCCTCCACCACGAGCTGGTGCACACCGAGCCCCGCTACCGCGCCGTCGTGACCCGCGGCAGCGACGACGAGACCGCCGTGCGAGGCGGCGCGCTCACCGACGACGTGCCCTCCGGCCGGGCGCCGGCCGCACGGGAAGAGATCGAGGAGACGGCATGATCGGCGTGGCCCCACCGGCGTACGACCCGGCGGCCCCGACGACGGCGAACACCCTGCCCGTCGGGACGCCCACGACCGTCCGGGCCTACGCGGCCGAACTGCTCCACCGCCACCGCCGGGCCTTCCTGGTGCTCGTCGCGGTGAACACGGTCGCCGTCGTCGCCTCGATGGCCGGCCCGTATCTGCTGGGTTCGGTCGTGCAGCACGTCTCGGACGGCGGCCGCGCGCCGCACCTGGGGCGTACGGCCGGCCTGTTCGTCCTCGCCCTGGCCGTCCAGGCGGTGTTCGTGGGGCTCGTGCGGTTGAGGGGCGCCGTGCTCGGTGAGCGGATGCTCGCCGATCTGCGCGAGGACTTCCTCGTACGGTCGGTCGCGCTCCCGCCCGGCGTCCTGGAGCGGGCCGGGACCGGCGACCTGCTCTCCCGCATCACCACCGACATCGACCGCCTCGCCAACGCGATGCGGGAGGCCGTGCCCCAGCTGGCGATCGGCGTGGTGTGGGTGGTGCTCCTGCTCGGCGGCCTGACCGTCACGGCGCCGCCGCTCGCCGCCACGGTGCTCCTCGCCCTGCCGCTGCTGGTCCTCGGCTGCCGCTGGTACTTCCGACGGGCACCCTCGGCCTACCGCTCCGAGGCCGCGGGGTACGCGGCCGTCGCCGCGGTCCTCGCCGAGACCGTCGGCGCGGGGCGCACCATCGAGGCGCACCGCCTCGGCGACCGGCGCATCGCCCTGTCCAACCGCCGGATCAGGGAGTGGACGGCCTGGGAGCGCTACACCCTGTGGCTGCGGTCGGTGCTCTTCCCGGTCTTCAACATCACACACATCACGGTTCTGGCGTCGGTCCTGATCATCGGAGGGTTCTTCGTCCTGCACGGCTGGATCGACGTGGGACGGCTGACGACGGGCGCGCTGATCTCGCAGATGCTGGTCGAGCCGCTGGGCCTGATCCTGCGCTGGTACGACGAGCTGCAGGTAGCCCAGGTGTCGCTGGCACGGCTGGTCGGCGTGCGGGACATCGAGCCGGAGGCGGGCGACGCCTCGCTCACGCCCGACGGGCGTGACGTCGAGGCCGACAGGGTGCGCTTCGGCTACCGCGCCGGGGTCGACGTGCTCCACGAGGTGTCCCTGGCGGTGCCGCCCGGCACCCGGGTCGCCCTGGTCGGGCCCTCGGGCGCCGGCAAGTCCACGCTGGGCAGACTGCTCGCCGGTATCTACACGCCCCGTGAGGGCCGGATCGCCCTCGGTGGCGCGGAGCTGTCCCGGATGCCCGCCGAGCACGTCCGCGCCCACGTGGCCCTGGTCAATCAGGAGCACCACGTCTTCGTGGGCTCCCTGCGGGACAACCTGCTGCTGGCCCTCTCCCACGACCGGCTCCGCGCGGCGGGACGGAGCGGCACGACGAACGCCGTCGATACCGAGCTGTGGGCGGCGCTGGCCGCCGTCGACGCGGACGACTGGGCCCGTGCCCTGGACGACGGCCTGGACACCGAGGTGGGTTCCGGCGGCCTGGCGCTCACCCCCGCCCAGGCACAGCAGATCGCCTTGGCCCGGCTGGTCCTGGCCGACCCGCACACACTGGTCCTGGACGAGGCGACCTCCCTCCTGGATCCTCGCGCGGCCCGCCATCTGGAGCGCTCCCTGGCCCGCGTCCTGGACGGGCGCACGGTCGTGGCGATCGCACACCGGCTGCACACCGCGCACGACGCGGATGTCATCGCTGTGGTCGAGAACGGGCGGATCAGCGAGCTGGGAAGCCATGACCAGCTGGTGGCCGCGGGCGGGCCCTACGCGGCGCTGTGGCGTTCCTGGCACGGCTGACGTCGGTCCGACGGCGGACACGCGCTCATCCGCCGTCCGGTCGCGGGGGCCCCGTCCCGAGCCGCGAGGCCCGGTCGGCCACCGGCGGTGGCCTTCCCCGCGGCGGCTGCCGTTGCGCGGTGCCATCGCCAAGTGGAAGTCTGGAAGTGGCACCGGGGTGGCGGCGCCCGGTTCGTCCCACCAGATGGAGGTTCCCGTGAACAGCACCGACGGCTGGGGAGACGACGTCTACCAGCCTGACGGATCCGAGGTGCAGGACGACGCGGGGCTGCTCGACGCGGAGGACACCCTCGTTTCCGACGGGGTCGGTGACCCGCTCGACCGCGGCTGGTCGCCACCGGAGCGGCCCTGGGCGGTGGAGCACGTGGGCGTGACCGCCGACGAAGGCCGGCGCGGTGAAACCCTGGACGAGCGTCTCGCCGAGGAGAACCCGGACATCGCGGTGCCGGACGGTGACGACATCGGCGACTGGCTCGACGGTGAGGGCGAGCCGCTGGACACCGAGGTGGGCGACGCCCGCTCCGGCCGCCTCGTCGCCCCGAACGAGGGGGTGCACGAGGACGAGGAGAACGGGCTGGTCGCCACCGATGTGGGCATCGACGGCGCGGCGGCCTCCGCCGAGGAGGCCGCCGTCCACATCGTCGACGAGGACAGCCTGTCCGGCTGACGCCGTCGGACCGCCGGGCGCGTCCTCAGATGACGTTGAGCGCCGCCGCGCAGCCCACTCCGCCCAGCAGCATGAACACCGGCATCAGCACCTTCAGCTCCACCCAGCTGCCGGCCCGGAACCTCATCGCCTTCGGCGGCCCGAGCGGATACCAGCGCTTGCGGCCGAGCGGTATCGGCCACAGGATCGGGCAACCGGAGACCGTCAGCGCGTCCCCGATGTCGTGGACGAGAGCGCCCAGAACGATGGGCAGTCCGAGCCACAGGTACTGCTGGCCCGGCGCGGCGAACAGCCAGTCCGCCCCGTTGCCCGGCTGGTCGAGCACGCCCGCGAGGATCCAGGCGCTCGTCGCGGCCAGCAGCCACACCAGCACATCGCTGCTCGAACCGCGCGCGGCCCGCCACAGCAGGCCCTCGATCGCCAGCACCATGTGGACGAAGAGGATCGCCAGTACCGCCCACCGGCCGCCCGTGATGGCCAGGGCGGAGCTGCCCGCCCCGATCAGGACGGCCCACAGCCAGGTGTGGGTGAGCGTGCGATGGCCACCGTTGCGGCGGGGGTCGCCGGGCTTTCTGGTCGACTTGTAGGCGGCGTAGGACAGCTTGTCCACGATCTCGCAGACCCAGCGGGAGAGGGGGCCGAAGGCCCGCGAGATGGTGGCCGCCTTGTGGTCGAGATCTGGAGCCAGCGCGGCGCCCGCGCAGATCAGTGCGCCGACGAGGAGCACCGGCCAGGGCATCGGGTGGCCCGCCGCCGCGGCGGCCGCCCCCACTCCTAGCCAGGCCGCGGCCCCCGACAGTGAGTGTGCTGGTCCCATCATGGCCGCTTCCCGCCCCATTCCTCTTGTCGCGCTGTTCAGTTGTCCGGTAGTGCCGATGTCCTGCCGGCGACACAGCGTAGCGTTCGCGATCTTCGGGGCGGCATCCGATTCCCGCATCCGGTGCCGGGGCAGGCAAGATGGGGGCGTGACCCTCATCGATCAGCTCCCGCGGACCGCAGACCCCGACGCCCTCTACGAAGCCTTCGAGTCGTGGGCCGGGGAGCGCGGGCTCACCCTCTATCCCCACCAGGAGGAGGCGCTGATCGAGGCTGTCTCGGGGGCGAACGTGATCGTGTCGACGCCCACGGGCTCCGGCAAGAGCATGATCGCCGCGGGCGCGCACTTCGCGGCGCTGGCCCGGGACGAGGTCACCTTCTACACGGCGCCGATCAAGGCTCTGGTGTCGGAGAAGTTCTTCGAGCTCTGCAAGCTCTTCGGGACGGAGAACGTGGGCATGCTCACCGGCGACGCCTCCGTCAACGCGGACGCGCCGGTGATCTGCTGCACGGCGGAGGTCCTGGCGTCCATCGCGCTGCGCGACGGCAGCAGGGCCGATGTCGGCCAGGTCGTGATGGACGAGTTCCACTTCTACGCGGAGGGCGACCGCGGCTGGGCCTGGCAGATCCCGATCCTGGAGCTGCCGCAGGCGCAGTTCATCCTGATGTCGGCGACGCTCGGCGATGTCTCGATGTTCGAGAAGGACCTGACGCGCAGGACCGGGCGCCCCACGTCGGTGGTGCGCTCCGCGACCCGTCCGGTGCCCCTGTCCTACGAGTACCGGCTCACCCCGCTCACCGAGACGCTCACCGATCTGCTGGACACCCGGCAGGCCCCCGTGTACATCGTGCACTTCACCCAGGCGCAGGCGGTGGAGCGCGCACAGGCGCTGATGAGCATCAACATGTGCTCCCGGGAGGAGAAGGACGAGATCGCCGCGCTGATCGGCAACTTCCGGTTCACCACCAAGTTCGGCCGCAACCTCTCCCGTTACGTGCGGCACGGCATCGGTGTGCACCACGCCGGGATGCTGCCCAAGTACCGGCGCCTGGTGGAGAAGCTCGCCCAGGCAGGTCTGCTGAAGGTGATCTGCGGGACGGACACGCTGGGTGTCGGCGTCAATGTCCCCATCCGCACCGTGCTGTTCACCGCGTTGACCAAGTACGACGGCAGCCGGGTGCGCACGCTGCGTGCCCGTGAGTTCCACCAGATCGCGGGTCGCGCCGGACGGGCCGGCTTCGACACGGCGGGCCTTGTCGTGGCGCAGGCGCCGGAACACGTCATCGAGAACGAGAAGGCCTTGGCGAAGGCGGGTGACGACCCGAAGAAGCGCCGGAAGGTGGTGCGCAAGAAGGCGCCGGAAGGCTTCGTGGGCTGGACCGAGAACACCTTCGAGAAGCTGATCGCCTCCGAGCCCGAACCGCTCACCTCCCGCTTCCGGGTGACCCACACGATGCTGCTGTCGGTGATCGCCCGCCCGGGCAACGCCTTCGATGCGATGCGCCATCTGCTGGAGGACAACCACGAGCCGCGCAAGCAGCAGCTGCGGCACGTCCGACGGGCGATCGCGATCTACCGCTCGCTGCTGGACGGCGGCATCGTCGAGAAGCTCGACGAGCCGGACGCCACCGGGCGTGTCGTGCGCCTCACGGTCGATCTCCAGCAGGACTTCGCGCTCAACCAGCCGCTGTCCACGTTCGCGCTGGCCGCCTTCGAGCTGCTCGACCCGGAGTCCCCGTCCTACGCCCTGGACATGGTCTCGGTGGTCGAGTCCACATTGGACGACCCGAGGCAGATCCTGGCCGCCCAGCAGAACAAGGCACGCGGTGAGGCCGTCGCGGCGATGAAGGCGGACGGTGTCGAGTACGAGGAGCGCATGGAACGGCTCCAGGACGTGTCCTACCCCAAACCGCTGGAGGAGCTGCTCTTCCACGCGTACGACACGTACCGCAAGAGCCACCCGTGGGTCGGTGACCATCCGCTGTCGCCGAAGTCGGTGATCCGGGACATGTACGAACGGGCGATGTCCTTCACCGAGTTCGTCTCCTACTACGAGCTCGCCCGCACCGAGGGGATCGTGCTGCGCTACCTGGCGAGCGCCTTCAAGGCCCTCGACCACACGGTTCCGGACGACCTGAAGTCCGACGACCTGGAGGATCTGATCGCCTGGCTGGGCGAGATGGTGCGCCAGGTCGACTCCAGCCTGCTGGACGAGTGGGAACAGCTGGCCAATCCGGAGGAGCTGACGGCCGAGCAGGCCCAGGAGAAGGCGGACGAGGTCAAGCCCGTCACCGCGAACGCGCGCGCCTTCCGCGTCCTGGTGCGCAACGCCATGTTCCGCCGCGTGGAGCTGGCCGCGCTCGACCACGTGGAGGAGCTCGGCGAGATGGACGGCGAGGCGGGCTGGGACGCCGACGCCTGGGGTGCGGCCATGGACCGGTACTGGGACGAGTACGACGAACTCGGCACCGGCCCCGACGCCCGCGGCCCGAAGCTGCTGATGATCGAGGAGGAACCGGAGAACGCCTTGTGGCGCGTCCGGCAGGCGTTCGCCGACCCCGACGGCGACCACGACTGGGGCATCAGTGCCGAGATCGACCTCACGGCCTCGGACGCGGAGGGCCGTGCGGTGGTCCGGGTCACCGCTGTCGGCCAGCTGTGAGCACAGGAGGGCCCGCTTCATGACGAATCCCGCCGAGAGGCTTGTCGACCTGCTCGACCTGGAGCAGATCGAGGTCAACATCTTTCGCGGCCGCAGCCCGCAGGAGTCCCTCCAGCGGGTCTTCGGAGGCCAGGTGGCCGGCCAGGCACTGGTGGCGGCCGGCCGTACGACGGACGGCGAGCGGCCCGTGCACTCGCTGCACGCGTACTTCCTGTACCCGGGCCTGCCGGGCATGCCCATCGTGTACCAGGTCGAACGCGTCCGTGACGGAAGGTCGTTCACCACCCGCCGGGTCACGGCGGTACAGCAGGGTCGGACGATCTTCAATCTGACCGCCTCCTTTCACAAGCCCGAAGAGGGAAGTTTCGAGCACCAGTTGCCGCCTGCCCGAGAGGTCCCGCACCCCGAGTCGCTGCCGACGGTGGCGCAGGAGGTGGGAGGGCATCTCGGCGCGCTGCCCGAGGCGTTGGAGCGGATGGCGCGACGTCAGCCGTTCGACATCCGCTATGTGGACCGGCTGCGCTGGAACGCCGAGGACATCGAGGACAGCGAGGCGCGCAGCGCTGTGTGGATGCGGGCCGTCGGCCCGCTGGGCGACGATCCCCTCGTGCACACCTGTGCGTTGACGTACGCGAGCGACATGACGCTTCTGGACGCCGTGCGCATCCCCGTCGAGCCGCTGTACGGGCCGCGTGGCTTCGACATGGCGTCGCTGGACCACGCCATGTGGTTCCACCGGCCGTTCCGTGCGGACGAGTGGCTGCTCTACGAGCAGGAGTCGCCGATCGCTGTGGGGGGCCGGGGTCTGGCCCGTGGTCGTATCTTCGACCTTCAGGGGCGCCTGCTCGTCACGGTCGTACAGGAGGGTCTCTTCCGCCGACTGGAACGGTGACCACGGTCGCGGACGGCGGGCGAGAGCCGTCGGGGACGGCGTCGACTCCCGTCAGGCGCGTCTGCCACGAAGTCGCCGGAGCACGTCTCGTGGCGAGAGGAGTGCCCGCCCCCTGGATTCCCGTGGGGTGGGCCCCGGTCGGGGATCCGTCCGGCCTGCCGTTGCCCGGTCGTGCCGCGCCGGGGGCGGGGTCCCCGTCGCCGACCGGTGCCGGCGCGCCTCGTCGAGTGTCCGCTCCAGGTCGGCGACGAACCATCGGATCTCGTCCGGGTCCTGAGCGGTCGTGACGCTTTCGACGACGCGTGCGGCCGGTGAGTCCGGTGGCACGCTCACGAGGGGCGGGGGGCGAAGACGAGACAGTTCGGCGCGCTCGCGGGGGTCGGGGACGACGGCTTCCACCTGCCCCGTATCCAGCAGGGAGGCCACCACCGCGGCCCGCGCCCAGGGGTCGCGCGTCTGGCGCAGCTGAAATCCGAGGTGACGCCCTCGCCAGTTGCGGGGCCTCAGGTCCAGGCCCTCCGCCAGCTGCTCCCGCAGGCCTTTGGGTGTCCTGCCGGTGAGCAGCCCTTCGTTCGCCTCCTGCGCGGCGAACTCCTGCAGTTCCTCGGCCAGGTACAGCCACACCACGGCCCGATAGCGGTTCAGGTACCACTTCACGGGAACCACCAGTCCCAGACGTCCGAGGCGGGTGAACCTGGCCGGCGCCACGTCGATCAGGGCCGCTCCCTCCTGAGTGCCCACTGTCCTGAGCCGCCCTCGGAGCCTGTCGGGAAATCCCTCCTGGCCGCGCACGCGATCGATCTCCGCGCGAGCGATCCGGCGTCCTCCCGCCGTGCCGCCGGGAGCACCGCGCACCTGTCCGAGATGCATCGCCAGCTCCAACTCCCCTTTCTTGAGTTGGAGTTCGCGCGCCGCACCGCCCAGGGACAGAGACGACCGAGGGACTGCGGATCCCGTCAGTGCCCCGTCGGAGTCATCGCGGGCGGTGGAGATGGTCGTGTGCGTGCACGTGATCGTGTGTCCGGACATGGCGGTTCTCCCCCGTGGAGTCGGCTGCGAGCACCGGTCGCGCTCGCCTCGGAAAAACCGTAGCCGGATCCGTTGAATCCCGTTCCGGCCTGTGGACAACTCTCCTGCGAAGCCCTTCGCCGCAGGTCGGGAGGGGTGTCGACGCGGGCCGTGCGTTCCGTGCCCGCAGAGAGGCCTGTGCGATGGGGCGCCCCTCTCACTGGTCCACGATGGGCGTGTGCTCCCGCTCGCGTGATTCCACGGCCAGGTGCTCGCCGACGCGGTTCACGAGCAGTGTCATCTCGTAGGCGATCTGGCCGATGTCGGCCTCGGCGGCGCTGAGCACGCACAGGCAGCTCCCCGATCCGGCCGCGGTGACGAACAGGATCGCGTCATCGAATTCGATCATGGTCTGGCGCACCTGGCCCGCGCCGAAGTGGCGCCCCGACCCCTTGGCCAGACTGTGCAACCCCGAGGAGACCGCGGCCAGATGCTCGGCATCCTCCCGCCGCAGCCCCGTGCTCGTACTGGTCACCAGCCCGTCGGTCGACAGCACCAGCGCGTGCCGTATGTGCTCCATGCGCCCGGCCAGGTCGTCCAGTAGCCAGCCGAGCTCCGTGTTCTGTGTCATGGCCTTCTCTCCCCGTGCCAACGCTCCCCCCTGGCTGGAGGTTCCGATCAGCCAGCCTTCACCACAGTCGCCTCGCGGGCAAGCAGGATGGAGCCATGGCACAGAAGATGACCGAGGACCAATGGCGAGCCTTCGTCTCGCACGGCACCCGCACAGGAAAGCTCTCCACTGTTCGCGCCGACGGCAGCCCCCATGTGGCGCCGATCTGGTTCCTGCTGGACGGCGACGACGTGGTCTTCAACACCGGGAAGGAGACGGTGAAAGGAAAGAACCTGGCCAGGGACGGACGGGTCGCCCTGTGCGTGGACGACGACCGACCCCCGTTCGACTTCGTCGTGCTGCAGGGCAGGGCGGAGCTGTCGGAGGACCTCACCGAGGTGAAGCGTTGGGCGACACGAATCGGGGCGCGGTACATGGGTGCGGAGCGGGGCGAGGAGTTCGGGACCCGCAACGGTGTTCCGGGTGAACTGCTCGTCCGGGTCAGGATCCAGAAGGTCCTGGCCTATTCCGCCGTCGCCGACTGAGGATTCGGCCCGCCGGCCGTGGGGTCACCCCACGGGTCACCCCACGGAGGCCAGCAGCCGGGCGGCGTGCATCCGCCCGGCGTGGTCGACGAGACGCACCAGCACGTCCTTGCCCGATTCGCGGTCGCGCGCGTCGCAGAGCACCACGGGCGTGCCGTGGTCGAGGTCCAGGGCGCGCGAGATGTCCTGGACGTCGAAGGTACGGGCGCCGGTGAAGCAGTTGACGGCGACCACGAACGGGATCTTCCGGTACTCGAAGTAGTCGACCGCGGGGAAGCAGTCCTCAAGTCTCCGGGTGTCCGCGAGGACGACCGCGCCCAGTGCCCCCTGGGACAGCTCGTCCCACAGGAACCAGAAGCGGTCCTGGCCGGGAGTGCCGAAGAGGTGCAGCGAGAGCCCGGACCGGATGGTGACGCGCCCGAAGTCCATGGCCACGGTCGTGGCGGTCCTGTGGTCCGCGCCGCCCGTGTCGTCCACCCACTGTCCGGCCGCGCTCAACCGTTCCTCGGTGCGCAGGGGCCTGGTCTCGCTGACGGCACCCACCAAGGTGGTCTTCCCCACGCCGAATCCGCCGGCGACCAGTATCTTCAGCGTCAGCGCGGACGCGTCGTCCTCGGCGGCGTCCACGTGCTCGGGGACCATCGATCACTTCTCCCGGGGTGCTCACAACGGTCGACCTCGGTACATCCGCACATCCAAACATGCGCACGTCTGTACGTCCGTACGCGACATCCGTACGAGGTCGACAGCATGACGATCGGCAGCCACTTCCGGGGGGTCGGATCGCCAATTGACCGATGAGGTCGCCTTTTGGGCATCCGATGACCGTATGGGCGCGCGATCCGTTGCAGGACTGAGGAATTATGCGACGTATGAGCCACGACCACTCACACGTTCAGGAGTTCTTCGGCGCCCGCGCGGCCGACTGGGACGCGCGGTTTCCCGACGACGGCCCGGCGTACGCCTCCGGCGTCGACCGCCTCGGACTGCGCGAGGGTGATCGCGTACTCGACGCGGGCTGCGGCACGGGCCGGGCTCTCACACCACTGCGTGCCGCCGTGGGGCCCACCGGAGTGGTGTTGGGCGCCGATCTGACGCCGGCCATGCTGGAGGCCGCCGTGGCGGCCGGGCGGAACCACGACGGCCGTCTGCTGCTCGCCGACGTGGCCGTGCTCCCTCTGCGTGCTCAGTGCCTCGACGCCGTGTTCGCGGCCGGTCTGGTCGCGCATCTGCCGCAGCCGGCCGAGAACCTCCGGGAGTTGGCCCGCGTGGTGCGGCCCGGGGGTCGGCTCGCACTGTTCCATCCGATCGGCCGTGCCGCCCTCGCGGCCCGCCAGGGCCGGCAGATCACCCCGGACGACCTGCGGGCACAGGACCGGCTCGGGCCGCTGCTGGCCGGCTCCGGCTGGCGGATGACGTCCTACGTGGACGAAGACGCCCTCTTCCTGGCCCTGGCCATCCGCGAGGGCTGAGCCCCACCCGCTCGACGGAGAACACACCCGTCATGAGAGCCCGAGGGCGGTGGGCGAGTCGTTCCGGTGCTGGATCCTCGCGGGCGCCGATGGCTGAGGATCGCCGTACGGAGGGGCCGGACCTCTCTGTGGGCCCTCCGGCCGTTTCGTCCCGTCCTCCCGGAGAAGTGCAGGTCCTCATGCCCTTCGCACTCGTGACAAGCGGGTCGTGGGCGCATTAGGGTGCGCCGACGGGCGAACGCGAGTGGAGGACTGCATGGCCGGGACGGACCAGGACGCCGTCGACGCCGAGGACGACGCGCTGTACGTGCTGACGGCGGTTCTGTTGACGCCGGCGCAGTTCCCGAGCGTTCTGGGCGACGACTACCCGGAGGCGTGCGCTGCCCTCGATCTGCCGCCGCTGGCCGACGGGTACGGGCTCGTGCTCGGTCAGGACAGCGACGGCGCACGGTGGACCGTGGTCGTCGACGACGTGTCGTTGGTGGCCGTGGCGATCGCCTCCTGGGACTGCGGCATGGAGTACGAGCTGTCGCCGGACGAGCGGACGGTCGTCGCGGCGCTGCCCGGCTGGCCGCTGGCGTTGGCCGTCGCCGCGCCCAACGTGCCCGCTCCGCACGACCCGTCGCCGCAGACCGCCGACCGTGAGCCGCTCCGTCCGCCGGACACCACCGTCTGGGGCCCCGCGCAACGGCGCCTGGGGGCCGACGAGATCGCCCTCCAGTGGTCCATGTGGCGCGAGCAGCTCAAGGAAACGGACTTCGCGCCCGCGGGTACCGCCACTCCGGCGCAGGAGGAGGCACCGCCCGGCGCGGACGGGGGTGCGTCCAGGACGCGCAGCGGCATCCGCCGCGTCCTCGCCGAGGCACGCTCCTATGTGGACACCCCTCCCCCGCTCGGCCGCGTCCGCTCCTCGTTCGCACCGGGCGACGCGCGCACCCTGCGCGCCGACGGGCCCGGCTGGTCCATGGTCGCCAGGACCGACGACATCGCGTTCGTCCTCTTCGACGAGGAGCCCGGCGAAGTCGTCCCCGTGGGACGGGGGGTGGAGCTGCCCGGTCTGCTGGAGGCACTCGACAAGATGGCGGTACGCCCGGCCTGAGACAGGTGAGGCCGGAGGCCGGGGCCGGGAGCGCCACCGCCACCGCTCGGCCCAGACGGCCAGGACGGCCCCGGCGCACTCTGCGGGGCCCATGCCGGCCCACGGCGCTCACCTCGGCGCCGTCGCGGCGGGGGCATCGGTGGGGACATCGGTGGGCCCGCCCCTCAGCGGCCGATCTCCTTGCGGGCGACGCGCCGCATTCTGCGCCGCTGGGACGGGTCCAGGGCGAGATACGCGGCCGCCGGGACACCGACGACGATCAGCAGGGCCGCCCACCACGGCAGCCAGATGAGCAGGACGAGCCCGACCAGCACGCCCCCCGCGGCGACCTTCGCGCTCTTCGACATGTGACGCCTCCTTCGCGGCCGCAGCCGCCCGCGGGCCCCGGCGGCACCGCTCTCTGCCCTGAGAACGGTCGCCGACCGTGCGCGGTTCCAGGTGCCACCCCTGACACAACCCTGAGACCGACCCTCAGTCGACCTCAGGGCCGGCTGAGGGGCTGCTGCCCATGACGCCGGATCCCGTGCCGTGCGTCTCCCGGGAACGTCGGGTGTCGGCCCGATCGGCGGCCGACACCCGGCGTTCACCGGCTCGCCGCACGGCATTCCACATCACAGCCAACTCTGTCCGCTGTCAACGGAGTTGAGCCCCAGGAGGTCAGATGCCCCGCCACAACGCCGGTCGGCGCCGCATGCACCGCTGCATCGCCGCGAGCCTTCCCTTCGCGGTGCTCGCCACGGTCTCGGTCACAGGAACGGCGAGCGCCCACGACGATCAGCCGAGGGTGACGCGGACCGCGGTGCTCGGCGACATCCCGCTGGGCCCGTTCAGCGACGCGCTGCTGCCGGGCACGGTGGCCGACGACCACGGCATCGATCTCGGCGGGATCGGCAGCGACATCTACCCGGCCGGACGCGCGAACGAGTTCTGGACCGTCACGGACCGCGGTCCCAACGGCCAGATCAAGGTCGACGGCGCCAAGCGCCGCACCTTCCCGACGCCCGGCTTCGACCCGGCGATCGTGAAGATCCGCGTCCGGGGCGACCGGGTACAGGTCCTCGCCGCGATCCCGATCACGACCTCCTCGGGCGAGGCTGTCACCGGGCTGCCCAACCAGCCGGGACGCGACGAGGCGCCGTACTCCTACGACGCGCGGACGCCCCTGCCCTACGACCCGGACGGACTCGACACCGAAGGCATCGTACGGGCCGAGGACGGCGGCTTCTGGCTGGTCGACGAGTACGGTCCGTCCCTGGTGCACGTGTCACCGCACGGCAGGGTCCTCACGAGGTACGTGCCCAAGGGGCTGCACCTGAGCGGCACCGACTATCCCGTGATCGAGTCCCTGCCGTCCATCCTGCTGCACCGGAAGATCAACCGGGGCTTCGAGGGACTGGCGCAGCTTCCGGGCGGTGATCTGGTGATGGCGCTGCAGAGCCCGCTGTCGCTGCCCGACGGCACGGCGGGGGACACGTCGCGCACCACGCGCCTGCTGCGCTTCTCGCCCCAGAAGCGGGCCGTGACCGCGGAGTACGCGTACCGGTTCGACCCGGTGGACGTGGTGGACCCGGGTGAGGACGACACGTCCGAGCTCAAGATCTCCTCCGTGGTGGCGGTCGGCGGCGACCGGTTGCTGGTGGAGGAGCGCACCGACAACGCGGCACGACTTCAGCTGGTCCGGCTCACACGCGGCGCCGACATCCTGCACGGCTCCTATGACGACGCCAGCACCTCGCCGTCCCTCGAGCAGCTGGACGATCCCGCCGCATCCGGTGTCCCGGTGCTGCGCAAGCGGCTCCTCGTGGACCTCGGAACAGTCAAGGGTGTGCCCAAGAAGATCGAGGGCATCGCGCGCGTGGACCGCGACACCCTCGCGCTCGTCAATGACAACGACTTCGGGATGACCGACGGGTCGGGCGCGTTCGACGCGCGGGGACGGCTCGTGGACAGCGGCGTCGAGACGACCGTGGTCTGTCTGCGGCTCACTCGCGGGATCTGATCGCACCCTCTCGCGTGCCACGCGCGCGTGCGCCGTTCCCGCGTGCCACGCGCGCGAGAACGGCGCCCGGGACGGTTCGCACGGTTCCAGAGCGGCCGGGGCAAGGTGGCGCTCGACGCCGGCGGGGCCGGGACGGGCCCGGGATCAGCCCCGGACGCCGAGCAGATGGTCCATGGCCAGCTGGTCGAGGCGCTCGAAGGCCATCCCCCGTGCCGCCGCCTCCTCCACGTCGAACTCCTCGAAGGCACCCCGGTCCGCGAGCAGCGCTACGAGCCCGTCGTCGGCGGTCGGCCGCGCCAGCTCGTCGAGCCGGGAGGCGCGCAGGGCCTGCGCCACCTCCGGGTCGGTGCGGAAGGCCGCGGAACGCTCCTTCAGGATCAGGTAGTTGCGCATACAGCCCGCGGCGGAGGCCCATACACCGTCGAGGTCCTCGGTCCGCGGCGGCTTGAAGTCGAAGTGGCGCGGTCCGCCGTATCCAGCGCTCTCCAGGAGGTCCACGAGCCAGAACGCGGCACGAAGGTCGCCCGCCCCGAAGCGCAGGTCCTGGTCGTACTTGATGCCGGACTGGCCGTTGAGGTCGATGTGGAAGAGTTTGTCGGCCCACAGCGCCTGGGCGATCCCGTGCGGGAAGTTCAGGCCGGCCATCTGCTCGTGGCCCACCTCCGGGTTGACGCCGTACAGCTCCGGGCGCTCCAGGCGCTCGATGAAGGCCAGGGCGTGCCCGACCGTGGGGAGCAGGATGTCGCCGCGCGGTTCGTTCGGCTTGGGTTCGATCGCGAAGCGCAGGTCGTAGCCCTGGGAGGTGACGTACTCGCCCAGGAGGTCGAAAGCCTCCTTCATACGGTCCAGAGCGACGCGCACGTCCTTGGCCGCACCCGATTCGGCACCCTCCCTGCCGCCCCAGGCGACGTACGTCCGGGCGCCCAGTTCCGCCGCCAGGTCGATGTTGCGCAGGGTCTTGCGCAGCGCGTAGCGCCGGACGTCGCGGTCGTTGGCGGTGAAGGCGCCGTCCTTGAAGACGGGGTGGGTGAAGAGGTTGGTGGTGGCCATCGGGACGGTCATCCCGGTCGCTTCGAGGGCCTGCCGGAAGCGCTTGACATGGGCCTCACGCTCCGCGTCCGACGACCCGAACGGAATCAGGTCGTCGTCGTGGAAGGTGACGCCGTGGGCGCCGAGGTCGGCGAGCCGCCGCACCGTCTCCACCGGGTCCAGGGCGTGGCGCGTGGCATCGCCGAAGGGGTCCCGTCCCTGCCATCCGACGGTCCACAGGCCGAAGGTGAACCTGTCGTCCGGGGTGGGCTGGTAGCTCATGCCTCGACTCCTCGCATGCTGAGAACTATTTCGTCATGGCACTTAACAAATTAGTATGCGGGGGCGCCGCTGGGAAGGGACGCGGCGTCGGCGGGGAAGACTCCTCGAGAGGACACCGCGCGAGGACCGCGCTGGGCGGCGCGAGAGCGAGCAGCGGAAGAGGGAGAACCCGATGTCAGCAGCCGAGGGCCCGCTCGTCGTCGGGGTGGACTCGTCCACCCAGTCCACCAAGGTGCTGGTGGTCGACGCGACGAGCGGGCAGGTGGTGGCGAGCGGCCAGGCATCGCACACCGTCTCGTCGGGCGCCGGCCGCGAGAGCGATCCGCGCGAGTGGTGGGACGCCCTGTGCGAGGCCTTGCGCCAGTGCGGTGAGGCGGCCCACGAGGCTGCGGTGATCTCGGTCGCCGGCCAGCAGCACGGCCTGGTCACCCTGGACGCGAACGGCGACCCGGTGCGACCCGCCCTGCTGTGGAACGACGTGCGGTCCGCGCAGCAGGCCCGCCGGCTCGCGCAGGAACTGGGAGGCCCCAAGGACTGGGCCGCACGCACGGGAAGCGTCCCGGGTCCCTCCTTCACGGTCACGAAGTGGGCCTGGCTCGCCGAGAACGAGCCGGATGCCGTGCGCGCGACCGCGGCTGTGCGACTCCCCCACGACTACCTGACCGAACGTCTGACGGGCACGGGTGTCACGGACCGCGGTGACGCCTCGGGAACCGGCTGGTGGACGTCCAGGACGGAGTCGTACGACGAGGAGATCCTCGGACACGTCGGCCTGGACCCCGCCCTGCTGCCGCGCGTGGTGCGCCCTGGCGAGATCGTCGGAACCGTGCGGGACGCCCACGGCCTGCCGTTCTCGAAGGGCACCCTGGTCGCCTCCGGCACCGGGGACAACGCGGCCGCCGCGCTGGGCCTCGGACTGCGCCCGGGCACTCCCGTCCTGAGTCTCGGCACGTCCGGCACGGTGTACGCGGTCTCCGGGCGGCGGCCGGTCGACCCGACCGGAACGGTGGCGGGCTTCGCGGACGCGCACGGCGACTGGCTACCGCTGGCCTGCACCCTGAACTGCACGCTCGCCGTCGACCGGATCGCCGCCCTGCTGGGCCTGGACCGCAAGGCCGTCGAGCCCGGTGCGGGGGTGACGCTGCTCCCCTACCTCGACGGCGAGCGCACCCCACCGCTCCCCCACGCCTCCGGACTGCTGCACGGCCTGCGGCACGACACGACGCCGGGGCAACTGCTGCAGGCCGCCTACGACGGAGCCGTGCACGCGCTGCTGGGCGCCCTCGACCTGGTGCTCGACGCGGACGCCGACCGCAGCGCTCCGCTGCTGCTCATCGGGGGCGGCGCCCGGGGAAGGGCATGGCAGGAGACCGTCCGGCGGCTCTCCGGGCGTCCCGTGCAGGTACCCGAAGCCAGGGAACTCGTCGCGCTGGGTGCCGCCGCGCAGGCCGCCGGGCTGCTGACGGGCGAGGACCCGGCCTCGGTCGCCCGGCGCTGGGGCACCGACCACGGGCCGGTGCTGGAGGCCGTCGAGCGGGACGAGGCGACGCTCGCCAGGATCACCGGGGTACTCTCCGACGCGAAGCCGCTGCTGGAGCGGGCTCCCGATCGACCGGAGCCCGACCGCGAAGAGCCCGGCCGGCGTTGACGAGATGATCCGGGGGAGGCATGGCCGCACGACCGAACGAAGCCCGTCCGCCCGGCCCCGGCAGCGGACCGCCCGACACCCAGCAGGGCATGCGCCGGCGCAATCTGGCGCGGGTCATGCACACCGTACGGGCCGAGGGGCCGCTGTCGCGTGCCGCGGTCGCGGCACGGATCGGGCTGACGCGCGCGGCGGTCTCCACGCTCGTCGACGAACTGATCCGGGCAGGGCTCCTGGAGGAGCTGGGGCCGGACCGTCCCGCCGGGGTCGGACGCCCGGGGTCCGCCCTGGCCCTCAGTGATCAGGGACCGGCCGGGATCGGCGCCGAGATCGGCGTGGACCATCTCGCGGTGTGCGCGGTCGACCTGCGCGGAGCCGTCCGGGCGCGGGCCGTGCGGCACACCGCGAACCGAGGCCGCCCGCCCGGGCCGGTGCTCGCCGAGCTGACCGCCCTGTTCGGGCAGGTCGTCGCCGAGGCCGAAGGCCGCGGACTGCGTCCGGCGGGTCTGGCCGTCGCGGTGCCCGGCCTGGTGGCACGTGACGCCCGGACCGTGGTGCGGGCGCCCAACCTCGGCTGGCACGACACCGACCTGGCACCGTTCCTGCCGGACGGCATGCCGCTGACCGTGGACAACGAGGCCAACTTCGGGGCACTCGCGGAACTGTGGCTCGGCGACGGTACCCCGCTCGACTTCGTGCATGTCTCGGCGGAGATCGGCATCGGCGGCGCGGTGGTCCTGGAGGGGCGGCTCCTGCGCGGGACGCGCGGCTTCGCCGGGGAACTGGGCCATGTGCCCGTGCATCCGGAGGGGCCGCGGTGTGCGTGCGGTGGGCGGGGGTGTCTGGAGCAGTACGCCGGCGAGGAGGCGGTCCTGCGGGCGGCCGGGGAGCCGGCGCCGGACGAGAACCGGGTGGAGGTGCTGGCAGAACGCGCCGCGCACGGCGACCGGGACGTACGGCTCGCCCTGCGCGACGCCGGGACGGCACTGGGCATCGCGTTGACCGGCGCGGTCAATCTGCTGGACCCCGAGGCGGTCGTGCTCGGCGGAGCGCTCGCGGCGCTCGCACCGTGGCTCGTGCCGTCCCTGGAGCGCGAACTGGCCCGAAGGACGGCCGGTCCGGTGTGTTCCGTGGCCGTCTCACGGCTCGGGTCCGAAGGACCTCTGCTGGGAGCGGCGCACTCGGTGGTACGAGCGGTGCTCGACGATCCGCCGGTCGCGTCGGGACGGGCGTGATCGCTGCCGAGCGGGCGTGGAAGGCGTCGCCGGGCGGGCGTGAAAGCGTCGCCGGGCGGGGCGCGGACGACGAACCGGCCCTGGTATTGGGGGGTTTTCCCCAGTGGCGGCGGCAGAGCGGCTGCGTAGGATCGCGATGACTGATCAACTGTTCACATCGCTTCACGGGGGACTTCGATGCGACGCTCACCGACGCGCATTCTCATGGCCGCGGCTCTGGCCGCTCTCACGATCGGCGCCCTGTCGTCGTGCTCGGCCCTCGACCGGAAGTCCTTCGAGGACGACGCCAAGGTGTCCGAGAGGATCACCTCGATCCGTCTCGACAACGCCGACGGAGATGTGACGGTGGAGACCTCGGCCGGGGTCCCCGCGGCCTCCGTGCACCGCAGGGTCGACTACCGCGGTGACAAGCCGGGCGGCACGTCCTTCCGCGTCAGGAACGGCGTCCTGGTGCTGTCCGGCTGCGGCAGGAACTGCGGCGTCGACTACACGGTCAAGGTGCCCGCGGGCCTTCCGGTCACCGGAGGCACGTCCAACGGCGGCCTCGCACTGACCGACGTCGGCGCGGTCGATGTGCACACGAGCAACGGTGAGATAGCCGTGGCCCACGCCACGGGACCGGTCAAACTCCGCACGTCCAACGGTGACGTCGACGTCAAGGACGTCAAGGACGGCGGCGTCGATGCGCGGACGTCCAACGGCGAGGTGACGATCCGGACGAGCACCCCTCAGGACGTCAAGGCCCTCACGACCAACGGCGACCTCACGGTCGCCGTGCCGCCCGCCCCCTACCGGATCTCGGCGGACGACTCCCACGGCGACAAGAAAGTGGCGTTCAGGAACGACCCGTCGGGCAGGTACCGCCTGGATCTGTCGACGACGAGCGGTGACCTGACCGTGAAGTCGACGACCTAGCCGGGCACCGGACAAAGCCGCACGGCCGGGCGAACCGGGCGCCGCGCCGAGGCGTCGATCCCATCGAGTACCTGTCGAGTGCACCGAGTGCATGAGGCACAGCACCGGCACACCACCCGAGAACCTCAGGCGCGGAAGGCACCCCGTCCATGGTACGAGCTGCAGCGGACAGAACACCGGACCTCACCAGCAGAAGACGGTTCGTGAAGGGAGCCACAGCCCTCGCCGCGCTTCCCTATGCCCTGCTTCCGTCGGCACCGGCCGCCGCCCGCCCGCGGCACGTCGACCACCCCGCGGCCGACTGGCTGGGGGCGGACCCCGCCAACTTCACACCCTCAGACCGGCCGGTGAGCCACCCGGTCGACCTGGTCGTCATCCATGTGACGCAGGCGTCGTACATGGGCACGTTGGGCGTCTTCGAGGACCCGCGCAAGAACGTGTCCGCGCACTACGTGGTGCGATCGGCGGACGGGAACATCGCCCAGTGCGTCAGGGAGCACGACATCGCCTGGCACGCGGGCAACTGGGACTACAACACGCGCAGCATCGGCATCGAGCACGAAGGATGGGTGGACCGACCGGGATATTTCACCGAAGCGCTCTACGGGGCGTCGGCCGCGCTCACGGCCGCGATCTGCGCCAGACACGGCATACCCAAGGACCGGGCCCACATCATCGGGCACTACGAGGTTCCCGGGACCGACCACACCGATCCGGGACCGAACTGGGACTGGGCCCACTACATGCGGCTGGTCGCCGTCGCCTGACCCCCAGGGCGCGGGAGCCGCACCGGAGCGGGCAAAGCAGGGTGAACAGGACGGGCCCGCCGTCGTGCACGAAGTCGGCGATGCGGCGCGGGGCACGGCCGGGCCGGCGGCCTCTCATCGCCCTTCACCGGCTCACCGGTCTCGTTCGTCGCGATGACGGTCGAAACGGTTGTCGGCGGCCACCCCCGGGGTGACGATGTCCCCAGCGCACCGCCGTCCCGGGAGGCCGAGTTGACCGATCCGTGGGTGGCCCTGGAGCCGGGGGCCGATCCCGTCGAGCGGGTACGGGAGCTGCGTCGTGCCCACGAGACGTTCACGGCGGTCGGCACCGTGGCACGGCGGGTCCGGCCGGTGGTGGCCGACTCGTGGCGGCGCTCGGCACGGGCCGGCGTCGGCCCCGACGGCACGGCACGTGTGGAGCTGACGGACGACGACCTGGGCTCGTACCGGGCGGAGCATCCGCTGGCCCGGGTGATGCCGCTCATCCGTGAGCTGGTCGGCCCCTTCGCCGCCGACGGGGAGCATCTGCTGGCCGTGTGCGACGCGCAGGGCAGACTGCTGTGGGTCGAAGGTGACGCGGCGACCAGGCGGCGCGCGGACCGGATGAACTTCGTGCCGGGAGCTCACTGGGCGGAGTCCGCGATGGGGACGAACGCGCCCGGGACGGCGGTCGCCGTGGACCGGCCGGTCCAGGTGTTCGCGGCGGAGCACTTCGCGCGCGGGGTCCAGCCCTGGACGTGTGCCGCGGCGCCCGTGCACGATCCGCGTACCGGGCGGGTGCTCGGCGCACTGGACATCACCGGCGGCGATCGGCTGGCGCATCCGCACAGCCTCGGATTCGTCCAGGCCGTGGCGCGTGCCGCGGAGTCGCAGCTGGCGCTTCTGCCGCCGGTTCAGGCGTCGGCGGGCGCATGGGAGTTGGCCGCTCTGGGCCGGGACGAGGCAGGACTGCGGCTCGACGGCCGCAGCGTCCGGCTCAGCCGGCGGCACAGCGAGATCCTGGTGCTGCTGACCCGGCACCCGGAGGGGCTGACCGGCGACGAGCTGCTGTGCGCGCTGTACGAGGACGAGTCCGTGACGCCTGTGACGCTGCGTGCCGAGCTGGCGCGGCTGCGCCGCGTCCTCGGGCCCGGACTGCTGGCCTCCCGCCCCTACCGGCTCGCCGCCGCGGTCGCCTCGGACGTCTCCGTCGTGGAGAGGCGGCTGGCGTCGGGGGCGGTGGCGAAGGCCGCGTCGGCGTACCGGGGCCCGTTGCTGCCGCGGTCGCAGGCGCCGGCCGTGGCCAGGCTGCGGCGGCAACTCGGCGACGGGCTGCGGGCGGCGCTCATCGCGCGCGGGGACCCCGACCTGCTGGCCGACTGGGCCCACTCGCCCTGGGGTGAGGACGACGTCGGCGTCTGGCGGGCCCTGACGGCGGCGCGGCCGACGGCCGCCGTGCGGGCGCGTGTGAGGGAGCTGGAGGGGGAACTCGAGGCGCCCCCGGGGTGGGAGTGTCCCTGACCGACCTCGCCGGACCGCCGTGAGACTCCGGCGGGACACGGCGGGCGCGCAACGTGCCCGCAACGTCCTTCGTCCTAGCCTCACCGCGAGAGCTGCCCAACGGCGGGCAGCGCGGCTTCCGGGAGGCAGACCCGCATGACCCGTTACGCAGCGCCAGGCACCGAGGGTGCCATCGTCTCCTACCAGGCACGCTACGACCACTTCATCGGGGGCGAGTACGTGCCGCCCGCTCTCGGGCGGTACTTCGAGAACCCGAGCCCGGTGAACGGGCAGCCGTTCACCGAGGTCGCGCGCGGCACCGCGGACGACGTGGAGCGGGCGCTGGACGCGGCTCATGCCGCCGCACCCGCCTGGGGTCGTACGTCGGTCACCGAGCGAGCCGAGATCCTCCTGCGGATCGCCGACCGGATGGAGGCCAACCTGGAGAAGCTCGCCGTGGCCGAGAGCTGGGAGAACGGCAAGCCCGTCCGGGAGACGCTGGCCGCGGACATCCCGCTCGCCATCGACCACTTCCGCTACTTCGCGGGGGCGGTCCGCGCGCAGGAGGGGTCGCTGGGCGAGATCGACGACGACACGGTGGCCTATCACTTCCACGAGCCGCTCGGCGTCGTCGCGCAGATCATCCCGTGGAACTTCCCCATCCTGATGGCCACATGGAAGCTCGCACCGGCTCTCGCCGCGGGCAACGCGGTCGTTCTGAAGCCCGCCGAGCAGACGCCCGCGTCCATCCACTACTGGCTGAGCCTGGTCGCCGACCTGCTGCCGCCGGGTGTGGTGAACATCGTCAACGGGTTCGGCGTGGAGGCGGGCAAGCCCCTGGCGTCCAGTGCGCGCGTGGCCAAGGTGGCGTTCACCGGCGAGACCACCACCGGCCGGCTGATCATGCAGTACGCCTCCGAGAACATCACGCCGGTCACTCTCGAACTCGGCGGCAAGTCCCCGAACATCTTCTTCGACGACGTCTGGTCGGCGGACGACGACTTCCGCGACAAGGCGCTCGAAGGCTTCACGATGTTCGCGCTCAACCAGGGCGAGGTGTGCACCTGCCCGTCGCGTGCCCTGGTCCAGCGGGGCCAGTACGCGGAGTTCATGGAGGCGGCCATCGCCCGGACCCGGCAGATCAGGACCGGCCACCCGTTGGACACCGACACGATGATCGGCGCCCAGGCGTCGAACGACCAGTTGGAGAAGATCCTCTCGTATCTGGACATCGGCCGGCAGGAGGGGGCGAAGGTTCTCACGGGCGGTGAACGCATCGAGCACGACGGCGAACTGAAGGGCGGATACTACGTCCAGCCCACGATCTTCGAGGGCGACAACCGGATGCGCGTCTTCCAGGAGGAGATCTTCGGCCCGGTGGTGTCGGTGACGTCGTTCGACGGCTTCGACGACGCCATCGGGATCGCCAACGACACGCTGTACGGCCTCGGCGCGGGCGTGTGGACCCGGGACGTCAACACCGCCTACCGCGCGGGCCGCGCCATCCAGGCGGGCCGGGTCTGGACGAACTGCTACCACGCCTACCCGGCGCACGCCGCGTTCGGCGGCTACAAGGGTTCCGGCATCGGCCGCGAGAACCACAAGATGATGCTGGAGCACTACCAGCAGACCAAGAACATTCTTTGTTCATACAGCCCTCAGAAGCTTGGCTTCTTCTAGAACCTGAAGTCGGGTTGCCTGGGGGCATCATGGGGCTCCAGGCAACCCACCATGCAAGGTACCCACCGTGATCGATTGATTCCTTACAGCTACCTGGCGGCATCCAAGGGAGTTCCCGCCGGACCATTCGCGGACCAAAGAACGCCGAACCGTCATCCGAAGACCACGAAGAGGACAGCCCGGAAGGGCCGGGCAAGGAGGCCTCGCGAGGAAGACTGCCCCAAGCTCCTGACGCGAGCATGGCCGTTGTCAGTACCGCGTGCAACCCTCACCCGGTAGCGGGTACTTCAGGGGAGGCTGGGTGGCGACGGGACGTCCGCGGCAGGATTCACGCCATCCGGTGCTGATAATGCGGGATGCCGGGCTCGAACCACTGGAGCCCTATCCAGGAAGTGATAAGCCCTGGCGCTGCCGCCATGAAGCGTGCGGGAGAGAAGTGTCACCGCGGCTGGGCAACATTGCCGCGGGGCGGCAGGGCGGCTGCCGGTATTGCGCAGGCACGGCTCCGATTCCTCCGGAGGAGGCGGCGGCGTTGATGCGCTCGGCCGGCCTGGAACCGCTGGAGCCGTATCCCGGGGCGACACCCCCTTGGCGCTGCCGGCACGTGCCGTGCGGTCGGGAGGTCATGCCGCGCTACTCGTACATCAAACGCGGAGGGGGACCGTGCCGATGGTGCGCGCCGAACGCGCCGGTCGATCCCGACCAGGCCGCCGCGCTCATGAGGTCGGCGGGTCTGGAACCGTTGGAGCCCTATCCCGGTCCGACATCCCCTGGCGGTGCCGCTGCACAACCTGCGGCACGATCGGGACACCCACTCATGGGTCGGTCAAAGGCGGACAAGGGGGCTGCGGCCCGTGCGGGCGCAAGAACACCGGGCAGGGCATCAGCCGGGCATGGTCGCGTCGCCGCGAACTGCCCCGCACGGACGGCCACCGGGCCGCAATTGAGGCGACGGACTCCGACCTCGAGCCGCTGGAGTCCTACCCGGGAACCGAGCCGGCTGTGGCACTGCCGCCACCTCGCGTGCGGCCGAGACGTCGAGATCAGGTTGAGCAACCTCAGGCGCGGCCTTCGGGCATGCCCGTACTGCCCTCCCTCCCCGGGTGTCCGACGCCGCTGGCCCGGGCGGGCATGGCCATCGCCATCGACTCCTTCTTCCTTCTCGTCATCTCATCGCCCGCCACTCGTCATGCGAGCCATGCGGACTCCTTGTGACGTAGTCGTGGGGAGACGTCCGAGCCGCCCGCGGCAACGGACGTGCCCGTGGTGCCGGGTGCGGCCGAGTGCCCCAGGTGCCGGTGCACGAAGTGGATGGCCATCGCGCCCTCACCGGCCGCCGAGGCCACCCGCTTCACCGAGCCGCTACGGACGTCCCCCACCGCGAAGACCCCGGGCAGGCTGGTCTCCAGGGTCATGCACGAGCGCCCGCGGCCGTGCCACACCTCGGGGCAGGCGCAGGCTTCCTGTGCCTCCGGGCCGGTGAGGACGAAGCCGCGGGAGTCGAGGGCGATGGTGCCGGCGAGCCACTCGGTGTGGGGGTCGGCGCCGGTGAAGACGAACAGACCCCGTACCGCGAGTCGGCGGTGTCCGCCCGTGCGGTTGTCGACTACGTCGAGCTCCTCCAGCACTTCCTGGCCGATGACCTCGGTGACCTCGGTGTGCAGCATGACCTCCACCCGCGGATGGCGTTCGACCTGGTCGACCAGGTAGCGGGACATGTTGGCCTCAAGGCTTGGTCCTCGGATCAGCAGGCGCACCTTCGGCGCGTGCCCGGCGAGGAACAGCACGGCCTGGCCCGCCGAGTTGCCGCCGCCGACGACGGCCACCGGATCGGTGCGGCACTGCTGGGCCTCGTAGAAGGTCGCCGAGTAGTGGACGCTCGTTCCCTCCAGGCGTTCGATGCCGGGCACCTGGAGCCGGCGGTAGCGGGCGCCCGTGGCCAGAACGACGGCGCGGGCGGCGATCTCGCTGCCGTCGGCGAACGCCACCACGTAGTGGTCCTCGTCCTTGGGATGGAGACCGGTCGCCTCCACCGGAATGCTGATCCTGGCGCCGAACTTGTCGGCCTGGAGCACGGCTCGTTCGGTGAGTTCGGCGCCGGAGATACCGGCGGGGAAGCCGAGCAGATTCTCGATGCGGGACGATGTGCCGGCCTGGCCGCCGGTGGCCATCGCCTCCACCACGGTGGTGCCCAGGCCCTCGGAGGCGGCATAGACCGCGGCGGCGAGGCCGCCGGGGCCGGAGCCGACGATGAGGACGTCGCCGTGACGGATTCCGGCGGGCAGTGACGGCAGGCCGATGAGCCGGGCCAGTTCCGCGTTGCTGGGGTTGCGCAACAGAGTGGTGTCCCGCCAGATGACGAGCGGTGTCTCCTCCGGGCCGACGCCGAAGCGGCGCAGCAGATCCTCGGCCTCCTCGTCGCTCTCCAGGTCGATCCAGCGGTGCGGCAGCCGGTTGCGGATGGCGAACTCGCGCAGCCGCCGGGTGTCGGGCGAGTAGCGCGAGCCGATGATGCGGAAGCCGACGCCCTGTCCGACGAGCAGCGCACGACGGCCCAGACAGGCGCGGAGCACGACGTCCCCGATGGTGGAGTCCTGGGACACCAGGTGGCGCAACTGGTCCAGGGAGACGACGAGGACCTCGCCCGGCTCTCTGGCGACAGCGGTGTAGAAGGCCACCTGTCCGTGCAGCAGCCCGAGTTCGCCGATGAAGCGACCAGGGCCGTGCACGCGCAGCACGTGCTCGTCAGGAGTGCCGTAGTCCTCGACGACGGCGACGCTACCGCTGAGGACGACGAAGAACGTCTCGCAGCGCTCCCCCTCCTGGAGCAGCACGTCGTTCGGCGCCATGCTCCGGCGTTGCCCGTGCTCCGCCAGACGTGCAATCTGGTCCTCCGTAAGGCGCGGATACGCGCCGTAGATGTCCGGGGTCTCCCGGAAGACGGCCTCGTCCGCTTCCTCCGGCACCGGTTCTCCGCCCGGCAGCGGCTGGTCGCCGGACATCAGACGAACGCCTCGTGGAAGTAGCACCAGCGCCAGTCCTCGCCGGGCTGGAACGACTGCACGATCGGATGGGCGTCGGCAGCCGCGTGCATACGCGCGTGCTTGTTCGGCGAGGAGTCACAGCAGCCGACGTGCCCGCAGGTCAGGCAGAGCCTCAGGTGTACCCACGGAGAGCCGAGCACCAAGCACTCCTGACACCCTTCTGGGGTCAGCGGCTGGACCGGCCGGACAAGCGCGAGGTGGGGGTCTGCGTGCAGGGTCATCCTGATCACCCTTTCCGGGCGCTGATCGACTGTTCCACCCACTGGCGCAGAGCGGGGGCGGGCGCCGCCCCCGTCTGCCGGGCGACCGTCTCGCCGTGGTCGAGGACGAGCAATGTCGGTACCGCCTGGACCTCGAAACGCCGCGACAGCCGGGGGTTCCTGTCGATGTCGACCTTGACGAGTTTGATGCGGCCGGCGAGATCGGTGGCGACCTTCTCCAGTGCGGGGCTGACCATGCGGCAGGGGCCGCACCAGGTGGCCCACAGGTCCACCACGACGGGGACGTCGGCCCGCTCGGCGACCTCGGTGAAGTCGTCGTCGCCCGCGTCCACCATCCACGGTAGGGGTTGCTTGCAGTGGCCGCACTTGGGGCGGCCTTCCGCGGCCACGGGCACTCGGTTGGTGCGCCCGCAGTTGGGACAACTGACGGTCGTCACCTGCATCGTGCTCATGCCGCCCGCGCTCCCTTCACGTCCTCGGGCTGGTCGTAGGTGACCACCAGCTCTCCGTGTTCGGCATCGACGCGGACCGTCGCGCCGTCCTGGACATCGCCACGCAGCAGGGCGCGTCCGACCAGTGTCTCGACCTCGTGGGAGATGTAGCGGCGCAGTGGCCGGGCCCCGTACACCGGGTCGTAGCCCTGGTGGGCGATCACTTCTCGGGCGGCGTCGGTGAGTTCGACGGTGATGCGGCGCTCGGCGAGGCGGCGGCGCAGTTCGTCGAACTGCAGTTCCACGATCCGCTCGATCTGCCGCTCGCCGAGCGGTTTGAACAGCACGATGTCGTCGACGCGGTTGAGGAACTCCGGGCGGAAGTGCCCGCGCAGCTCGCCCATCACCAGGGCGCGGGCGTTCGGCTTGATCTCACCCTCCGCGGTGGCGCCGTCGAGGAGGTGCTCGGAGCCGATGTTGGACGTCATGATGATCACGGTGTTGCGGAAGTCGACGGTGCGGCCCTGCGCATCGGTGATGCGGCCGTCGTCGAGGATCTGCAGCAGGGTGTTGAAGACATCGGTGTGCGCCTTCTCGATCTCGTCGAACAGCACGACCGAGTACGGCTTGCGGCGTACGGCCTCGGTGAGCTGGCCGCCTTCCTCGTAGCCGACGTATCCGGGCGGTGCGCCCATGAGCCGGCTGACGGTGTGCCGCTCCTGGTACTCACTCATGTCGAGGCGGACCATGTTCTCCTCGGAGTCGAACAGGGTCCGGGCGAGGGTCTTGGCCAGCTCGGTCTTCCCGACGCCGGTGGGGCCGAGGAAGATGAACGAGCCGATGGGGCGGCGAGGGTCGCGGATGCCGGAGCGGGCGCGGATGATGGCGCCGGTGACGAGTTTGACGGCTTCGTCCTGGCCGATGACGCGCTCGCGCAGGATCTCGTCGAGGCGCAGCAGTTTCTCGCGTTCGCCCTCCTGGAGGCGGGCGACGGGGATACCGGTCCAGGCGGCGACGATCTCGGCGATCTCCTCCTCGGTGACGACCTCACGCAGCATCCGGTTCTGCCCTTGTTTGGCGGCCAGCTGCTCCTCCTCGGCCTCAAGCCGGCGCTCCAGGTCCTGGAGGCGGCCGTAGCGGAGTTCGGCGGCTCGGTTGAGGTCGTAGGCGCGTTCGGCCTCCTCGGCTTCGTGGCGGACCTGCTCCAGTTCCTGGCGCAGCTCCTGCACGCGGCGGATGGCCTGCCGTTCGGCCTCCCACTGGGCGTGTTTGGCGTCGGCCTCGCCGCGCAGGTCGGCCAGTTCCTTGCGCAGTTCCTCCAGGCGAGTTTTGCTGGCGGCGTCGGTCTCCTTGGACAGGGCCGCCTCCTCGATCTCCAGGCGGGTGACGCGGCGGGTGATCTCGTCGAGTTCGGCGGGCATCGAGTCGATCTCGGTACGCAGCCGGGCGCATGCCTCGTCGACGAGGTCGATGGCCTTGTCGGGCAGGAACCGGTCGGTGATGTAGCGGTGGCTGAGGGTGGCCGCGGAGACCAGTGCGGTGTCCTGGATCTTCACGCCGTGGAAGACCTCCAGGCGTTCGCGCAGTCCGCGCAGGATGGAGATGGTGTCCTCCACGCTCGGCTCGTCGACCAGCACCTGCTGGAAGCGGCGTTCGAGGGCGGCGTCCTTCTCGATGTGCTTGCGGTACTCGTCGAGGGTGGTGGCGCCGATCATGTGGAGTTCGCCGCGCGCGAGCATCGGCTTGAGCATGTTGCCCGCGTCCATGGCCCCTTCGGCGGCGCCCGCACCTACGACGGTGTGGAGTTCGTCGACGAAGAGCAGGATGCGTCCCTGGGCGGCCTTCACCTCGGACAGCACGGCCTTGAGGCGTTCCTCGAACTCGCCGCGGTACTTGGCGCCGGCGACCAGGGAGCCCATGTCGAGAGCGAACACCGTCTTGTCGCGCAGGCCCTCGGGGACGTCGCCGCGAACAATGCGCTGGGCCAGGCCCTCGACGATGGCGGTCTTGCCGACGCCGGGATCGCCGATGAGGACGGGGTTGTTCTTGGTCTTGCGGCTGAGGATCTGGGTGACGCGGCGGATCTCCGCATCACGGCCGATGACCGGGTCCAGCCGCCCGGACCGAGCCTCGAGGACGAGATCGCGGCCGTACTTCTCCAGAGCCTCATAGGCCACTTCGGGGTTGGCGGAGGTGACGCGCTGGTTGCCGCGGACCTGGGTGAGCGCGCTCAGGAACGAATCCCGGGTCACGCCGTGCTCCTTGAGCAGGCGGCCGGCGGCGGTCGCCGAGCCCTCCTCGGCCAGGGCGAGCAGGAGGTGCTCCACGGACACGTACTCGTCCTTGAGGCGTTTGGCCTCCCGCTCGGCGGCGTCGAGCAGGCGGGCGAGGCGCTGGGTGACAAAGACCTGGCCGGGTGCCGCGCCGGGGCCGGTGACCTTCGGGCGGCGGGAGAGTTCCTCGCGTACGGCCGCGCGCAGTTCCTTCGGCTCGTTGCCGGCCTGTTGCAGCAACCGTGGGATCAGACCATCCTCCTGATCGAGAAGTGCGAGCAGCAGGTGTTCCCCGTCGACCTCGGTCTGCCCCATGCCGACGGCCGCGCTCTGGGCTTCCTGGAGGGCTTCCTGGGACTTCTGGGTGAGACGGTTCATGTCCATGGGGGTGTTTCACTCCTCGTGCCGGCGCGGCGCAGGGCGGCTTCGAGCATGCTGATGCGGTCGAGCAGATCGAGCACCAGGCCGATGGATGCGTAGTTGAGGCAGAGTCCGGTGCGCAGCCGCTGGATACGGGCGAGAACCGCTGGGGCCGTGGGGTCGAACACCGGTCGCCCCGCGGAGTCGCGTTCGGCGTCGACCAGGCCGAGGGCGACGAACCGGCGGATCAGATCGGGGTGGAGGCCCGAGCGACGGGCCACGGCGGCCAGGGAGAGCCTGGGGACGGGCACGAGCGCGTACCGGACTGCCGTCGAGGCGGTGATGTCGGCGCCCGTTCGTACCGGACGGGCGCCCACGCCGGCCCGGCCGATGCCTCCCGCTCCCGCGGGTCGGTCGTTCATCGCATCCTCCTGGGGTCGAACGAGGAAGTGGCGGCGAGCTCCTCGAACAGTTCGCGCTCCCGGTCGCCGAGGGCGGGAGGCACCATGACGCGAAGTTCGGCGTACAGGTCGCCGTTCGCGCCCCTCGGGTTCGGCATGCCCTCGCCACGCAGCCGCAGCCGCCGGCCGCTGGACGAGCCCGCGGGCACCGTGACCTTCGCCGTGCCGCCGCCGGGCGTGGGCACCGGCACGGTCGCACCCAGGGCCGCCTCCCAGGGGGTGACCGGGACCTGAACGTGCACGTCGCGGCCGTCCAGCCGGAACTGGGGGTGGGGCTGGATACGCACCCGCAGGTACAGGTCGCCCGCGGCGGCGTCACCACTGCCCCGGCCACCCTCACCCGCCAGCCGGATGCGCTGCCCGTCGGTGACGCCCGGCGGCACGTCGACCTCGTAACGCCGCGGCTGCCCGGTGGGGCCGGCGAGTGTGACGGTGCGACGGCCGCCTCGGTACGCCTCCTCGACGGTGAGCGGCAGTTCCGCCTCCTGGTCCGCTCCGGGGACGCCGCCTGGGGCGGCGCCGGCTCCGAACATGGAGCCGAGCAGGTCCTCGATGTCGATGCCCTCCGCGCCGAAGCCGTCGCCGAAGCCGGTGGTGTACCGGACGCGCGGACCGCCACCGCCTGCGGCCCTCCGACCGCGGAAGCCGCCGCCCGCTCCCGCCGCGACCCGTTCGTCGAAGTCCTCGGGAATCTTGCGGAAGTCCTCGCCGAAGCGGTCGTAGCGGGCCCGGGTCTTGAGATCGGACAGGACGCTGTGTGCCTCGTTGAGGTCCTTGAAACGCTCCTCCGCGCCGGGGTCCTTGTTGACGTCGGGGTGGTACCTGCGGGCGAGTTTGCGATACGCCTGCTGGATCTCGTCCTGGCCCGCGCTCCGCGACACGCCCAGCACGTCGTAGTAGTCCCGTGCCATGACCGGTCACTCCCGCTTCGCGACGGTCACCGCGGCCGGCCTGAGCTGCCTCTCGCCGTCCCCGTAGCCGGGGCGCAGCACCTCGACGACCGTGCCCGGTGGGGCGTCGGAGTCCTGGACGACGCGGACCACCTCGTGCCGGGCCGGGTCGAAGGCGACGCCGGTCTCCGCGTGCCGCGGGTAGCCGAGCAGTTCCAGGACGTTCACCGCCTGGTCGCGTACGGCCCGGATGCCCTCCACGATCGCGTCCGGATCGGCGCCGGCGTGGGTCAGGGCGAGTTCGAGGTTGTCGAGGACGGGCAGGAAGGCGGCCGCCGTGCGGGACCGCTCGACCGCCCGTTCGCGCTCCAGTTCCCTGGCGTGACGCTTGCGAAGGTTGTCGAGGTCGGCGAGTGCGCGCCGCCAGCGGTCCTCCAGTTCCTGGATCGCGGTCGTGTACTCGTCCTCGGCAGGCGCCGGGCCGGCGGTGTCGGGTCCCGGTTCGCAGTTCGCCGCTACCGGCCGGGCCGAGCCCGGTTGGGGCAAATCCCCGCGAGGAGGGCCTCCGGTGCCGTCCGAGACCGGTTCGACCGGTTCTGACGCGGCCCGGCCGGGTTCCTGGGGGTAGGCGGGCATGGCGCGCCTCAGCCCTTGTCGAACTCGGCGTCGATGACATCATCGTCACCGCCACCGCCACTCGTGGGACCACCGGTGGCGGCGGCCTGGCCGGGCCCGCCATCCGCGGTGGCGGCGCCCTGATGGGCCGCCAGCCCGGCGAGCACCTGCTGGAGTTCGGAGGTAAGGGGCCGCACGCGCTCCACGCCCGCCTCTTCCTTGACCGCCGCCCGGGCGTCGGACACGAGCATCTCGGCGCGTGCCTTCTCGTGCGCCGGCGCCGCGTCGCCCAGTTCGGCGAGGCGCTTCTCGACCTGGTACGCGATGGCGTCGAGTTCGTTGCGGGCGTCGACAGCCTCGCGGAGTGCATGGTCCTGGCCCTGGTTGCGCTCGGCCTCCTGGACCATGCGTTCGACCTCACTGCGGTCCAGGTTGGAGCTCTCGCTGATGGTGATGCCCTGTTCCTTGCCGGTGTCCCGGTCGCGGGCCTTGACGTTGAGGATGCCGTTGGCGTCGATGTCGAAGGTGACCTCGACCTGGGGTTCGCCCCGCGGCGCCGGCCGGATGTCGGTGAGCTGGAACCGGCCCAGCGCGCGGTTGTCGGCGGCCCGCTCGCGCTCGCCCTGGAGGACCACCACATCGACGGCCGGCTGGTTGTCCTCGGCGGTGGAGAAGGTCTCGGCGCGGCGCACAGGGATGGTGGTGTTCCGCTCGACGATCTTCGTCATCACTCCGCCGCGCGTCTCCACGCCCAGCGACAAGGGTGTGACGTCGAGCAGCAGGACGTCCTTGACCTCGCCCTTGAGCACCCCGGCTTGGATCGCGGCGCCCAGGGCCACGACCTCGTCGGGGTTGACGCTCATGTTGGGTTCCTTGCCGCCGGTCAGTCGGCGGACCAGGGACTGGACCGCCGGGATACGCGTGGAACCGCCTACGAGGATGACCTCGTCGATGTCGCTCTCGCCGACCTTGGCGTCGGCCATCGCCTGCTGGACCGGTTCCAGGCAGCGTTCCACCAGGTCGCCGGTGATCTGCTCGAACGTGGACCGCATGATCGAGTCGGTGAGGTGCTTGGGGCCCGAGGCGTCGGCGGTGATGAACGGCAGGCTGACCTGCGTCTGCGTCACCGAACTCAGCTCGGTCTTGGCCTTCTCCGCCGCCTCGAACAGTCGTTGCAGCGCCTGCGGGTCCTTGCGCAGGTCGATGCCGTTCTCCTTCTGGAAGTCGTCCGCGAGGTAATCAACCAGACGCCGGTCGAAGTCGTCGCCGCCCAGGTGGCTGTCGCCGGCGGTGGAGCGCACCTCCACCACGCCGTCGCCGACGTCGAGGATGCTCACGTCGAAGGTGCCGCCGCCCAGGTCGAAGACGAGGACGGTCTCGTGCTGCTTCTTGTCCATGCCGTACGCGAGGGCGGCCGCCGTCGGCTCGTTGATGATCCGCAGCACCTCCAGTCCCGCGATCCGTCCGGCGTCCTTGGTGGCGGTGCGCTGAGCGTCGTTGAAGTAGGCGGGCACCGTGATGACCGCCTCCGTGACCCGCTCCCCGAGCTGCTTGGAGGCGTCGTCGGCGAGTTTGCGCAGCACCTGTGCGCTGATCTCCTCAGGCGAGTAGAGCTTGTCGCGCACCTTGAAGCGGGCCGCCCCGCCGTCGCCCTCGACGACGTCGTACGCCACCGCCCTGGCCTCCTCGGAGATCTCGTCGAAGTGCCGGCCGATGAACCGCTTGGCCGAGTAGATGGTGCCCTTGGGGTTGAGGATCGCCTGGCGCCGGGCCAGCTGGCCCACCAGACGTTCCCCGGTGTCGGTGAAGGCCACCACGGACGGTGTCGTGCGGTTGCCCTCGCTGTTGGGCACGACGGACGGCTCGCCGCCCTCCCACACGGCGATCACCGAGTTGGTGGTGCCCAGGTCGATGCCCACTGCCTTGGCCATGAGGAACTCCTCCCGGTGCGGCGACCTGCGTCAACTCTCCGGATCACGTTCGTTCAGGTGGAGGTGGGGCCTCCGCCGGTTTCCCACCGGTGCGCACGGAGGGTCTCGAGCACTCTTCAGGGTGACGAACCGGGTGGCTCCACGCCTGCGCCTGGCGAGTCAGGAATGCACGGGTCCGGTCGCCCTACGAGTACGAGAGAAAGAATCCGAACATCTTGGGTAGGCCGGCCGTGAGCGGGTACGCGAATACCACTCGCCTCCCTGAAGGCTCGGGGAGAACGGAGTGATCCCATGGCCGCCAGTCGGACGCACGGCCCGTACCACCGCCGCCCCGACCGGGTGGGCGGCCTTTCGCGGGGCAGCGCCCGACGGCACCCCACGGCCGCGCGCAGACAGCCCCGCCCACCCGCTCGCACCCCGGCCGGCCATGACCCTCGCGACCTGATGGTGTTCTCCCACGCTCTGTTCGGCCCCCCGGACGAAGACGAGATCCTCCGCCTGGCCATGGACCACATAGCCGCCGCGGGGCCATACCGCGCCGAGGCCGGATACCTCAAGACGGACGACGACCTGGTCCCCAGCCCGAGGAACGGGCAGACGCATGCTGTGGCCGTGGGCCGGAGGGTGCGGGAGCTGGCCGGGCAGGACGGCCCTGTGACCGTACCCGGCAGGCCCTGGGGCCGGGCCCTGGGGCTTCGCGGACCTGAAGGACTCCACGGCTACCTCGTCGTGACCGCCCGTTCCCGGCCCAACGAGGCCGAGCGATTCCTGCTCGCCACGCTCGTCCGGCACACCGCTGCCGCCCTGTCAGTCGCCTTCGCACACCGCCGCCGACGCGAGGACGCGCTGGAGCTGCACCGACTGAGGGACGAACGCACAACTCTCCAGCGGCAGCTGATCGGCGTCGTGGCCGAGCTGGGGTACCAGCGAGCCGTTCATGCGCTCATGGCCGACGTCGCTGCCGCCAGCGGCGGCGAGGAAGCCATCACCCGCGCCCTGCACAGGCTCACTGGACTCCCCGCGCTGGTCGAGGACCGCTTCGGTCGGCTGAGGTCCTGGACCGGCCCCAGCCGCCCCGACCCCTATCCCGAACCGGACCCCGTGCGCCAGGACGAAATGCTGCACGCCGTCGCCCGTCAGGCCGGGCCCGTGCGGATAAAGGACCGGCTGATCACCCTGGTCCGCCCGCACGGCGAGATCCTGGGCGTACTGTCCCTGGTCGATGCCCGGGACGAGGCCGACGAGCACACAGTGCTCGCGCTGGAAGACGCCGCCGCGTCGCTCGCCCCGGAGCTGACGCACCTGCGTGATCTGGCCGAAGTGGAGCTGAGGCTGCACCGCGAACTGGTCGACGATCTCCTGGCAGGGACGGACGAGGCGAGCGCCTACGCCCGGTCCGAGGCAGTCGGACACGACCTGCACCGCAGCCACTACATCGTCGTGGTGCAGTGGCCGAACCGGACTGCGGACGATTCCTTCGCGCAGACCGTGGGACGGGCGGCCTCTGCCGTGGGCATGCGCTCGCTGCTGACCCGACGTTCCGACCACGTGGTCCTGGTCGCCGACGACAGGCCGCCCGCCCGCGCGTTGTACGAGGCGCTCGCCCGGGAGACCGGGACACGGTGCGGGACGATCGGGGTGAGCGCCCCTTGCGGCTCCCCGGGCGACATCCCCCACCACTACGAGGAGGCGCAGCGCGCCCTGGAAGTGCGCCGCCACTCCCGCGAGCGCTACGGCCCGACGTTCTTCGACGAGCTCGGCCTCTACCGCATCCTGGGACCTGGCAACGATTACCAGGAACTGGAGACGTTCGTCCAGGAGTGGCTCGGGCAGCTCATCGACTACGACTCCCGGCACCACACGGCCATGGTGGAGACCCTGTCCCGGTACTTCGACTGCGGCGGAAACTACGACGAGACCGCGGAATCCCTCGCGATCCACCGCAGTACGCTGCGCTATCGGCTCCAGCGCATCCGCGACATCAGCGGCAACGACCTAGCGAACGTCGAGGACCGGCTGAACCTCCAGGTGGCGACCCGAGTGTGGAAGATCGTGCTGGGCGGACCCGGCTGACGCCTCGCTAGAACCTTCGTACGATCGATGTCGGCAGTAGTTGGGCGAGCCACCCTGCTACAGAGCTGCAGCGGGTGGGGGGCTTTCCTCGGTTTGATCCAGAGAGGTCGCGTCGTGCCAGAAGATGGGGCCTTGGCGTCACCACCATCGCGAAGATCGACGGGGCCTTCGGCACCAGCCTCGAGGGGCCGAGAAGGTGTCCGACGCCGCCTGTGGACGACGGCAGCCTGAGCGTCAGCGGAGCCGCGGCAGATCTCGCGGCCGGAGCGAGGCGAACGCAGGCGGCCACCATCGCCCTGTGACGCCCGGGCGTCACAGGGCGATGACGTGGAGGTCGACAAGGTCGAGCAGCGCCCGCAGAGCCGAGCTGGGCCGCCGAGTCGACGACGTGCCGAGGTGCATGCTCCAGCGGAGCACGGTGTCGTCGACGTCCAGGACGTGCAGGCCGGGGGTGCGGGCAACGGCGAACGCGGGCAGGAAGCCGATGCCCAGACCGTGCCGGACCAGTGCCGCCCCCATGTCGATGTCGGGCACTTCCAGTGCCACCCGGCGTACGACGCCGGCCACCGCGAACGCCCGGTCGACCACCTCGCGGTTGCCGTAGCCCGGCGGGAAGTCCACGAAGGGCTCCCCCGCGAGGTCCGCAAGTGCCACCTCCGTCCGCTGCGCGAGCGGATGGGCGGCGCTCACCACCAGGACGAGCGGCACGGTGGCCAGCTCGCGAGCGTCGATCCCGGCGGGTTTGTGCTCGGGCAGCGACAGGAAGGCCACGTCCAGGTCCCCGCTGAGCAGTGCGTGCGCCAGTCCCGCCGATCCGGTCGTCGCCAGCCGCAGCCGGACGTCGATCGCCGGATGCCGCGCGTGCAGCTGTCCCAGGAGCGCAGGCAGGTCCACCACCTCGACCGAGGCCATGGCGCCCACGTTCACCGTGCCGCGCAGCGTGTCCTGTGCGGCGCGCACGGCGTCCTGGGCCGCCTGGGCGGCGTGCAGGGTGGCCCGAGCCTCCGGCAGCAGCGCCGCGCCCGCCCCGGTGAGCCGGACCTGCTGCGACGTGCGCTCGAACAGCGCGCACCCGAGCTCGCGCTCCAGGGAGCGGATCGCGGCGGACACCCCGGACTGCACCACGTGCAGCCGACGGGCGGCACGCGTGAAACTCAGCTCCTCGGCGACCGCGATGAAGTGCTCCAGCTGACGTAGCTCCACACGAGAAGTATCACTCGCAGTGCTCGAGCCCAGCAAAAACATTCGTTGGCACTGATCCCGGCTGGTGAGGAGGATGGAAAAGCGCCATCCACTTCCGCCCGAGGAGGGGTACCCCTGCCTGCCGTTCCGACGCCGCTGAGCCGTCCCACAGCCGACGCTGCCGACGACCCGACCCACCGGATCCCGGCACCCGCTCCCGCCGGCCTGCCGCCCCGCGCCCCTGCCCGGCGCCCTGCCTCGCACACGACCGGCTTCTGGTTCGTGGCGGTGGCCTTCACCGTGCTGATGGCCTTCGGTACCGCGCCGACCCCGCTGTGGCCGCTGTACGAGGCCCGGGACCACTTCGGCGCGACCACGGTCACGGTGGCGTACGCCTCGATGGTCGTGGGCGCAGCGGCCGCCTTCCTCGGACTGGGACACCTGTCGGACCGGCTCGGCCGGCGACGCGTCATCGTCCCGGCGCTGCTGGTCGGCATCGTCGCGTCGGTCGTACTGATCGCGTGGCGGGACCTGCCAGGGCTGATCGCGGGCAGGATCCTGAACGGTGTCGGACTGGGGCTGATGGCCTCGACCGCGACGACGTACCTGCACGACCTCCACCACGAGGCCCGTCCGGAACGGACGGGTTCGGTGCTGCCCGGCATCGTGGCCACCGCCGCCAACCTGGGCGGCCTGGCCTCAGGGCCCTTGGTCGCCGGAGCCGCCGCCGAGTGGCTTCCCACGCCCCTGATCACCACCCAGGCGATCTTCACGCTCGCCATGGCAGTGTGCCTGGCGCTGGTGCTGTCCACCCCGGAGACCGTGGACCTGGAGCTGCCCGCGGCCGAACCGCCCAGCAGGTTCGTCCTGCGCCCCGGCGGCGGGCGGACGTTCGGCGCGGCCGGCGCGCTGGGCGCCTTCGCCTTCGCGATCCTCGGCCTGATCTCCTCCCTCGGGGCGAGCGTGCTCCATGGCACCCTGCACACCGACTCGCACCTCGTGGTCGGCCTGGCGGCCTTCCTCATGTTCGGTTCCGCGGCGGCCGCCCAGCTGGTGCTGGGCCGCCTCCCACTGCCCCGGGTCCTGACCGTGGGGGCAGTGGTATTCCCGGTCGGCTTGGTCCTGTGCGCCGTCGCCCTCTACCACCCGGTGCTCTGGCTCTACCTGGTCGCCGTGTCCCTGTCGGGAGCCGGCTCCGGGCTGCTGTTCAAGGGAGGCGTCGAACGTGCCGTTTCAGTGGCCGAGCCCGCCTCACGCGCGGGGGTCCTGGCCGTGTTCTTCGTCGTCGCGTACCTCGGAATGGGCCTGCCCTCCGTCCTGTTCAGCATCGCCCTGCGGCATTTCGCCGTGCAGACCGCCATGATCGGCTTCGCGGCGGTCCTCTCCTGCGGCGCCGTCGTGTCGGTCGCCGTCGCGTTGCGCGATCGCGCACCCGGTCCCGGCGGGCTCTCGGCGTAGTCCGCTCGCCCCTCCTGACCTCCCTGCGGCGCATGCGGCACAGGTGTCAGGGCAGGTGGCGCGCCCCCGCTCGTCGTCGGAATGGGGGTTCGCTGCGCACCCCGTCGACCAGCCTCACCGCACTGTGGGCGGCGGTCGAGGGGGGCGCCGAGCCGGGCGCCGACACCCAGGTGATCGACCTCAAGCGGTTGGATCTTCCGTTCTACACGTCCGAGCAGTTGGGTCGGTGTGTGTCTGTGCCCGGTCTCGCGTGTGCGGGGGATGACGTCTCTGATGGACGGCTTCACCGTCCGCGCGGTGCAGGGATCGCCGGCCTTGCGCCGCGCCTCGAGCACCCGTCGTCGTTTCGTGGTGTTCGGATGGGCACCTGGCAGCACCATATCCCGCACGAACGTTGTGCGGGCCGCCCGCGGTGCTCTGCGCGTCCCGGGCCCGGGGCGCACCGGGTCCGCACGCTCACGCTGGCTCACGTCCGCAGGGCCCGCCAGTTCGGCCGCCTCTTCTGACCGGCCGACGCGCCGTGACCGGTCCCGGTGCGCGATGCGCAACCAGGGCCTCGCTCACGGTCGTCACGCCTTCGTCCCAGCCGTCCTCGAGCCTCGGACCCCGAGAGGCGGCCGCCATACCCTGCCTGCTCATGCACGGGGTGGCTCACCCAGCTTCGCGTAGATCGTTTCGCCGGAAACACGTCAATGGCTTGGCGGCAAGAGGGGCAGCTCAGTCGCCGGCCGCTGCCCACTCTTCAGCCCGACCCCTGCACCGAGCCCGGTCCTGTTCCAGTCTCGGCCGGTTGCCCCAATACAGTCCCGCTCCCCCGAGCTGGTCGTGTCGTCCGGTCAGCAATTCTCGTCCGAGGCGTTGCAACGCCGTGCAGCCTCCTGCGGACGGACGGCCGTACGGTTGGCCGAGGGATGCCTGCGCACTTCATGCTGCTCTGCCAGGGGAAGAGGGGGCGCCCTTTTTCGGCCTGGGATGCGGAGGCGCTCAGCAGGGGGCTCTGCGAATCTCGACCGGGTAACAGCCGATGGGGGCGCGGGCGGGAGCGAACGACGCCGTCCGTTCCGGGTGAGGAGGCGAGAGGCATGACCGTGATGGGTGTGTCGAAGTTCGAGAGGTTCTTCCGCGCCGCCGCAAGCCTCGACGTGGACAGGAACGACCTGAAGCGGTACGGCGACTTCGTCGACGCCAAGCTCTACGACCTCCTGGTCGTCGGCCAGGCGTCGGCCAAGGCCAACGGCAGGGATACCGTCGAACCGTGGGATCTACCGATCACCAAGGGCCTCCAGGAGAGCATCCACCGGTTCCGGCGGCTCGACGAGGAGGTCGAGCTGAAACCGATCCTGGAACAGCTCGCCGCGCACCCTCACCTCGACAGGACACCCACCCGGGAGGCCGAAGAGCGCTACCCCGAGATCATCGGCGGTCTCAGCGTCGCCCTCGCCGAGACGTTCAAAATCATGTATCCGGATGTCAAGAACCCGCAGACCGGTCACTGGGATGGCGTGACCGCGGTGTTCGACCGGCTGCTGTAGCAGTCGCGCCCCGGTGCATGTCGCCGGACTGAACCGAGATGCCGGGGCGAAGACCGAGATCGTCTCGCTCCACCCCGGCGAGATCCGGGCCCGCCAGTTCGACCTCAACGCGGCCGGAACCTTCCCCGTGGACCGCCTGGTCGCCGACGCCTACCACGCCCTGCTCCTGCCCGGCGGCACCATGAACCCTGACCAGCTGCGCATGGACCGAGACGCGGTGCAGTTCGTCAAGGACTTCATGGCCAGCGGGAAACCGGTCGCCTCGATCTGCCACAGCCCGTGCGCGGCCGCCGCCTGACGTCCTGGCCCAGCATCCGCACCGACCTGCGCAACGCCGGCGCGGAGGTCGTCGCCGACCAGGAGGTGGTCGTCGACGGGCAGCTGATCACCAGCCGCAGCGCGGCCGACCTGCCCGCCTTCTGCGCCGCCGTCGTGGAACAGTTCGCCCGGGCGCACCACCCCATGCCCGGCTGACCCGGCGGCGTGGTCACAGGCGGTGCACAGTGGGGGTGGGCCCGCTCTCCACCCCACGGGCCGGTCAGCCGGGGCGGTCACCTCCGTACGGCTGCCGGTCCGTTGCGTCGCACAGCCGCGTCGAAGGCCGACACGGCCAAGTGGTGATCGTCATCACCAGGATGAGCGCCATCAGGATGACTGGCTCGATGCCGTGGGATTCCGCTCCCCGGCGGCGGTCACAATCAGTACCGCCGGACGCCGCAGCATGCCGGCGCCGAACGGCGGACGCTGCGGCACACTGCTGGACTGCCGGACCTACGGGTCGCCTTGCACGGGGTTCAGG
This sequence comes from Streptomyces sp. NPDC048664, assembly GCF_040650555.1. Taxonomy (NCBI): domain Bacteria; kingdom Bacillati; phylum Actinomycetota; class Actinomycetes; order Kitasatosporales; family Streptomycetaceae; genus Streptomyces; species Streptomyces sp. NPDC048664. Next base: position 60,070 of record NZ_JBEZHK010000002.1, on the reverse strand, counting down.
CCCCACCCTGGGCATGTTCCTGCGCTCCTTCACCCACGGGCACGTCCTCCAACTGAACGCGGTGCACCGCAGGTTCCGGGTGCAACTAGGCCGTGTATCGAAATGGATCTTGGGCTGTGAATGATCACGGTTCATGGGGCGGGGAGATCTCACGGACGAGCAGTGGGCGTTGCTGGAGCCGTTGTTGCCGAAGGGTGCCAGGAGGGGCGGCCGCCCGTCTGGCCTTAGGGCGATCTGGAGTGCGATCGGCATCGTCGTCACGTCGGCCGGCCTGCGCGCCGAGGACGGCCGGAACGTCTTACGGGATCTCTCCCAGCACACCGACATCAAGATGCGCCACGTCGCCGAACTCCTCGTGGAAGGGGCCCAGACGGGTCACCTCGCGACCGCTATCCGTCACAAGCCGGAACGCAGCATGGCGACGCGCGCGACCCTGCGCACCGAACCCGGCTGACCGGTGCTCAGCCCCTCGCGCTGTCGTCAAGAGCGCGCGAGCCGGGCCGCGAGATAGGGCGCGGTGGTGCTGCGGCGGGCCCTCGCCACCTTGGCCGGCGGGCCCGCCGCGACGACCTGCCCGCCCGCGTCGCCGCCGCCCGGCCCGAGGTCGATGACCCAGTCGGCGGTGGCGATCGTGTCCAGGTCGTGCTCGACGAGGACGACCGTGTTGCCGGCGTCGACGAGCCGGTGCAGCTGTCGCAGCAGCAGCGCGATGTCCGAGGGGTGCAGCCCCGCCGTCGGCTCGTCGAGCAGGTAGAGCGCGTGACCGCGGCGGGCTCGCTGCAGTTCGGTGGCCAGTTTGATGCGTTGCGCCTCACCACCGCTGAGTTCCGTCGCGGGCTGCCCCAGCCGCAGGTACCCCAGTCCCACCTCGCGCAACGTCTCCAGACTGCGGGAGGCGGCCGGGACGCCGGACAGGAACTCGGCGGCGGCCTCGACGGACAGCCCCAGCACGTCCGCGATGTTCTTGCCGCGGTAGGTGACCTCCAGCGTTTCGGCGTTGTACCGGGCGCCCTGACAGGTAGGGCACGGCGCGTAGGTGCCGGGCAGGAACAGCAGTTCCACCGCGACGAATCCCTCGCCCTGGCAGGTCCCGCACCGCCCTTCGGGCACGTTGAAGGAGAACCGCCCGGCCGAGTAGCCGCGCGCCCTGGCCTCGTCCGTCGCCGCGTACAGCTTGCGCACCGCGTCGAACATCCCCGTGTACGTGGCCAGGTTGGACCGGGGAGTTCGACCGATGGGCCGTTGGTCGACCCGGACCAGCCGGTCGAACGACTCGACCCCCGACGCGTCCTGGACGTCGACCTCCAACTGCGCCTCGTCGGGCTCCTCGGGTGCGAGTCCGAGGTGGCCGCGGACCACCTCGGCGAGCACCTGCGTCACCAGTGTCGACTTTCCGGAACCGGACACGCCCGTCACCGCCGTCAGTACGCAGAGCGGCACGTCGACGGACACGTCGTGCAGATTGTGGCGGGAGACGCCGCTCAGGTGCAGCCAGCCGTGCGGTGTGCGCGGGCGGTGATCGAGCGGCTGGGCGCGCCCGAACAGGTACTGGCTCGTGGCCGACTGGCCGACCCGCTCAAGACCGGCGACCGGGCCGCTGTACAGCACGCGTCCGCCGCCCTCGCCGGCGCCGGGGCCGATGTCGACCACCCAGTCCGCTCGCCGTACGACGTCCATGTCGTGCTCCACGACGAACAGCGAGTTGCCCGCCGCCTTGAGGCGGTCCAGCACGTCCAGCAGCGGTTCCGCGTCAGCCGGGTGCAGGCCCGCGGAGGGTTCGTCGAGGACGTAGACGACGCCGAACAGCCCCGAGCGCAGCTGGGTGGCGATCCGCAGGCGCTGCGCCTCGCCGGGCGACAGGGTCGTCGAGCGGCGCCCGAGGCTGAGATATCCCAGGCCCAGGTCGAGCAGTACGTCGACCCGCGCGACCAGATCGCCGCAGATCCGGACCGCGACCTCGGTCGTCTCCCCGGATCGGGCGGTCGACGTGGTGGCGTCGGCCTCGGACCGCTGCGCGACGGGCCGCAGCAGCGTCACGACCTCGGTGAGCGGCATCGCGTTGATCTCGGCGATGGAACGTCCGGCGAAGGTCACGGCGAGCGCCTCGGGCCGCAGTCCGCTGCCGTGACACTCAGGGCAGGGCACACTCCTGACGAACCCGAGCGCCCGTTCGCGCATCTTCTCGCTCTTGGAGTCGGCGAGGACGTGCATGACGTGCTTGCGGGCGCTCCAGAACTTGCCCTGGTAGCCGTAGTCGACGCGGTCCTCCTCCGGCTCGATGTACACGGAGGGCTGCTCGTCCGTGTACAGCAGCCAGTCCCGGTCCTTCTTCCTGAGCCTGCGCCACGGTCGGTCGATGTCGATCCCCAGGCCGCTCACGACACTGCGCAGGTTGGCGCCCTGCCAGGCGCCCGGCCAGGCGGCGATCGCCCCCTCGCGGATGCTCAGCGAGGGGTCCGGGACGAGCAGGTCCTCGGCGACGTCGTGCACGACGCCCAGTCCGTGGCACTCCGGGCAGGCGCCTGCCGCGGTGTTGGATGAGAACGACTCGGCCTCCAGCCGTGCGGCCCGGGGCGGATAGGTGCCGGCGCGCGAGTACAGCATGCGCAGCAGATTGGACAGCGTGGTGATGGTGCCGACCGTCGAGCGCGAGCTGGGCGACCCGCGTCGCTGCTGCAGGGCCACGGCCGGTGGCAGTCCGGTGATTTCCTGCACGTGCGGTGCGCCGACCTGTTGCAACAGCCTTCGGGCGTACGGTGCCACGGACTCGAAGTAGCGCCGCTGGGCCTCCGCGTAGAGCGTGCCGAACGCCAGCGAGGACTTGCCCGAACCGGAGACACCGGTGAAGGCGACCATCGCGTCTCGCGGAACGTCGACATCGATGTTCCGCAGGTTGTTCTCACTGGCGCCCCGGACATGCACGAAGGGGTCGGTCCCATCCTTGTTCACCGTTCCTGATTACCTGATCACGCCGGGAACCGCGCGACAGGCGCCGTCGCCGGGCCTCGCTCACGCGAGCGTCCGGAGTATCCCGGATCCATTTTCGATACACGGCCTAGGCGGGCCTAGGCGGCGCACACTCCGCTGTCGGCGGATGCCGACGAGGTGGCGTTGCTGCTGGAGACCACCCTTCCCGGGGTCTTCGCCGCCGACGAGGTCAGGAGCGGCGCGGTCAAACGGGTGGCCTCGGCGGCCGGTGAGGGTGCCATGGCTATCCGTCTCGTGCACGAGCCCCGGGCAAAGACGGGCAGCCTGGTCCGCACCGCGGGTCCCGAGGGCCCCGGCCGGTGGCGGGCCGTGGAGAGGCACTCGGCATCGTGCCGGTCTCGGACGAGGGGACGCAACGACTGCGGTGTGAGCAGGAACGCCGCGGTGACATGGACGAGCAGGAACAGCGCGGCGTAGAGGCAGTGGGTGAACAAGGTGATCACGGTGACGAGGTTGAACACGGGTCGGGCGTGCGGCCGATCGATCTCGTCATGGTGCCGACCGGGGTGGCGCGGAGCTGGTGTTCGCGGTGGCGCACGCCAACCGTGGCCCGGTGGTGGAGCAGGCCCTGCATGGGGAGGGCGAGGAGATCTGACCGTACCGCCCGCACCTGCCGACAGGGGCCAGCGTGTCACGCAGCGTCGGCGTTACCTCGCGGGCATCCTGTGGGCACTTGCGATCGCGGGGCAGCCGACGAGAAGGAGTCATGCGGGTGTCGTCTCAGGGCGTTACGGTCGTGGCTCTCCTGGCGGATCCGGACGCGCCCACGGAGATCGCGCAGCGCATGGCCCGGATACTTCCTGCTCGGCTCGCCGACAAGGCAGACCAGGGACGACGGTTCGACGTCGAGGTGGTCAGTGAGCCCTTCACCGCAGGGACCGAGGACCCGCCCACCCTGATGCGCCGGATCATGGACCGCGGAAGAGCGGAGAGTTGGGACATCGTCGTGGCCCTCACCGACCTTCCGCTGCACTCACACGGGCGCAAGCTCGTGGTGGATCTGAGTCACGAACACGGCTTGGCGCTGCTGTCTCTTCCTCCGCTGGGGGGCTTGCGTCTGCAGACGAGGGCCCGGCGGGCCGTGGAAGAAGCCGTGCTCAGCTTGGCGGGCCCGCGGGCCACCGGGGCTGAAGGACCTCCGCAGAGTCAGCCGCTTCTGGCGCCCTTCGTCAGTCGTCTCGCGCCTATTCACCCGGGCCAGGTCGGTGAGGAGGAGACCGCTGATCTCCGGTACGTCATCAGCGGGCCGCGCGGTTACCTGAGGGTGCTCCTCGGTATGGTGCGCGCCAACCGCCCGTGGCGCTTGGTGCCGGGCTTGTCGAAAGCCCTGGCGGCCGCACTCGCCACGGGAGCAGTCGCCACCGTGAACTCCACCATCTGGAACCTGGCCGAGTCCCTGAGCACGCCACGCCTCGTGATCGCCACGGTCGGGTCCGTCGCGCTCATGATCGGCTGGTTGATCGTGGACGCGCAGCTGTGGCATCGATCAGCAGAGGTCTCGCGGGAGGCGAGGCAGAGGGCGAGGCTCTACAACGCCTCGACGGTCATGACCGTGGGTATCGGGGTGCTCGTCTGCTATGCGGGTTTGATCGTCGTCAACTTGGTGTGGGCCCTGTTCATCCTCAACGACCAACTATTCGCCTCCACGACACGAACCCCGCTGCACGCCGCTGAATACTGGACGTTGTCCTGGTTCGTCGCTTCGGTCGCCACGGTGGGCGGCGCGCTGGGCTCGGGCTTGGAGAGCGACGAGGCGATCCGGGCAGCCGCCTACTCCAAGCGCGAACAGGAACGCCGCCACATGCTCCAGGACGACGACGGTGACCAGCTGGTGACCTGAGTCGGAGATTCGTTGGTGATTGGTGCTTGGTGGTCGTCCGCGTACGAAGATTCCGCTGATCGATCGGTGCGTGGTCGTTTCGTGTCGGGGGCCGACGGGGACCCGGACGGCACGCCGCCGGAGCGCCGAAGCTCCGCCTGGCTAGCCGGCGGCGGCACCACCGTTCCACCTGAACCGGGTGAGCGGCCCGCAGAGGCATGCCGGAGCCACGGACCCCGTCGCACCAACGCCCGGGGGTCAGGCTCCGTACGCCGTCTCCATCACCGCCGTGCCGCGGTCATGCCGCGGCGACGAAGGAATCCATCATGAAAGCAGCGGTATATGAAGGCCCGCGAACGGTCACCGTGAAGGACGTACCGAACGCGAAGATCGAACACCCTTGCGACATCATCGTCAAGATCACCACTACCAACATCTGCGGTTCGGACCTGCACATGTACGAGGGCCGCACCTCGTTCGAGTCCGGCCGCACCCTGGGACACGAGAACATGGGCCAGGTCGTGGAGGTCGGCTCGGCCGTCCGCAAGGTCCAGGTCGGCGAGTACGTGGTCCTGCCCTTCAACATCGCCTGCGGCTTCTGCAAGCAGTGCGAGCGGGGTCTGACCAATTACTGCCTGACCATGCAGCCGGAACCGGCTCTCGCCGGAGCCGCCTACGGATTCGCCGACATGGGCCCATACCAGGGCGGCCAGGCGGAGCTGCTGCGCGTGCCCTACGGCGACTTCAACGCGCTGCGTCTGGGTGAGGACGCCGCCGAGCGGCAGACCGACTACGTGATGCTCGCCGACATCTTCCCCACCGGCTATCACGCCACCGAGATGGCCCACGTCAAACCGGGTGACCAGACGATCGTCTTCGGGGCCGGTCCCGTCGGGCTGATGGCGACCTACTCCGCCCTCCTCAAGGGCGCCGGACGCGTCTGGGTGGCCGACCACCAGCCCGACCGGCTGCGCAAGGCGGAGGAGATCGGGGCCATCCCGATCAACACCGCCGAGCAGAAGCCGGCGGAGGTCGTCAAGGAGGCCACCCTCGGTCTGGGCGCCGACAACGGCTGTGAGTGTGTCGGCTACCAGGCACACGATCCCGAGGGACACGAGGACGCCAGCCTCACGCTCAACGGACTGATCGACTCGGTCAGGTTCACGGGCGACATCGGTGTGGTGGGCGTGTTCCTGCCCCAGGACCCCGGCGGCGCGGAGGCCCAGGGGGAGCTGGAGGCGCAGGGCAAGGTCCCGATCGACTTCGGCATGATGTGGTTCAAGGGCCAGCGCATGGGCACCGGGCAGGCGCCGGTGAAGAGGTACAACCGGGCGCTGCGGGATCTGATCGCAGGCGGGAAGGCAAGGCCGAGCTTCGTCGTCTCCCACGAACTCAGCCTGGACGAGGCCCCGGCCGCCTACGAGCACTTCGACGCCCGCGACGAGGGCTGGACCAAGGTGGTCCTGCATCCGAACGGACACGGGAACGGCCACAAGCGGTAAGCAACCCAGGCCGCCGTCCCGCCTGTTTCCCCCGGACCGGTCCGGGGGGCAGGTGGCGATCTGCCCGCCCTCCGGCCAGGGCTGGGGCAATCGCCCGCGCTCCGGCCGGACCTGAACCAACGGCGACTGCCCGCGCTCCGGCCCGGTAGGACGGACGGCGGACGCTCAGCAGTGTCCGCAGTGGCTGCGCCCCGTCCGGCGGCTGCGGCCGCCAGCCTGTTCGCGGGGCGTGCGGGAGGCTACCTTGCCCGACGGCTGCCGCACCTCAACCAGGCCGACGCGACCCGGCGGGGTGTTCCGGCTAGGCTCACACCCGTGACGTGGCTGCGGGCCTTCGGGGAGGTCGTGCGATCCGGGCTCACGATCGAGGAGACGCGGCTGGAGCCCCTGCTCGCGCTGCGCACGGCCGCTGGGGTGGCGATCGTCGTCGGGCCGGCGCTGTGGCTGGTCTCCCCTGCGTATGCCGCGTCCGCCGCCCTCGGCGCCTACTCCGCGGGTGGGGCCACCTTCCAGCGCACCTGGCGTCCACGCAAGGTGATCGCGCTCGGCGCGGGCGCGGGTCTTGCGCTCAGCACCTTCGTGGGCTACCTGGCGGCGGGGCGACTCGTGACGTTCCTTCCGCTGCTGGCCGTATGGGCCTTTGCCGCGGGAATGGCGTGGGCCGTCGGATCGACCGCTGGGATCGTCGCAGCGACGACCGTCGGCAGCATGCTGGTGACCATCACCCTGCCCACGAGCGTCGGGCGGGCCCTGGAGCACGCCGGGGTCATCGCGCTCGGGGGCGTGACGCAGGCCGTGCTGATCTTGCTGTTCCCGATCCGGCGTTGGGGAGCGCATCGTGACGCGCTCGCCGACGCCCTGGCCGCCGTGGCGGACTACGCTCGCAGGCTGCGGCACGACCCGACCTCCCCGTTCGACCCGGAGCCGTTGAGGACGGCCCGGGACGCGGCTGCCGTGACGCCGTCACAGGCCCGAACCCGTCCCCCCGTCCTCCACGGCCCCCGGGGCCTCGCCGAGCGCATTCGTCCGGTCGTCGCCGCGCTCGCCGACCCGGACGTCGGCGCCCCGGCGGAGGGACCCGGGCGGGACCGCGCGCGGGAGTTGCTCGACGCGGCCGCCGACGTCCTGGATGCGGCCGCCCGTTCGATCCGCCGCGGCACTCCCGCCGAGGTGCGGCCCGGAAGCACGGACGTCCTGCGCGTCGACGAGGAGCACGAGGTGCTGGAGGGCCCCGCGCGGCAAGCCGCCGAGCGGCTCGTGGAACTGCTCGGCGAGGCGTTGGAGATCGCCGGGAGCGGCGGCGCGCGCCGGAGGACGCCCACGCCGCCCGACCCCGCCGGCGCCCAGTTCCTGTTGCGCCCGACAATGCTCCGGCTGGTCCCGGTCGTCGTCCGGGCGGTCCGCCGTGAGCTCCGCCGGGACTCGCCCGTGTTCCGGCACGCCGTCCGCCTGGCGGCGGTGGCCACGCTCGGCTATCTGATCGCCGCCCGGCTACCCCTGGGCCACGGCTACTGGGCGCCCATCGCCTCGGTGATGGTGATGCGGCCGGACTTCCACCGGACGTACGCGCGTGCGGTGGCCCGTCTCGCCGGGACCCTGGCGGGGGTCGCGCTCGCCACCGGGATGGTGCGGGCCCTGGGCCCGGACGCCCATGTGTTCGGCACCCTGGCGGTGGTCTCGGCGGGCCTGTCATACACGCTGAACCGTACCGGCTACGCCTACTCCCAGTGCTTCACCGCCGCGTACGTCGTCTTCCTGCTCGGCATGGGCGGCCAGGCATGGGAGCAGACGGTCCCGGAGCGGGTGGTGCTCACCCTGCTCGGCGGGGCCCTGGCAATGCTGGCGTACGTGGTGTTCCCCGCATGGGAGACACCCCGACTGCCGGGCCGGCTTGCGGACTGGCTCGCCGCCAACGGCCGCTACGCGGCCGCGGTGCTCCGCAGCTACGCCGAGCCGTCCCGGGAGCATCTCGCCGACATGCGCAGGGCACTGCTGGCGAGCAGGGAGGCACGTGCCGCCTGGCAGGAGGCTTTCGACCGCGCAAGGCAGGAACCGGTCCGCCCCAGGGGTCTGACGTCTCGCGAGGCGCAGGAGGCGCAGGAGGCGCTCAAGCGGTTCGGCCGGGCGGCGATGCTCATCGAGAGCCACGTCCCGCGGGCGGACAGCCGGGTCGTCCCCGAGGCGGAGCAGTTCGCCGAGGCCCTGGAGACGGACACCGCGAAGGCAGCAGTCGACGTGCGCGAGCACAGGAATCCGGACTGGGGGCACCTGGAGGAGGCGCTCCAGGCGTGGGAGGACGCTGCCGTCGGCAACCGGAGCCCGGTCGTGCGGCGCGAGGCGGAACTGCAAAAACGAGCCTTGGAAGACCTCGCGACGGCCGTGAGTCGCACACCCCTGGAACGGGACGTCGGCTCCGCTCGCGAGGAGCAGCGGATGCGGGCTGCCGTGGCGGCGGAAGGTGACGGATCAGGCACCGCGCACCGGGGCGGGTGACGAAGTCGGCCGCGGGAAGCGCCGCACCTCCTGGAGCAGCAAGTAGTCTCCCGGCCGCGTCGGGCGCCGCCACACATACGCCGCTGTCGACATAACGAGGATTCAGCCCAACCAGGGTGCGTGCTGCGGCGATGATGTCGTTTCAGCGGTGGGGCGAGCGGTTGTCGGCGGTGGTTCCTCCCTCGGCGGGAAGGACGGCGAGCCGCGTGCGACCGAGCCGTTCTTCCAAGGCCGAGCCGATCCGCGATCTGCCAGTTGGTCAGCTCTTCGGCGACCGAGTTCGGCCACCGTGGACTACCTTACGGTGAGCCGGAGCCGCTCGTCGGCGGCGCGGCCATCGCGCCTCGTTCGGCCCTCGCCGCTCCCGGCACCGAGCACGTACGCGCCCAGCCGCTCTCCGCGCATGCCATGTGTCCAGCGCTTGCTGGTGGCCGTGGATCAACCGGCGATCGAAGTGAGCTCGGCGAGGCACTCGTAGAGCGAACAGAGTAGGCACGTGCGATGTTCGCGAACGTCGGGTGAGGAGGAAGTCACCGACGGCCTCGCTCGGGACGTCGGGGGTGAGATACGGGGACCACTGCGCAAACCGCAAACGGCGTGGTCAGACCCTCGGGGCGGAGACCTGACACACGATCGGCAGCTCACCAAGGTGTTACGGCTCGTTCGGCCATACCCCGCAGGCGGCGTGCAGCCGCCGGGCCCTCCTCACGACCAAGATCCGGACCATTTCCGGTCCAGCGAACCGCGGGCGCACCTCAATGAAGGCTATTGCCGCAGATCAGCGAGGGACCGACCGTGTATACCGACAGCAGACCAAGAATCTCCTTGTTTCGTACAGCCCGAAGAAACTCGGATTCTTCTAGAGCCTGACGTCGCTTACCTACGGGCATCGGCGCGTTCCAGGTGTCCGACACGGCCATCGGCTGGCCAGGGCAGCGGCCCTCCGCGCCTTGTTCTCGGGTTCGACCGACTTCAGGACTCTGGCAAGGTACGGGATGTCCGTGAGCAGACCACGCAGCGGGCTGGCACCGTTCCAGTTGGATGCGCCGGCCGATCCGCCGTGGACCAGTACGACGGTGGGCTTGGTCGGCGCGGCACTGTCACGGTTGCCTTCAGCCGTCGAAGCCGAGGGCGGCAAGGATGCGAAGACAGCAGCGCCTGCCCAGCCCTGCCGACATGGCGGCGCCTCCAGCGATGTGGCGATGGTGTGACGAGGACTTGAGGACCGTTCGCCTGTCGCGGTGATGACGGACTGACGTGAGGGCTCACTGGGCGCCCGTCGACCGTCGCGGTCAGCAAGAGGTCGGTCTGCAGGCGCCGTCGGAGGCGGCGCGGCGGACGGTCAGCCGCGGGCGGCCTGCTTGACCACCGCAACGCACGGTCGCGGCGCCTGCTTGAGGCCGGCTTCGGGTGGCGGTCACCCTTCGACGTATCCGACACCGCATTGTTCCGAAGGAATGCGGAACTCGAATTCAGGACGGTCCCACGGCACGGCGGGCGGGTTCGCGAGCGCGGTCCCGGTCCGTACCGCACCGGCGCGGTGGTAGAAGCCCTCGGCGGGAACATGCGACACGACCTTGACTCGGTCGAGCCCGGCGGCACGTGCCTCGGACTGCATGTGTGCGACGAGTCGACGTCCGATACCCCGTCGTTGCGCGTCGTCGGCGACGAACAACAGGTCGAGCTCGGGCGGTGCGAGGACGAGCGAGTAGAACCCGAGGATCCGGCCTCCATGCTCGCCTGCGCCCACGGCCACGAAGGTGCGGTGGGCCTCGATGTAATCGGGACCAACCTGGTAGCCCACGACTGCGGCCGCGTACTTGCCCTCATGGGCGCCTGAGCGACGCACGAGCCGTGTGAGCCGTTTGGCGTCCCGCGCGACGGCCCTCCGTATCGTGATCGGCTCGCTGACCGGGGAAGTACGTGAACCCATCAGGAGAGTATCTCGCAGCGGAGAGCGCCATCCCGCGGTGGGTCCGCTGCTCGGGCAGGCGTTCCCGCACCACTCCCGGGAAACACTCGTGCGAGCGCAACCGGGCCTCACACCCATGCCTCCATCGGGTCTTGCCCTCCTGAGCGCGGCGCTCTTGCGTACGCCCGGGTACGGTCATCGCAGCGCAGCCGGGTGAACACCGTGCAGGGTGGCGTTGGCCTGCCGGGTGCCGCCGTAGGTGAGCCGGCGCATGCTCCGACGGCCCGGCGGACACTCGAGAGGGCTGGCCCCGGGAGCCAGCGCCTTCTCATCGTGATCACACGGCGAATACGACAGGCCCCGGAACTCGCGTTCCACCTGGCCTCGCGCGATTGGCGACGAAGCCACCAGGCCCGAGCCGTCGGCACCACTGCCGCGCACGCCGCGAACTCATGAAACGACTGTGCGTACCAGGCTGCGAGTCCGACGGCCGGATCAGGTTCGTTACGCGCGAAACGTCTGCGACAGCGCGTCCACGGTCACGCCCACGATAGCCAGGAGCTGCGCCGGGCTCGCCCCTGCCCTGCTCATGACGGCGAGCGACTGGTTCACAGCCGCCGCGTGCACAGCGAAGGCTTCGGCGTCCTGGTCGGTCAGTCGGCCGGCCTTCAGCGCGGTGCGCAGACGCAGGCGCTGGAGGCCGAGCGCCTGCTTGGCGTGCGCTGCGACGCTCGGACTCAGCACGGGGATCGCCATGGCCGACTGGGCAATCAGGCATCCATCAGGCAGTGCGGGATCGGCGATGCGCTGGAGGGTGACGTCGAAGAACGCACGAACAGCGGCGACGGGCTCCGCGGCTGCACACGACAGGGCGGCGTCGTACTTCTCGCCATAGCGTGCGGCGTAGAGATCCAGGCAGCGCAGGAAGAGCGTGTCCTTGTCGCCGAGGGAGGAATAGATGGAACTGCGGTTCAAGCCGGTTGCCCGGGACAAATCGTCCAATGAGGTATCGGCGTAGCCGTCGCGCCAGAACTGGAGCATCGCGGCGTCGAGCGCCGTGTCCATGTCGAACTGCTTCCTGCCTGCCACGCGGCACTTCCTTACCGATGCGTCGATGGTCGGACCGTGTCGCGCACCATCCTATCTTGAACTGATCAGTTCAAGATGTGTAGCCTTCAAGCGTGATCACGGCTGGGCATGCCGCGCACTTCGCGACCGCACGAGAGACACACCACGTGGCTCCAGCCACCGCCGTCAGCCGCACCGTTCCCACCGCACACCTGACACCGATGGAGGATCCCCGTGACCAGCCCAGCAACCAGCACTCCGCACACCTCCGAAAGCAACCCCATCCGCGACCTGCCCCTGCAGCACCTGGCCGGATTCACTCACCGCTGGGTCGACGCGGACGGCGTCCGCCTTCACGCCGTCGAAGGGGGACGACCGAGCGGCCCGACCGTCGTCCTGCTCGCCGGATTCCCGCAAACCTGGTGGGCCTGGCGAAAGGTGGTGTCCGGCCTCATCCACCGGTTCCACGTCGTCGCGATCGACCTGCCGGGTCAGGGCCACTCCGAGCGTCCGGAGCGCGGCTACGACACGCACGCGGTCGCCGCGCACGTCCACGCCGCCGTGAAGGCTCTCGGGGTGTCGACCTACTCCCTGGTCGCCCACGACATCGGTGCCTGGGTCGCCTTCTCTCTCGCCCTCAACCATGAGAGCCACCTGCGCCGGGTCGCTCTGCTCGATGCCGGAATCCCCGGCATCACTCTCCCGGAGACGATTCCTACCGACCCTGATCGAGCGTGGAAAACGTGGCATTTCGCTTTCCACACCGTGCCCGATCTGCCCGAGACGCTGCTTGCCGGCCGCGAACGCGATTACGTCGCCTGGTTCCTGAAGGTAAAGGCCCTGTCCCCCGACACGTTCGACGACGCCGAGATCGACCACTACGCGGCGGCCGTCACCGTCGACGGCGGCCTGCGCGCTTCCCTCGCGTACTACCGAGACGCGGCGGAGTCAGCGCGTAAGAACCGCGAGGCGCTCAAGCGGCGGCACCTGACTGTGCCGATCCTCGGAATCTCCAGCAGCCACGGCTCCGTTCCGGACATGGCCGCCTCCATCAGCCCATGGGCCGACAACACCACCGGAATCGTCGTGCCCGACGCTGGACACTTCATCCCCGACGAGCAGCCCGAAGCGATCGCTGCCGCGACAGCGGACTTCATCACCGACGACGACTGAGACCCGTCGAACCCACTCGACCGCGCCGCACCAGGGCGCCGAGGCCATCTTGACGCCGACACACTGCTTGCCGAACTCACGACGGCCAGCCCGCTCGGTGGTTCCAGGACGTGTGTGGACGGCCGCCACGTACGCGCACGGAATGGCGAGCCATGGCGCGAAGGAGTACCCATCCGGGCGTGGCGCGCAGAAGGCGCGGAACCGGCTGATCGGCAACGAGCGGGCTCCCGTAGCGCAGGGCTGTCCGCACGGAGCCGCCACGCGCCCCTGTCGGCACCGGTGCCTGCGATGACGGCCACGCGGCTGCACTCCACTTGGTTCACGCACTTCTCGTTCTTGGTGTGTACCCGTCCAGGAACAGCCCGGGTTTCCCTCTGCCATCGAAGCTTGGGAAAACCGACACAGCACGCACTTGAACCACCGCGACATCCGTTCGGAACCTCAGCGCCACCGGACGACGTTGGAGCGCGACCTCCGGTGACCACGCGACGGCAGGCCCGTTCCTCGCCGGGTCCGCGACGAGAGCGCGTACCCGGACCCCGGTGTCAGAAGTGATCGAAGAGCGTGACCACGCTCTGCGGTGCTTCCCGGCCGAAGAAGGTCTCCAGGTTCTTCGCCGAGCGGTCGGCGACGTCGCCACTACGCGGGAACAGCCTCTCTTCGTAGGCGGTGAGCGCGACCTCGATGTCGGGTTGCTCAGTCAGCTTGCTCGCCAGGTCGGCGCCGTCGTACATGGCGAGGTTCGCACCCTCGCCGGCGAAAGGCGACATCAGATGCGCGGCGTCGCCGACGAGCGTCACGCCGGGCACCCTGTCCCAAGTGAGGCCGACAGGCAGGGCGTAGATGGGGCGGAGCCACGGTTCCGCATCGCTCTGCGTCACAAAGGCGGTGAGCAGCGGCGACCAGCCGTCGAACTCGTCGGCAAGGCGACGGAGGCCGGCGGAGGGGTCGTCGAAGTCGATCGACCTCATCCACCCCTCGGGCCTGTTCAGCGCCACGTATCCGCGTACGTGCCCGTCGGCGTGGCGATGGGCGATGATGCCCTTCCCCGGCGCGACCGCCATCAGCGTGCCACTGCCGATCGCGGCCACGCTCGCCCGACAGTCCTGGCCGCGCGAAGCGAGGGCGATCTCGATGAAGCAGGTTCCGCTGTAGAGAGGCTCGGCGGGCGTGAGCAGCGGACGCACCTTCGACCAGGCGCCGTCCGCGCCGATGACTGTGTCGGCGTGTGCGGCGGAACCGTCCGCGAAGGCGAGGTCGTAGCCGCCCTCCGCACGGTGCCGGATCGAGGTGAGCTTGTGACCCCACCTGATCGTTCCAGGCGCCAGTGAGTCGACGAGCAGGCGCCTGAGTTCGCCACGATCCACCTCTGGCCGGGCCGAACCGGGGTCCGCAGGCAGGTCGAACAGGATCGTGCCGTGGCGGTCGACCACGCGCTTGGCGTCCTCGCCCGGGCGGACCAGAGTGAGGAACTCGTCGTACACACCGGCTGCGCGAAGCGCGACCTGTCCGGTCTCCACGTGAATGTCGAGCAGGCCACCTTGCGCACGGGTCTCCGCCGACGCCTCACCCTCGTAGATCGTCGCGGCGACGCCGCGGGCCTGAAGCACGCGCGCGAGCGTCAGCCCGCCCAGTCCTGCTCCGACAATGGCGATGGTCTTCGGCATGCTGCGCTCCTCCGTTGCGCCGACACGCGTCGGCGGTGGTCAGCGCCAAGAGCGGGCGGAACGCACGATCTCGGCAAGGAGACGCTCACCGATCAGAACCACCTGCATCGATGTACGAGCGATGTTCGGCAGATGGATCCGCGGAACATCGTTTTTCGCGACGTCGTGACTATAGCTGGGCATCCGCCTCACGGTGACCGCGTAACAGAGCTCTCCCGGACCAATGTGCTGTCCACCGCTGACAGGGCGCATGATTCCCCAGGTCAGAGCAGGTTCATGCCCGCTGACAGGCGCGTCCGGTTGCCGCCGTTCGTGTCTGTCAGCGGGTCAGCAGGAACGCGGCGAGCGACATCACGAGCATCGACGTGACGCAGAACGCGAGATGGGAGCGCGGGTAGTCGTACCGCTCGCGCGTCTCTCCCCGGCCGATCTCACGCGCCCACGCCGTGAAGAGCCTGCGAGTCGGGTACATGCCGATCGTCATCCCGAGGAGCGCGAACGAGGAGACGGCGAGCACGCGTTCCAGGGGGAAGCCCCGCGATGCTCCGTACGCCACCGCTCCGACGCCGCACACCACCCAGATGAAGGGGTACGCCGTCTGGAACCTCTGGAGCGGTATCCACTTCGCCATGGCGGAGCAGTGGACCACGAGAGCCGTGATGGCCAATATCCACGGCCACTCCGCGGCAACCGACGTGAGCACGGACTTCCCCCCTGAGTCATGCGAACCAGCAGAGGTTAACAGCGAGGGGAGAGAGGCCCCGTGGGCAGGCTCGCGTGCCGAGCGCCGCGGGGAGAAACCCGGTGGCGCCTCGCGACCGGTGGCCGCCAGGATCACCGCATGCATGTGCGTCGGGAGACTGACCGGCTCCGGTCCCTGATCGCCCGGATACAGGCCGGTTCCGCCGCGACGGAGGCTCGCCCATGACCGCTGCCACCCATGAGGTGTTCGAGCGCTACCACGCCTGCTGGGAGGCCCGCGACCCCGACCGGATCGCCGAACTCCACACGCACGACTCGGTGTTCCATCTGCACTCCGGCCAGGCTCCCGTGCGGGGGCGGCAGGAAATCCGTGAGGCGGTGGCCGGGATGTTCGCGCTGGTCCCGGACCTGGCCTTCGAGTTCCTCTCGCTCCGCACCGGCGAGGACTTCTGGGTCGTCCGGTGGAAGCTGACCGGGGCATCCGCGACCGGTGCCGCGGTCGACGTCGATCTCGCCGACTTCGTCGTGGTGGAGGACGGCGCGGTGAAGGAGAAGCACTCCTACGTGGACGGCGTGGCGATGCAGGCCGCTCTGGCCTCTGAGGGGACGGCCTGAGCGACGGTGGGGCGGGCGCGGTCCACGCGGCAGAGGGGATGGCCGCGGTCCGGTCCCTGCACGGGCGGCACGGCGAACTGGAACGCGCACTGCGAGCCGGAGCGACGGCGGGCACCCCCAGCGCCTGGACGGAGGGCAGCCGGGCAGGGCGAGGAGTGGCCGAGGCCGGGCTCGGCCGGGCCGAGGGGACACGACGGCGGGACACGGCGGCGGGAGTCCCCGACGCCCCCGGGCAAGAGGGCTTCCCGTCAGGGCCTTGGCCGGAACTCCCGTACCGCTGCCGTGCACGCCGTCCCTAGAGTGCGGGCATCGGTACCGGCCCCGACTCCGCATCGGCACCATGCCGGACCGCACGACACCTTGCTCGGAGCCTCGGCCGCACCTGCGGATCGCCCGCTCGCCCCTTCCCCTCGGAGAGGACCTCGCCATGTCGCACACCGTCCCGCACTCCACCCGAACAAGACCCCGCGGCACCCTGCGCAGAACACTCACCGCCGTCCTCACCGGCGCCGCGGCACTCGTCGCCGCGGTGCTGCTCCCGGCGGGGCCGGCCACCGCCGCGCCCGCGGCGCCGGCCACGGGCTCGACCACGCTGACCATCATCAGCGCCGTGAACCTCGACGCCTACTGCCGCTCGGTGGGCCACCCCAACGCCGTCCAGAACTCGGCGAGTCCCTCGGGCTGGTCCTGCAGCGGCGGCGGCCAGGTGAACATCACCTCGGCATGCCAGTACCAGTACGCCGACGCGATGGCCAAGGGCATCGGCGTCTACGAGTACCAGCAGCGCTCCGGCCCCACGGGATGGGTGTGCCAGGGGGCGGTGACCAAGCGGATCGACCTGAGTGGCGGGCTCGACCTGTCCGGGTACTGCCACTCCATCGGCCTGGGCGACGCCTACAACGCGGTGCACAACGTGGACGGCTGGATGTGCGGCAACGGCGGTGCCGGTGTGCGCATCGACCTCAGTGCGGCCTGCCGGTACCAGAACCCCGGCTATGTGCAGGCCGGTTACGCCGTCGTGCACGGCTACCGGGACTTCACGTCCTGGACCGGGATCGGCTGCCTGGCTCTGGCGTAGCGGCGCGTACCGCCGCGGCCCTGCGCCCCACGTCTCAGCTCGGCGTGGAACCCGTACCCGGCGAGCGCGACACGGCTCGACTCGACCGTCGACACAGAACTCGGGCGTACTCCGAGGGCCACGCCCCGCCGTGGCGGTGGGGCGTGGCCCTCGGGCGTGTCATGCCGCGCCGACGGGCTCCGGCTGGTTCGGTGCGGGCCTGGCCGACGTCCGCGCCGCCGGGTCGAGCAGCCGCTCGGCCATGGGGGCGAAGACGAGGCCCAGCGCACCCCACAGCAGGGCCTGGGCGGCGAGGGAGTAGAAGCGGAAGGAGAACAGGACGTCCGCCGGGAAACCCGGGAAGACGATGGTGCCCTTGGCGTCGGTCAGGGGCAGGGGTGTCTCCGTCGCGTGGTGGCCGTACTCCTTCACGTTGGCGGAGAGTTCGCCGAACTGCGGCAGCACCGCCATCACGATGCCGATGACGACGGCGTAGGCGGCGCCGGCCAGCAGGACGGCGTTCCAGTTGCCGAAGCGCGCCTGCAGGCGCTTGCCGAGCCAGACGGCGCCCACGAGGAAGACCACCGAGCAGAGGACCATCAGCAGGTAGAGGTTGCTGCGGTCCCTGATCGTGTCCTCGTGGCCGATCGCCGGCGGGTTGGCCGGGTACTTCAGGAACGGCACGAGGTACATGCCGAGGAACCCGCCGAGGGCCACCAGCAGCGCCAGGTTGCGGGGGCGCAGCTTGCCGACCCGGCCGACGCAGATGGCGTAGGCGACGGCGAACAGGGCTCCCATGGCGATACCGAAGAAGACCATGCCCACACCGATGCCGACGTCGGCCTGGATCGTCCGGCTGAAGAGCTCGGGCTCAGCGGCTCCGGGCGCCATGCCGGCGGCCTTGTCGAGGGCCTCCTGCGCGGCGTCGCGGCCGCTCTCGTAGTCGATGGCCTTGGCGATCTGGGGCTCGGCGAAGATCCGTGCGAAGACGAAGGCGAGCAGACCGGCGACTGCGCCGGCGAGGACGCCGCGCAGTATGAATCTCTTTTCCATGTTCAGATGTCCGTGTCCGTGCGGGCTCTCGTCAGTGGCAGGGGAAGCCGAGGAAGTGGCGGGCGTCGTGCACGAACTCGTGGACGTGCGCGTCCTTGCCGAAGACGGAGTAGGCGCCTTGGTCGACACCGATGAAGTAGTAGAAGGCCAGCGCGATCAGCGCCGTGCCGACCAGCCAGAACACTGCCTTCGCGGCGGGCAGGACGACCGGGGTGGGGATCGCGGCGGGCGCGGACATGCTGCTCATGAGTGAGCCTCCTTCAGGGGATCGTGCGTCCCTCGTACAGTGGAGCGTCGCGACGGCCAAGGGTCTGACTCCGGCCCCCGCGGGAGGGGCCGTTCACAGTGGCGCGACCGTGCTGGATTCTCACCAGCTTCCTTAGGCCGTCAGTACAAACGGAGCGTACGGAAACGCGAGAGGGTCCGTCAATCAGTCGGCGCCCGGGACAGCCACCCGACCCGCCGGGCCGAGGGCGCGGCACTCGGCCCGGCGGGCCCGGACGCGCCGCGCTCACGCGATGCGCGGGAACTGCTCGCCCAGGGTCCGGAAGAGCGCGGTGTTCAGGCTGAACGCGTGCCGGCACTCGACCACGATCCGCTGCCTGCCCAGCTCGTCCGCCCGGACCCCGTCGAGCAGTTCGCGGTACTCCCGCTTGAACGCGGCCGGGTTCGCGATGCGGTCGAAGGTGTAGAAGCGGACGCCGTCGCCCTTCCTCGCGAAGCCCCAGGTCCGCTCCGCGTGGTCGCGGATGACCTGGCCACCGGAGAGGTCTCCGAGGTAGCGCGTGTAGTGGTGGGCTATGTAGCCGGCCGGCCACCGCTCCCGGCACTCGCGCACCCGGGCCGCGTACTCCTCGGTCGCGGGCAGCGCGCGCAGGCTCGTGCGCCAGTCGGCGCCGCGCAGATGGGCCAGGTCCCGCTCCAGCGACGGGAGCCGGAAGAGTTCCGGCCGGACGAAGGGGCCCGCCACCGGGTCGGCGGCGACCGTGGCGGCCTCTGCCTCCAAGGCCTCGTAGACGAACCAGAGTTGCTCGGTGTAGCTCGCGTACGCCTCCACGCCCAGGCGGCCGCCGAGCAGGTCGCCGACGAACGTCGCGCTCTCCGCCTCCCTGTGCTGTGCGTGTGAGGCGGTACGGAGCAGGGTCGAGAAGGGGAGGGAGTCCATGCCCCGGATCATCCGAGGTTAGGTTTACCTAAGTCAACCCTTGCCGGCGCTTCGTCGGGAAGATTTTCCCGGCCCGCACCGCCATGGGCATCCGCACCGTCACTCACTACTCTGAAATCGAACTAGTCCACATTTCTGAGTAGAGAGCGGAGGCGACTACGGGGATGTCCGCGCACGAACCGTCCTCCGGCTGGCTGCGCGGCGTGCTGCCCCTGGCCGTCGCCGCCGTGCTGGCGCGGGACGACCAGCACGGATACGCGCTGGTCCAGCAATTGGCCACGCACGGCTTCGGCACCATCCGCGGCGGCGCGCTGTACCCGGTGCTCGGGCGCATGGAGACGGACGGGCTGGTTGAGGCCCGCTGGGAGCCCGGGGAGGGCGGGCCGGGCCGCAAGGTCTACCGGCTCACCGACGCGGGGCGGGCCCGCCTGCTCGAGGAGACGGCGAGCTGGGAGCGGTTCTCCCGGTCGATGGACGGTCTGCTGGGGCAGGCGGCACGAGGAACGAGGGAGGGGCCGTGACCAGCACGAACAGCAGGGACAACACAAACACCACGAACGGCACGGGCAACGCGGACAGCACCCGGTGGAAGGCCCGGCTGGCCCTGGCGCTGGCTCGGCGCTCGGTGGACCGGGTGACCGTCGACGCGGTGCTCGACGAGGTGGACCAGCACTGCGCGCAGAGCGGCGAGAGGCCCGAAGAGGCGTTCGGTTCCGCCGAGGAGTACGCCGCCGCCGTGGTCCGCGATCGCCAGCCACCCGAGCAGCGCGCACACCGGCGCTGGGACGGTACGACCTTCACGGACCACGTCCGCGTGGCGCTCGCCCAGACCGGGATCGCGGCTCTCGTGGGCGGCGCCTGCACGTGGGCCTGGGCCGGAACGAGACCGACGGTCACGCCCGCCGCGCTGGCCGGCGGCGCACTCACCGGGGTCGCCCTGCTGAGCGCCTGCCTGGCGGCGAGCCTCGCCGGTTCCCGCGTGCGCGGCTCCATCGGGTGGGGAGTCGGCGCCGCCGCGGCGGTAGTGGCGGCCGCCGCCGCTTTCACCCGGCTACCCACCACCTCCCTCGGCCGTCCGCCGGCCCCCGCGCTGTGCGTCCTCGGCATCCTGATGCTGTGGGCGGCGGCACGTCACGAACCGACCCGCACCCCTACCCCTGATGAATCCGCCATGCCGCCCCCGCCCCGGTCCGAGAACTGGCTGGTCACCCTGCCCCGCCTGCTGGAGGAGCGGCACGGCCTCTCCCGCGCCCGCGCCACCGCGCTCGCCGGCGAGGCCGCCCGCCACCTCGCCGCCACGGGCCGGGCTCCCGAGGAGGAGTTCGGGCCGGTCGAGGTGTACGCGCTCAGGCTCGCCGAGGAGCAGTCCGCGCCCCGCGCACGCCGGTGGACGCGCGGGGACGCCCAAGCGGCACTGCTCGCAGTCGTCCTCGCCGGCTATCTGGCCGCCAACCTCGCCTCCGGTGGGCCGTTGTGGCTGACGGTGCTGGCCGCGGTCGCCCTGGCGACGCAGGTGGCGCTCCTCGGTGCCGAGGTGCGGCGCAAGCGGTCCACCGGGTGAGGCGGTGACGCCGTACGCGGATCACGGCAGGCGAAGCGACGGCCGCCCGTACTCGCCCGTGGAGCTGTCGCGCTCCGTGTCCGCGCCGCCGGTGGGCGGCCCGCCTCCCTCCTCCGGGTGGTCCACCGAGTGCGGGTACTCGGGCAGAGCCAGCCGGGCGACGGCGCCGCCGTCCGGCGCGTTGGAGAACGTCAGCTCGGCGCCGATCACGGCGGCCTGGCCGACGGCTATCGTCAGCCCGAGGCCGTGCCCCTTGCCGCCCGACTCGGTACGGAACCGCTGGGGGCCGTGCTCCAGCAGATAGTCCGGATACCCCGGTCCGTGGTCCCGGACGGACACCACGGGCCCGTCGACCGACACGACCACCGGATGGGCGCCGTGCAGATCCGCGTTGGCGATCAGGTTCCCGAGGACCCGTTCGAGCCGACGCTTGTCCGTCTCGACGTTCACCTCCCGAAGGACGCGCACCTGCGTCCGGACACCGGACGCGCGCATCATCCTCGCCACCCCCTCGGTGAGGGGCGCGAGTTCGTGGACGGCCAGGTCGACGCGCTCGCCGCCCGCGTCGAGACGCGATATCTCCAGCAGGTCCTCGGTCAGCGCCCGCATCGTGCGGACCCGGTCCTGCACCAGCTCGGAGGGGCGCCCCGGGGGCAGCAGTTCGGCGGCGGCGGACAGGCCCGTCAGCGGGGTACGCAGCTCGTGCGCCACGTCGGCGGTGAAGCGCTGCTCGCTCAGGAGCTTCGCCTGCAGCGTGGAGGCCATGGTGTCCAGGGCGTCGGAGACCGCCGCCACCTCGTCCTCGGGGCGGGAGGAGTGCCGGCCGCGGGCGTCGTTGACCCGTGCGTCCAGATCACCCGCGCTGATCCGGCGGGCGACGAGCGCGGTGAGGCGGAGCCGCCCGGTGACGCGGCTCACCGCGAACGCGCCCACCAGCAGCGTCGCGCCGATCGCCAGCGCCGAGGAGTAGACGATGGCCTGGTCCAGGCCGTTGATCGTGTTCGCGCCCAGGGAGTAGTCGAGGTCCACGGCGATGACGCGGCCGTCCGCCGGACCCGCCGCCCACATCGTAGGCCTCCCGTGCACGTCCCCGACCATCGTGCCGCGCTGCCCGTGCTGGGCGAGCTCCCGCAGCTGGGGCGGCAGCCCCGGCGGGTCCACGCCGCCGAGCTGGCCCAGCGGGTCGCCGGCCTCGTAGGCCTCGGTCACGTCGTCCAGCCGGTGCAGCGCGTCCTCGCGCGCCTGCTCCACCGTCTGCCGGGTCACCGAGACATGCACCAGGACTCCGAGCAGTGCCGCCAGCGAGCAGCACATCACGGTGATGAAGACCGCCGCCTTCCAGGTCAGCGTCGCCGACCAGGCGGGCAGCCGCAGCGGGTGCCGCCGTGCGCCGGGCGTGGGCCCACGGCTCATGGTGTTTCCGTGGGCACTTCGGGGCTGCTGGAGCCGGTGGGCTTGATGCGGATGATCTCGTCGCGGGTGGGAAGCATCGCCCGCTGCCGATCGTCCCAGCTCCAGGCGGTCCGGTACTCGTAGCCGGGAATGCCCGCCGAGAGGGAACGCGTGATCAGGTCGCCGCGGGCCAGCGAGACGCCGATGAACGGTTCCGCGTCCTGGAGGATGCGGGTCAGGCCGCCCTTCTCCGGCATGTAGACCCGGACGGAGGTCTGCCGGTCGGGCATGGAGATGCCGACGATGAGCTCGTCCTTGCCGTCGCCGGTGAGATCGCTGTAGTACGGCTTCATGATCGGACAGGTGCTCGGCTTCGGAACGCAGGCGATGAGCTTGTCGACGGTCGCCGCGGCGAGCCCGTCGGTGCGGGGGCCCTTGGCGGGCTCCGTGGAGACGTCGGCCCGGACCACCACCGCCGGGTTCAGGGCGTGCACGTCGCCGTCCGGCGCCTTGACGCCGGGTACGGTCCGCGTGTCCCTCTCGCCGTAGCCGATCGGCGGTACGGATATGGTGGGGAGCCCACCCGGCCACAGCTGGACCGGGGCCACCGCGGTGCGGGTGGCGCCCGCGCCGACCGGTCCGCCCGGATTGCCGCAGCCTGCCAGCAGCAGTGCACCGGCGGCCGCCAGCACGGCGCCGGTGACAACGCGTATCGGGCTCACGGGGCTCCCTGGGGTGGACGTCTTCCCGTAGACCCTAAAGGGATTCCACGGAAAAGTCCTATTTATCCATCTTGTGGATCGTTTGAACGCGGAGAGTGACGGACTGTGACGCCCGCGTGGGCCGCACCTGGCGGTGCCGCCCACGACCGGGGGCCTGCGAAGGCTCACGCCTGCTCGTCCTCGTACTCGTCCTCCGCCTCCTCGTCGTACTCCTCCTCGCCGCCCTCGCCGCCCTCGCCGTCCTCGCGACCCTCCTCGTCGTACTCCCCCTCGTACCCCTCTTCCTCGTCGTACTCGTCCTCCGGGTAAGCGCCGCCCTCCTCGTCCCCTTCCTCGTACTCCGCCTCCTCTTCCTCCATCGCCTCCTCGTGGGTGCGGACCACCTCGCCGTCCCTGATCTCGCCGCGCCAGCCGTCGGGGTCCTCGTCGGAGAGCGTGGCGTAGCGCTGGAAGTGCTTGGCGTCCAGCCGCAGTCTGCGTCCCTGGGCACGCCACAGGTTGCCGGTCTTCTCGAAGAAGCCCGAGGGGTAGTACTCGACGACCAGCACGATGCGCGTGAGCGTGGGCGTCAGTTCATGGAAGCTGACACATCCGCGGGTGGTGCCCTTGGCTCCGTCCGACGTCCACATGATGCGTTCGTCGGGGATCTGCTCCTGGATCGTGGCCTTCCAGGAGCGGCTGGAGGGGCCGACCTTCACCTTCCAGTCACTGCTCGTCTCGTCCCCCTGGGACACGCTGCGCACGCCCTTGGTGAAGGAACTGAACTTCTCGAAGCGGGTCCAGTGGTCGTAGGCGGTGCGGAGCGGGACGCCGACATCGATGTGCTCGATGATGGTGGTGACCTTGTGGCTGCCCGACTTGCGCCCCTTGCCGCCGCCGAACAGGTTCGAGACCTTCTCGGTCACGCTGTCCTTGACGCTCTTCGCCTTCTCGCCGAGGAATGCCTTCACGGGCGAGTCCCCCTGCAGCACACGTGCCCCGACCTTCGGGAGGACACCGCCGTTGTCGGCCACGTCCATCAACTGGTCGGTGAGGCCCTCCACTTTGCCGCCGGCCACGTCCGCCAGATGCTCCATCTGAGCACCGAGGTAGTCGGTGAGTTCCTCGCGCAGCCGCTCCAGGCCCGAGGACTGGTCCTGTTCAGACTTCTGTGCCGTCCTGGCCATGGCCTACCTCCGCCGTGTGGACGTCGACTTCGCGGCCGTCGATCTCTTGGCCGTGGTCTTCTTCGCAGTGGTCTTCTTGGCCGCCGCGCTCTTCTTGGCCGGAGCCTTCTTGGCGGTCGCGCTCTTCTTGGGGGCCGCCTTCTTCGCGGCGGTCCTCTCCGGAGCCGTCTTCTTCGCCGCGGCCTTCTTCGCGGGTGCCTTCTTAGCGGGCGCCTTCTTCGCCGCGGTCTTCTTGGCCGGGGCCTTCTTCGCCGGGGCCGCCCTCCTCTCGGGCGCCTTCTTCGCCGGCTCCGCCTCCTTCGCGGTGGACCTGCGCGCCGGCGCCCTGGGCGCCCTGGGCCGTCCTGCCTGGCGATCACCCCCGCGACGGTGCCTCCTGGGCTCCTCCCCCGCCTCCTCGGCACGATGGGCGGGACGCCGCCGCCTCGGCGCGGGACGCCGGGAGCGCGGTGCCTCTTCCTCGGGCTCCTCTTCCTCCTCGGGCTCCTCTTCCCCTCCCTCGTCCTCCTCGTCCTCAGGTTCCTCTTCCTCAGGTTCCTCTTCCCCCTCGTCCTCGAGTTCTTCCTCCTCCGGCTCGTACTCCTCCTCGTCCTCCTCGTCCTCTTCCTCCTCTTCACCCTCCTCGTCCTTCTCGCTCCCGATGCGAGCGGTCCGTTCACGCAGGGCGTCCGCGAGGTCGGAGAACTTGCGGTCGGCCGCGGCGGCGAGCGCCCTGCCGCCGGCGTCCTTCAGTTCGCCGCGCAACTGCTCGTTGAGGTCGGCCACTTGCGGCAACTCCTGGAGCCTTTTGAGGCCTTCGGTGAGCAGTTGCTGCGGCTGGAGGCCGAAGCGCCGGCCCGCGAGGTAGGTGGCCAGCCCGAAGGCGAGTCGTGCCTTCTTCGTACGGCCGAGCACGTAGCCACCGGCGACTGCGGCAGCGAGAGCGACTTTGGTCGAATCGTTCATGGGTGGATCCCTCCCGGTGAGCCGCTCGCGCACCCGGAGGGTGCGAGGCGATCAGGTGTCCATCGCGGCTCACTTGCTAGGGGTATATGTTGAAATAGTACGTTTGATTGGCATGGGAGCGCCGCTCCAACCACGGAGGTCGGAGTCAGGAACATGGCCGCGTCGGACAGAGACGGCACAGGGAGTGGCAGGCGGTCCCCCCGCCGTGACAGCGCCGCTCGCCGCTCGTCCGGCGGCGAGCGGCCTGCGTCCGGTAAGCGGTCGGCGGCATGGGCCATGCGGTCCGCGGCGGGCCAACTCCAGGAACTTCTGGGACGTGCTCCCGAATCGGTCTCCGCGATCAAACCGACGGATGACGGCTGGGAAGCGGAGGTCGAGGTACTCGAACTGGAGCGGATCCCCGAGACGACCAGCGTGATGGGCACCTACCGCGTGACGCTGGACGAGGAGGGCGACCTGGTGGCGTACGAGCGGACCCGGCGCTACACGCGCGGGCAGACGGACCGGCGCGGCTGAACCCGCGTACGCAGCCGCGCGCCACCGATCGAAACGGGGAGCGGTACAGCCGGACGCGCGAGGGGGGTGGAAGGGAGAAGACGCCATGACGATGGTGCCGCAGGGCGGAGGCGGTGTGTCGCGCGGGGGCGGACGCACGGGCAGCCTCTACGACGTCCTGGAACTGATCCTCGACCGCGGCCTTGTCATCGACGTCTTCGTCCGCGTGTCCCTCGTCGGTATCGAGATACTCAAGATCGACGCGCGCATCGTCGTCGCGAGCGTGGACACCTATCTGCGCTTCGCCGAGGCCTGCAACCGCCTCGACCTCGAATCCGGCAACCGACAGCCCGCACAGCTCACCGACCTCGTCGGCGAGATCACCGAAGGCGGCGCCAAGGGCAAGTCCAAAGGGGCGCTCACCGGTGCCGTCGAGGCCGTCAAGGACTCCCTGACGGGTGGCGGTGACGAGGACGAGGACGACGCGGAAGCGGACGAACCGGAGGCCGAGGAGGAATACGAGGAGGAGCCGAGGCGCCCGCGCCGCAGGTCGGCCCACAGGACGACGTCCCGACGCGCTCGCGAGAGGGAGTGACCATGGCCGTCTACGTCTACTCCGTCATCTCCAAGAGCCACCCGGCGTCCTTGGACGAACTCCACGGTGTCGGCGATCCCCCCGGCGACCTGCGCACGGTGACAGCGGGAGTGCTGAACGCGGTCGTCAGCGACGCACCCGCCGACCTGCGCCCCAAGCGTCGTGATGTCACGGCTCACCAGGAGGTCCAGGTGCGGCTCATGGCCGACGGGGCGGTGCTGCCGCTGCGGTTCGGGATGACGGCCGAGAGCGACGACGCGGTGCACGCCGCCCTGGAGGAGCACGCGAGCGAGTACGAGGAACGGCTGCGCGGGCTCGAGAGTGCCGCGGAGTACAACCTGAAGGCGTCCTGGGACGAGGAGGCGCTGCTGCGGCGGATCCTCCAGGAATCGGAGGAGGCCCGCCGGCTCAACGACGCGGGCCGCGGCGGCTCGGCGACGCCGCAGATGTCGTTGGAACTCGGCGAGATGGTCGCCCGCGAGGCCGAGGCCCGGCAGCAGGCGCTCGCCGCGGGCATCGTGGAGGCACTGCGCCTGCACACACGCGAGGACAGCGTCTCCCCGCCCGGGGGCCAGGACTTCCTGAACGTGTCGTTCCTGGTCGGCGAGGACGAGGAGGAGATGTTCCTGGCCACCGAGATGAGCCTGGCCAACCAGCTGGGCACGGAATGCGAACTCAGGCTGCACGGACCACTCCCCCCGTACAGCTTCGTCTGATCCGAGGGCCTGTCCGGGACGGCCGAGAGCCGAGGAGGTGCCCACCGATGGGGCTGCTCACCGAGATCCTGGCCCTGCCCCTCGCGCCCGTGCGCGGCGTGGGCTGGGTCATGGACCAGGTCGTCGAGACGGCCGAGCGCGAGTACTACGACCCCGAGCCCGTCGAGCGCGAACTGGCCGCGCTGGAGAAGGACCTGCTGGCCGGTCGCATCGACCAGCGCACCTTCGACGAGCGCGAGGACCTGCTCCTGGACCGCCTGGAGGAGATCGCGGCCTACTGGCGGGGAGACGACGCTCTCTGAGCGGGAAAGGGAGGCGACCGCGTGACGGACTCCGCTGCGGGCTCGCCCGCGAGCCGGCTGGGCTCGTATCCGTCCCGGGCATCCGCCCCGTACGGATACGGTCAGGGTCAGGGCTCGTCCGCGAACCTGGCCGACATCCTGGAACGCGTCCTGGACAAGGGCATCGTCATCGCCGGCGACATCCGGATCAACCTCCTGGACATCGAACTCCTCACCATCAAGCTGCGGCTGATCGTCGCCTCCGTCGACAAGGCCAGGGAGATGGGCATCGACTGGTGGGAGCACGACCCCTCGCTGTCCTCCCGGGCCGACGACAGGGCGCTGAGCGAGGAGAACCGGCGGCTTCGCGCCGAGGTCGAGGCGCTCAAGGAGGAGCGGGAGCTGTCGCCGGGCCGGCGGGAGCCGGGCTCCGCTCGGCGCCGTGGCACGCGGTCCACCTCCCCCGGGCGGCGGAGCGGAGCGGACGATGGGTGAACCGGTCGTCTACGCCTACGCCGTCCTCGGTGACACGGAAGGCACCGCCGGGGCGTTGGAGGGCGCGCGGGGGGTGGCGGGGGCGCCCGTCCACCTGGTGGGCGCGGGGGCCGGTGCGGACGGCGCGCCGGATTCCGGGAGTTCCCTCACGGCCGCCGTCAGCACGGTGCCCGCGGCCGACTTCCAGGAGAGCGCCCTACGGCACCATCTGGAGGATCTGGAGTGGCTGGAGTCCGTCGCCCGCGCCCACCACACCGTGATCGAGTGTCTCGCCGCGCACACCACGGTGCTGCCGCTGCGGCTCGCCACCGTGTATCTCGACGAGGAGCGGGTGCGCACGATGCTGCGGCGGGACGCGGAGGCGTTCTCGCTGGCGTTGCGGAGGTTGGCGGGTCACCTGGAATGGGGCGTGAAGATCTACGTCGAGTCGGGGACCGACGCCGTTCAGCCGAGCACCGGACCCGCCCCGGCCACCGAGGGGACGGCGGGCGCGGCCGACCAGCTCGGTCCGGGACGGTCCTATCTGCGCGCACGCCGTGCCCAGCGGCAGTCGCGTGAGGCGTTCCACCAGGCCGCCCGGGAGGCCGCCGAGCGTGTCGAGGCCATCGGCGCCACCATGGCGACGGGGCATGCCCGGCACCGGGTGCAGCAGGGGGAACTCGCGGGTGGCGCCGGGGAGAACGTCGTCAACGACGCCTACCTCCTGGCGCGGGAGAACGCCGAGGAGTTCCGCGCACGGGTCCTCGACGCCGGCCGGGGGCTGCCCGGTGTGCGGATCGACGTCACCGGACCGTGGGCACCGTACTCCTTCGCCGCACCCCCCGGCAGGGAGCATCCCGCCGAGGCGGCGGACCCGGCGTCATGAGTTCTGTGGAGCGGTCGCCCGGGGCCGAGCCGCTGGCGCAGCGTCAGGTGGCGCTCGTGGATCTGCTGGACCGGTTGCTGAGCGGCGGCGTCGTCCTCACCGGCGACGTGGTGCTGTCGATCGCCGACATCGACCTCGTCCGGGTGTCTCTGCGGGCGCTCATCGTCTCGGTGAGCGCCCAGAACCCGTCGCCCTGGCAGGAGCCCGGCCGGAAGGCCGTCCCCGGCTCGGAGGGCGCGTCGTGACGGACCCACCCGGCCCCGCGGACCGCCTCGGTGAGGTCGCCGACGCGGCGGCACGCGCGTTCCGGCTGCTGCCCGCCGTGCCGGAGGACATCGCGTCGGCGCAGCCGCGCCGGCCACCGCGCCCCGCGCGCCGGATCAGCGCCGACCCCGACACCGTGGAACGGGACCTGATCAGACTCGTTCTCACCCTGGTCGAGCTGCTGCGGCAGCTCATGGAGCGGCAGGCGCTGCACCGGGTGGACCAGGGAGACCTGAGCGAGGAGGAGGAGGAACGGCTCGGCGCCACCCTCATGATCCTCCACGACCGCATGAACGACCTGTGCGCCCAGTACGGCCTGACCATGGAGGACCTCAACCTGGACCTCGGTCCGCTCGGCACACTCCTGCCGCCCGCCGAACCGCCGGACTGAACGACCTCCGGACTGAACGTGCCGGATGAGCGCCGTTCAGCCGAGCACTCCGACCGCCTCCTGCCTGCGTACGGCGTCCACGGTGCCGATCTGCCGCCGGGCGCGGTCCCGCAGGTCCCGCAGCCGTTCCTCGTCCAGGCCCGAGTCCGGCGCGAGCGAGAGCAGCGTCTGCCACAGCAGGCTCTTGCCCTCGATGCCCAGGCGCAGAGCCTCCAGTTCGAGGACCTCGCTCAGACCCGAGCGCCGGTTCAGGTGACCGTTGAACTTGAGCAGACGCGCCTTCTCGGCGAGCAGGCCTGCGGCCACCTTGTACCGGTGCGCCGGTATCCCGAGGCTGTCCATCACCTCCAGGAGCGCCCGGCGGTCCTCCGCGATCTCGTCCGCCACCTTGCGCAGTTCGCCGCCGTGCGGCGACGCGCGGTGATGTTCCGCCAGGTGCCGCGACAGTCGTTGTCCCGCGGTCGCCCCGGCCAGATGGTCATTGAGATAGATCTTGAGAGCTCCCGGACTCATGGTGCCTCCTCAGCGGGGTCGCGCAGGGCTCGTCGAGTACCCGACCGGCGGTGAGGCACACGCCGCACGGTGCGGCTCGCCGGACACGAGCGGGGTGTATCCGTTCCGGCCGGGGTACTCGGGGTCCATGATGAGGATCGCTGTTGTTTTCGTCGCTTCGGGCGCCGCGGGGGCCATGACCGTCGCCTTCGTCGCGGGTCTCGTCGTCGTCGCGGCTCTGGTCTGGTCCATTCGCTTCGGGATCCGGGTGCGCCGCCGGGAGCAGGCTCCTTCCCGCACCACCCCTCAGGCCCGGCGTGGGCCCGCCTCCGGACCGGACATGGACTCCCGTGAGAGGAGGGAGCCCGAGGCGGTGCCGCGTGCCGAGCAGCAGGGCGATCGCCTGACACCGCACGACCTCCACTCCGCCGGGAGCAGGCGCAGCACCGATCAGAGGCGGCCGCGCTGGAACTCCGGATCCGGCGGGTCAGGCACCGGCTGAGGGTGCCTCGCCGGACCGGTCGGGGCCTCTTCGGTCGAGGCCGCCCTCGTCGCAGACCCTGCGGGCGACCTCACGGAGTTTGACGTTGTTCTCCTGGGAGTAGCGCCGCAGCACGTCGAAGGCCTGCTCCTCGGTGAGACGGTGGCCGCCCATGAGGATGCCCATGGCCTCCCCGATGACGTGGCGTGTGGCGACGGCCTGCTGCAACTGGGCGTCGGTGCGGGCGCTGGAGAAGGCGACCGCCGCGTGCGAGGCCAGCAGCCACCCCGCCGTCTCGCTGGCTTCGGTGAACGCGCCCGGACGGTGGGAGTAGAGATTGAGCGCGCCGAGATCCTCGTCCTCGGTGAACAGCAGGAAGCCCATCATGCTGCCCACACCCAGGGCACGGGCCGCGCGGGCGAAGCCCGGCCAGTCGGGCTGACGCTCGGTGAGGTCCGCGATGCGGAAGACCCGCTCGCCTTCGCGCCGCAGGGCGGCGTCGAAGCAGGGGCCCTCGGCGAGGCGTTCCTGGAGCCGGTCGCTGTCCGCGACGAACTGGTGCGTGGGCGCGAGCGACTTCACCTGCCTGCCGCGCAGGACGAGGATGCCCGCCGCGTCGCAGCCCTCCACCAGTCGGACCGCCGAGCGGGTGATCCGCTCCAGGGTGTCGTCGACCGTCTCCTGTGCGAGCAGATCCCTCGCCATGGCGGCCATCTGCTGCGCGAACGTACGCCAGTCCATTCCGTACCGCCTCTCCTCGGACCTCGGCACCTGTCCTGGCGTGCCGTCTGCTCGCCCACGCCCCCTTCACACGATCATGGTCCGTCGGATCGGTCGTCCGGGCCCGCGACCCGCCCGCGTGCCGCGCGCGCCGCCATGACCCCTGCGCCGCCGTGCTCTCGCGGGGGTCATGGCGGCGGCTCGGTTCAGCGGACCGTCACGTTGAAGACGGGCGAGGCGGTGGAGCCGTTGACGATGCGCAGGTCGTTCTTGCCCTTCAGGCCGAGCTTGACGCCCAGCGAGTAGGAGCCGCCGCGCGCGACGGGCGTGGAGGCGGGCAGGGTGACCCACGCGCCGTGCTGCTTCTGCTGAAGGGTCACCTTGCTGCCGGCGGTGAGCCCCGTGGTCTTGCCCGTGACCCGGAACAGCTGCCAGGCGCGGACGGAGGACACCGAGGGGGCGGCCGTGATGGTGGCCTTCACCGCGGGAGTCTTCGCGGCCGGGGTCTTCGCGGCCGGGGCCTGGTGCGCGGCGGCGGACGACGTCGCGTGCGGGGCCGGGGTCGGGGTGGACGCCGCCATCGCCGTGCCGGTGAGGGCCAGGGAGGCCGCGCCGAGGGTGCCGACGACGGCCGTACGCAGGGAGCGCCGCTTGGAGATCATCACTATGTGTCCGTTTCCATGTCGAGATTGTCGTTTAGCACCAAAGGGGAGCTACCTGCCGATTGGCGCAGTCACAAGAAATGACGACAAGACCGACCAATGCGTTCATCGGCGTCATGTCGCTGTCTTGTAACAGCGGAAGCGGAACGCGGACGCGAGGCTGCCGGGCTCTGGCGCACCCCCCGTCTACGCTTCTCGTGACGCGCCGGCGGGCCTTGCGGCGTGCCTGGCATCCAGCGGTCGGACTCGCCCCATGAGGTGGTCGTCACATCGGGGAAGTCCTCTCCTTCCGGGAGGGCGACGCATGCCGCGACCTCCCCGGCCTCGCGTGCACCGCGCCGCCGCGCTCACGGTGGGTGTGGCCGCCGTGCGGGCCGTGGCGGTGGTGGTGCCGCTCACGGTGGCCGCCGGTCTCGGCCGTCCGGCCGTCGGGGCGGCAGGCTCCTTCGGGGCGTACCTGATGGTGGCGGCGTTCTCGTCGCTGAGCGGCAGGCCGCGCGGCACGGTCCTTCTCGTCGGCGCCCTCGGACTCGGTCTCTGGGCGGCGGCCGGCGCGCTGGCCGCCGCCCTCCCCTCGGCCCTGGTCGCGGGTACCGCCGTGGTGGCCGCGCTGCAGGGGCTGTGGGAGGTCGCGGGCGGTCCACTGCGCATGGCCGCGTCCATGGCCGCGCTGTCCTTCCTGCTGGCCGAGATCAACCTGGCCCCGGGGGTCCGCTGGTGGCAGTACGCGGCGGGCTTCGCCGGCGGCGCCCTGTGGCAGGCCGGCGTCATCGCCGTCACGGGCCCGGCGTCCGGGCCGACTCCCGCCCGCTGCGTGGCGGACCTGCGGGCGCGGGCCCGTGAGGGCGCGCCCTATGCGACCACCGTGGTGGCGACGGGGGTCCTCGGGGTCGCCACGGCCTGGTTCCTGCCCATCCCCCATGCCGTGTGGCTGGCGACGTCGGCGCTGCGTGTCACCAAGCCGGACACCGTGACACGGCACGGCCGGGCACGGGACCGGGTGGTGGGCACGATCGGCGGGGGCATGATCGCCGCGCTGCTGCTGACCCCGCCGCTCACCGTGCCGCAACGCGCGACGATCGTGGCGGTGACCCTCTGCGCCATGCACCTGGCCGGGGCCGCTCACTACGGTTGGTGGACGCTGTGTCTGACCGTCGTGGCACTGTCCTTCGACATGCGGCACGGCGCGGGCGACTGGCAGTTGGCCGCCGTGCGCATGGGCCTGACCGTGGCCGGAGCCGCACTCGCCCTCGCCGTCGGCGGCCTCACGGACCGGTGCGGGGCCCGGCCCCCTCCCTGACGCGCCGGCGGCGCGCGCCGGTACGGCCCGAAGCCGTGGTGGCCCCTCAGCCGGGGCGGTGCAGCAGGACGTATCCGAAGGTGTCGGCCACGGTGGTGTAGCCGCCCGCGCGCGCCGCGTCCAGGGCGGCCCGCTCCTGCGGAAAGGTCTGCGGCCAGCGCAGGTTCGCGGGCACGAACGTGTCCACCAGGATCCACTGCGGGTTCGGCCTGCTGGCGTACCAGCCGAAGAGACTCACCGTCGTGCGGTTGCTGAGCTGCGGCACCAGATACGTGGACGCCTGCACGGTGGCGCCGTCGGGGATGAGGCGCATGACGGCACGGGCCGTACCGATCCTGATGTCGTCGCGCCAGGTGGCGGGCTGGAACAGCTGCCACATCGGGAAGTTCGGCAGCAGGAGCAGGGCGACCCCGCCGACGCCGACCAGATGGCGGCGCAGGCTCGCCGCGCTCGGACGGCGCTTGATCAGCGCGTCGATGAACGCCGCGAAGAAGACGGTCATGACCACCAGGGAGTAGTGGTATCTGGTTCCCCAGTCGGGCGAGTAGTTGGAGGCGAACCGCCACAGGAAGGTCGGTACGGCGACCAGGGCCAGCGGTGACCGCACCGCCAGGAACAGCACCGGGGCCAGGCAGAACAGCAGGGTGGTCGCCTTGTCCAGCGGGGTGACGAGCCCGAGCGTCGCGTGGTCCAGCAGGCCGAGCAGGCCCCCTCCCCTGCCGACGGCGTCGATGCCGAACCAGTGCGTGTAGGAGCCGGTGGTGTTGAACGAGGGGATGATCACCAGCACCGTCAGCAGGGCCGCGCCCGCACCGATCCCGGCGGTCACGAATCCCGTCCGACGGGCGCCGCGCCGGGCGATGAGCAGACCGATGACGCACACGGCCATGCCCAGGTCCTCCTTGACCAGCAGCAGCGGCAAGGACCACAAGGCCGCCGCGCGCATGCGGCCCTGGCCGAGAGCGGACAGGGAGAAGGCCAGCAGCGGGGCCGCGAAGGCCACTTCGTGGAAGTCGAAGCCGATCGCGCTGGCCACACCCCAGGACAGGCCGTAGGCCGCGCCGATGACGAGGGCTGCCGGCTGTCCGAGGGACCGCCGGGCCCACCGGGCCAGCGGGACGACACTCAGCGCCACCAGGGCGGCTTGGGCCACCAGCAGGGTCTTGGCCGTCGGCCACACCAGGTAGAACGGGGCCAGCAGGGCGAGGATGGGTGAGAAGTGGTCGCCCAGGACCGGGGAGTCGGGGCCGTTGAGCTCCGAGACCGGAAGGCGGCCGTGCGCGTAGGAGCGGACGGCCTGGTCGAAGATGCCCAGATCGAAGCTGTTGGAGAGCATCCGTTCCTGGGTACGCAGCCCGACCAGCATGTACATGAAGCACAGGACGGCCGCGAGCGTCCAGATCTGCCACCCGACGCCCCGCGCCTCGTCCGGCGAACCGGCATCCGCCTCCCGTCGCGGTGAGCCCACCTTGGGCCGGGGAAAGGTGCCGGAGGAAAACGCGTTGATGACCATGTCTGCTCTCTGGTGATAGGGGTCGAGCTGTTCACCGTGGTCCGGTCCTGGACGCGCGGGCCTCGGCCGCCTACCCGGCGGTCGCGCCGGTCCCGGTCCCGCGCCGGGCCTGCAGGCGCTTCTCGACGGAGAACCTCCGGTTCTTGCCCACCTGTTCGCGGATGGCGTCGGGCAGGTCACGCATCGACAGCAGCTCGTCGCACGCGACGATGGACCGGTCGTGGGCGCCCACCCAGTAGGAGGTGATCGAGTACTCGAACAGGAGCCCCCATCGGTACACCCAGGGCTGCGTGAACAGGATGTCCTCCGTCGGCATGGGC
Source organism: Streptomyces sp. NPDC048664 (assembly GCF_040650555.1). Classification (NCBI taxonomy): domain Bacteria; kingdom Bacillati; phylum Actinomycetota; class Actinomycetes; order Kitasatosporales; family Streptomycetaceae; genus Streptomyces; species Streptomyces sp. NPDC048664. Next base: position 25,480 of record NZ_JBEZHK010000002.1, on the reverse strand, counting down.
TTGCGGATCGCATGGCCGAGCAGGGCGTACGCGGTGTGGTGGCGCCCCATCATCCGCAGCCGCGAGGCCATTTCGTAGCACGCCTCGAGGCGCTGCGGGCGGGTCTCCCACGCCTTGGTGAAGGCCTCGGCGGCGTGCGGCCAGTCGGAGGCCGCCGCCTTGAGGATGCCGACCTGCACCAGGGAGAAGTACACCTCCTCCACCCAGCCGCCCATGGCGGCACGACGCTCGTACAGGTCGATCGCCTCGGCGTTGCGGCCCAGGTCCCGCATGGTCTGCGCCAGGTAGAACACGGTGCGCGGGTTGTCGGGGTCCCGCTGGAGTTCCAGGCTCAGCAGCCGTGCGTCGCGCTCGAACTTGTCGTGCTTGGAACCCCCGTCGCCGTGGTCGCGGATGACCAGGGCGTCCAGGTTCTCGCGGGTCGCGTCGCGGTCGCAGGTGAGGTACTCGTGGGTGACGCCCTCGTACCGCCACGGCAGGTCGCCGCGGACCAGGCGGGGGATGCGGTACGACGTGTCGCCCTCGTGGCGCAGCATGTACGAGTCGGCCGTCAGGGAGGGCAGCCGGCCGGTCTGCAGCACTTCGAGGTCCGCGTCCACCAGCAGCAGGTAGTCGGCCTTCCCGAGGGCGCGCTGGATGTTGCGCGTCCGGTTGTGCCCGAAGTCGACCCAGGGTTCCTCGTGCAGTTCGCCCGGGACCCCGTCGAGCGCCAGGCGGATCATGTCCTGGGTGCCGTCGGTGGAACCGGTGTCGGTGATGACCCAGGTGTCGATGACGCCCTTCGCCGCGGCCAGGCAGCGTTCGATGACCTTCGACTCGTTCTTGACGATCATGCACAGGCAGATGGTTGGCTTCATGAGGTCTCCTGAAGAGTGCTGCCGCCCGCGGCGGTCGACTACCGGACGGTCACGGATTCGATGACCACGGGCTTCTTCGGCCTGCCGTCGAAGGAGCCGTCGGCCGTGCCGTTCCCCCCGATCCGCTTCAGGACGTCGAGGCCGCCCACCACCGTCCCGAATGGCGTCCACGCCTGCGCCATGCGGACCTGCGGGTCGGCGTAACTGATGAAGAACTGGCTGCCGTTGCGACCCGGGACGACTTTGGACATCGCCACCGTGCCGGCCTTGTAGGTGGCACCCGCGAGGTTCTCGTCCCCGAAGTAGTAGCCGGGGTCGGCCGTCCCCTTTCCGGCCGGGTCGCCGCACTCCAGGACGAAGATGTTCCGCGTGGACACGCGGTGGCAGGCGCTGCCGTCGTAGTAGCCCGCGCGGGCCAGGTGCACAAGGGAGTTCGTCGCGCAGGGCGCGGCCTCGCCGAGCGTCTCGAAGGTGATCGCGCCCATGCTGGTGGCCAGCTTCACGGTGTACGGCCTTCCGCGCGCCGGCGGGGCGGTGGAGGGCAGGGGCACGCGCTTGTGCGGGTCGCTGAGGGTGTACGCGCAGGATCCCACCTTCTGCGACAGGGGCTTGAGGTCGGCGCTCTCCTCGGTGACCGTGACCGCGGCCCACGTCAGCGCCCCGAACCCGAGGGTGACGGCCAGTGCCGTGGCGGCGCCCGCGACCAGCCTCGGCCTCGCGGGGCGGGCCGGGCCTGGCGCGGGGATGCCGGTGCGGCTCCGCCGCTCGTGCTCGACGGCGTGCGGCTCCTGCTGCGGCTCTCCGCCAGACATGCTCATTCAGCCCCACTAGGTAACGATATGCCCTGATTCGCGCTGGGAGCGTAGCCACGGTCGGCTTCCACGAAGGGCTGCAACGCCGATCTCTGACGAAATGTCAGGCATACGGTGGGGTCGTCGAGGGGGCCGCGATCGGGGGCCGCCGGCCCTGTCCAGGCTGCTGAAATGTACAGCCGATTGATCGACAAGCAGCTTATTTCAGTGATGCCTTCGATCACGTTAAGCGTATTTTCAGTCGTTTTAGGCGACAATCCACCCCATCGCTCCCTGCCGGGAGCGGCATGTCCCTGCGCGAAGGTAAGGCGATGAGCACACGAGCTGGACAGGGCTCCGACAGGGCACGTCGACGGCGCATGTGGGGCGCCGTGGGAGGCGTGACGCTGGCGACCTCGGTTCTGTCGATGCCCGGACTCACCGGCCTGGTGACCGCGGCCGACGCCGCGACGGCCCAGCGCCCGTGCAAGGACGACGACCACGGCCGGGATCACGGGCATCGCACGGTCCCGGCGCCGGCGGGCGGGTGCGACGGCGGAAGGACCGGCCACACGGGGCCCACCGGGGCGAGGGGTCCCACCGGCGCGACGGGTCCCACCGGTGGGACCGGCGCCTCGGGGGGCCCGGGCGTCACCGGCTCGACCGGGGCCACGGGCCCCACCGGACCGACGGGCCCGACCGGCACCACGGGCAAGCCCGGCTCGACCGGAGCGACGGGCGCCACGGGCGCAGGAGCCACGGGACCCACGGGAGGCCCCGGACCCACAGGAACGACCGGCGCCACAGGCCCCACCGGCGCAGGAGCAACAGGCCCCACCGGACCCGTAGGAGGCCCCGGAACCACCGGCGCCACAGGCCCCACCGGCGCAGGGACAACAGGACCGACCGGACCCACCGGAGGCCCCGGAACCACCGGCGCCACAGGCCCCACCGGCGCGGGCGTGACAGGACCCACCGGGCCGACAGGAGGCCCCGGACCCACAGGAACGACCGGTGCCACGGGCCCGGTCGGCCTCGGCGTCACTGGACCGACCGGCCCGACCGGCGCCACGGGCGAACCCGGCACCACCGGGCCCACGGGACCCACCGGCGCAGGGGCAACAGGCCCGACCGGCCCCACGGGAGGCCCTGGCGCCACCGGCACAGGCGGAGCCACGGGCCCCACCGGACCGACCGGCTTCGGCACAACAGGACCCACCGGACCGACCGGCACCACAGGCGAACCCGGCACCACCGGGCCCACCGGGCCCACCGGGCCCACCGGCGCAGGCGCGACAGGACCCACCGGTCCCACGGGAGGCCCCGGCGCCACCGGCGCGAACGGAGCCACAGGCCCCACCGGAGCGGGCGCAACAGGCCCCACCGGACCGACAGGAGACCCTGGCGTAACCGGAACGACCGGCGCCACGGGCCCCACCGGCTTCGGGGCCACCGGGCCCACCGGGCCCATCGGAGACCCCGGCGTCACCGGAGCAACCGGAGCGACGGGCGCCACCGGCGCGGGTGCAACCGGGCCCACCGGCCCGACGGGAGGCCCCGGCGCCACCGGCACAGACGGAGCGACAGGCCCCACGGGCCCCACCGGCTCGGGCGCCACCGGCCCCACAGGCCCGACCGGCACCACGGGCGAACCCGGCACGGTGGGACCCACCGGCCCCACCGGCTTCGGCGTCACCGGACCCACCGGCCCGACCGGCACCGCCGGCGAACCCGGCTCCATCGGACCCACGGGCCCCACGGGCGCAGGCGCAACAGGCCCGACCGGACCCACAGGAGACCCCGGCGCCACCGGAGCAACCGGAGCCACGGGCGTCACCGGCGCAGGCGCGACAGGGCCCACCGGACCCACAGGAGACCCCGGCGCCACGGGAGCGACCGGCGCCGCAGGGGCTACCGGTGCTACCGGGGTCCCGGGGGCGACCGGCGCCACCGGCGCGGCAGGAGCGACAGGTGCCACCGGAGCCACCGGAGATCCGGGTGCGACGGGCGCCACGGGTGCCACCGGTGCGACGGGAGACCCCGGCGCGACCGGCGCCACGGGCGCGGCCGGAGCGACGGGTCCCACCGGCGCCGCCGGGACCACGGGCGCCACCGGAAGTAACGGGACCACCGGCCCAACCGGCCCGACCGGAGCCACGGGCCCGACCGGAGCGACCGGCCCAACCGGGGCCACCGGAACTGACGGGAACAGCGGAGCCACCGGCCCAACCGGCCCGACCGGAGCCGACGGAGCCACCGGCGCGACCGGCGCCACGGGCCCGACTGGAGCGACCGGTCCCACCGGAGCCACGGGCGCCACCGGAACTAACGGGAGCACCGGAGCAACAGGCCCAACCGGCACCGACGGAGCCACGGGCCCGACCGGAGCGACCGGCCCCACCGGCCCCACCGGGGCCACCGGGGCCACCGGGGCAACGGGAACTGACGGGAACACCGGAGCCACCGGCTCGACCGGCCCGACCGGCCCGACCGGCGCTGACGGAGTCACCGGCTCCACGGGCGCCCCCGGTAGCACGGGTGCCACCGGTACCACCGGGGCCACAGGTGCGACGGGGGCGGGGCTTGCCGCGGTCGTTCAGCGGGACGGGGTGCCGGTGACGCTGGAGAACACCCAGTCCGGTCAGTCCAACGCTGACTGCGCGGCGGGCGAGCTCGCCGTCGGCGGCGGGTACACCCTGACCAGCACCGATCTCATCGTCACCAGCACCGTCAAGAGCAGCACCAGCGAGACCTGGCTCGTGGACGTCACCAACAACGGTGCCACGGCCACGTTCACCGCCTTCGTGATCTGCGCCCGGACGTCGTGACGTCGTCCGCACGCAACCGGTGCGGCGTGCCCGACAGGGCGGGGCTCAGGAGGTGTTCTTCCGCGTCAGGTCGTACAGGGTCGCGCCGCCGACGGTGACCTTCTTGAAGTTCGACGCCACCCAGGAGGTGATCGTGGTCGAGGAGCCGGTGCCGCCGCTGATGAAGTAGTGGATCCTTCCCTGGGCCACCAGCTTCTTGAAGGCGGCCGGAGTCGGGGACGGGTCGGTTCCGTTGAACCCGCCGATGGCCATCACCGGCTTCCCCGTGGCGAGTTGGTACGCGGCGGTGCTGTGCGTGCTGACTCCGGCCGCGACCCAGGTGTACCGGCCCGCGTCCTGCTCCAGCAGGGCGGTCACCTTGCTGTCGGCGTTCTCGCCACCACCCGGCCCACCGCCGGGCATGCCCTCGCCCCGGCCGACCCCGGGCGGAGCCTGTCCCCCACGGCCACCGCCGGGCACCTGGCCCCCACCGGGACCACCGGGCGGCATGCCGCCACCGGGCATACCCGACCCTCGGCCTTGACCCAGGCCACCTGGCCCCAGCCCCTGGCCCTTCCCCTGGCTCCGGCCGGGCCCGCCCCGGCCCATCCCGGGCGGGAGGCCGCCGCCGGGGCCGCCCGACCTCGCGGTCGAGGCGGGGCCGGCCGTCGGCATGCCGCCCTTGTGCACGGTGGTGAGCGTGGTCACGGAGTAGGCGAACGGGCCCGCCAGCGAGGCCGCCAGACCCAGCCCGGCGATCCCGAGGACCGCACGGCGTCCCCACCGCGCGGCGAACCGCAGGCTCAGGGCCGCGGCGAGCCCCCCGCACAGCACGAACCACTTCAGCGGGCCGTAGTGGCCGGTGCGTCCGAGGAGGACGTACCCCCACACCGCCGTCGCGGCGACCGCGGCGCCGAGCACCACGAGGGCCCACCTGCCGGCGCGCGCCCGCCACAGGGCGACCGTGCCCATCCCTACCAGGGCGGCGATGTACGGGGCGATCGCGACGGTGTAGTACGCGTGGAAGATGCCCGACATGGAACTGAAGACCGCGGCGGTCGCCAGCAGCGCGCCGCCCCAGGCGAGGAACGCGGAACGGGCGATGTCGGTCCGGCCGGCCCCGCGGGTGAGGACCAGGCCCGCGACGAGCAGGATCAGCGCGGCCGGCAGCAGCCAGGACACCTGCCCGCCCAGGCTGTCGTTGAACAGCCTGAGCGCCGAGGGCGAACCCGTGCCGCCGATGCCGCCGCCACCGGCACCACGGCCACCGGGGCCGCTACCGCCGCCGCTGACCCGGCTGAGGCCGTTGTAGCCGAACGTGAGGTTGAGGAAGGAGTTGTCCGTCGAGCCGCCGATGTAGGGGCGCGAGCTAGCGGGCCACAGCTCGACCAGCGCCACCCACCAGCCGCCCGCGACCACCATCGCGAGCCCGGCCGCCAGCAGCTGCCCCAGTCGCCCGCGCAGCGTGCGGGGGCCGCACACCGCGTAGAGCACCGCGAGCGGCGGCAGGACGAGGAACGCCTGCAACTGCTTGGCCAGGAAGGCGAAGCCGACGGCGACCCCGGCCCCCACCAGCCACTTCGTGCGCCCGTCCTCCAGCGCGCGCACGACGAGGTACACGCTCAGCGTGAGCAGCAGCGCGAGCAACGCGTCGGGGTTGTCGTAGCGGAACATGAGCGTGGCGACCGGCGTCACCGCGAGCGTGCCGCCGGCCAGCAGTCCGGCCGCCGGGCCGAAGTGGCGCCGTACGGCCGCGTACAGCACGGCCACGGTCGCCACACCCATCAGCACCTCGGGCACGAGGATCGACCACGGGTTCACGCCGAAGAGCCTCACCGACAGGTCCATGGGCCACAGCGAGGCCGGCGGCTTGTCGACGGTGATGGAGTTCGCCCCGTCCAGCGAGCCGAAGAGGAACGCCTTCCAACTGCTGCCGCCCGCCTGGACCGCTGCGGAGTAGAAGGAGTTGGCCCATCCCGAGGCGCTGAGGTTCCACAGCTGGAAGAGGCCGGTCACCAGGAGCAGCGCCAGGAGCGCGGGGCGGCCCCAGCGGGGGTCCTCGGGCCTGCCCCGCCCCATCCGGGCGAGGCGGGAGCCGCCGGCTGCTCGCCCGCGCGCGTGCGCCTCGCCGTCCGGCGCGGTCGGGGGCGGTGCGCCGTACACGGTCCGTGGGGGGTGGGGTGTCGTGGTCATGCGTCTTCCTCGGGGTGGTGGTGGTCCGGGGCGGCCGTGCGGGAGGGGGCGGGTTCAGGGGCAGGGGTGCATGCCCAGATGCTCGTGGAGCGTTCTGTCACACGGGTGTGGTGGGCCTGTGGCGCAGCTGTGGAAGGGGCCGCGGTCCGCTGTTCTCCCCGGTCGCCTCCGTGGTCGCCTCCGTGGTCGCGCCGAAGCGCGCACGGAAGCGGGGGTGATGGGCGTCAGCCGTGCGCGGCCACCCGGCCCGACCGCACGAAGTCCGTGAGCCAGCGGCGGAAGTCCGACCCGAGGTCGGGGCGCTCGCAGGCGAGCTCGACGACGGTGCGCAGATAGGAGGCGCGGTCGCCGGTGTCGTACCGGCGGCCGGAGAAGACCACGCCGTGCACGGGGTGGTCCTCGGACGCCGCCAGTTCCCTGAGCGCGTCGGTGAGTTGGATCTCACCGCCGTGGCCGGGCGGGGTGGCCGCGAGGACGTCGAAGACCGCCGGGTCGAGGACGTAGCGGCCGATGACCGCGTAGCCGCTCGGGGCGACGTCGCGGGCGGGCTTCTCCACGAGGTCGCTCACGCGCACCAGCGTGCCGTCACCGGCTCCGATGTACTCGACGGGCTTGACGGCGGCGCACCCGTAGAGGTGGGTGCGGTCCGGCTCGACCTCCATGAGCGCGACGACGCTGCCGCCGTGGCGTGCCCGTACCCGGAGCATGTCGGTCAGCAGGGTCTCTCCCGGGCCGATGAGGTCGTCGCCGAGGAGGACCGCGAACGGCTCGTCGCCGACGTGGTCGCGCGCGCACAGGACGGCGTGGCCGAGACCGAGCGGGGCGCCCTGGCGGACGTGGTGGATCCGGGCCAGGCCGGTCACCCCGCGGACGGCGGCCAGGCGCTCGGTGTCGCCCTTGGCGGCGAGGGCGTGTTCGAGTGCGGTGTCGCTGTCGAAGTGGTCCTCCACGGCCCGCTTGCCGCGGGCGGTGACCAGGAGGACGTCGTCCAGTCCCGCGCTCGACGCCTCCTCCACCACGTACTGGATGGCCGGCCGGTCGACGACCGGCAGCATCTCCTTGGGGGTGGCCTTGGTCGCCGGAAGGAATCGGGTGCCGAGCCCGGCCGCGGGGATCACGGCCTTGGTGACCGTGGCGGACGCCGTGGAGCGTGCCGCGGTGGGGGTGGGTGCGTTCATGGCCTTCACTCTCACCGTCCGAGCTGGGCGGCACCTGTGGGGAGCCTGGGTCGGGGCGATGCGTCGCACCGCCGCCGGACCGGGGGCTCCCCCGGGCGGGGATCAGGGCGTCACGATGGCGAACTCCTTGTCCGGGGTGTCCAGTACCGCGAGGAGCGAGGTCAGCAGGTGCGGATCGCCGGTCATGGAGATGCCCTGGGTCCCGCCCCCGGCGAGCATCACCAGGAGCTGGGCCCTGGTCATCGTCATGGTCAGGCCCGCGTCCTCGTTCGCGGTCGTGCCGGTCGTGTGGGTGAGGACTCCGTGGGCGAGGCGCAGGTGCCAGTGGTCGTCGCCGATGTGCCAGTCGATGGCGAGGTCCAGCTTCCACGCCTTGGGGCCGTCGACGCGGACCGCGATGCCGTCGATGAGTTGTCCGACGGTGAGGGCCTGGTACACGTCGGCGCCGTAGGTTCCGGCGGCCGCGGGGCGCACTCCGTGGGCGAGTTCCTGGGCGCCGGTGAGGTAGAAGTTGCGCCAGACGGCGTTCTCCTGGGCGTGGCCGAGCCGGGTGTAGAGATCGGCGAGCCGGCGCTTGGCCTCGGTGTCGTCGGGGTCGTTGAAGACGGCGTGGTTGAGGAGGGTGACGGCGAAGCGCAGGTCGCCCCGTTTCGCGTACTGCTCGGCGCGGGCACGCACGGCGGCCTGTCCGCCCAGGCACTCCACCCAGCGACGGGCCTCGTCGGCGGGCTGGTGCTCCCACAGATGGGCGGGGTTGCCGTCGAACCAGCCCATGTAGCGCTGGTAGATGCCCTTGACGTTGTGGCTGAGGGAGCCGTAGTAGCCGCGGTTGGCCCACACCCCCTCCAGCGCGGGCGGGAGTTCGAGGGTTTCCGCGATCTCCGCCGGGGTCAGTCCCTGGTTGATCAGGCGGACGGTCTGGTCGTGCAGATAGGCGTAGAGGTCCCGCTGGTGGGTGAGCAGGGTGACGATCCGGTCGTTGCCCCAGGTGGGCCAGTGGTGGGAGGCGAACGCGACGTCGACGTGGCCGTCGTAGAGGCCGATGGACTCGGTGAGGAAGCCGGCCCAGGCGCGGGCGTCGCGGACCTCGGCGCCGCGCAGGGTGACGATGTTGTGCATCGTGTGGGTGGCGTTCTCCGCCATGCACACGGCGCGCAGGTCCGGCAGGAGGAGGTTCATCTCGTCCTGGCACTCGGTCCCGGGGGTCATCTGGAAGCGGACACGGACCCCGTCGAGGGTGACCTCCTGTCCGGTGGTGCTGATGTACCGGGTCGGCGCGATCAGGCCGACGGTGCCCTGGGAGACGGCGAGACCGAGGCCGCAGCCGACCTGCGCGCCGGCGCCCGCGGGGAGGGTGGCGCCGTACATGTAGGCGGCTCGCCGGGTCATCGCGGGGCCCGCGTAGACGTTCTCGCTGACCGCGTGGTCCATGAAGCCCTGTGGCGCGAGCACCGGCACGTCGCCGGCGCCCTGGGGCAGGACACCGCGGCAGCCGCCGAAGTGGTCGACGTGGGGGTGGGTGTAGATCACGGCCTTCACCGGGCGGTCGCCGCGGTGGGCCCGGTAGAGCCCGAGTGCGGCGGCGGCCGTCTCGGCGGACGTCAGCGTGTCGATGACGATCACACCGGTGTCGCCCTCGACGATCGTCATGTTGGCCAGGTCCAGGCCGCGGACCTGGTAGATCCGGTCGGCGACCTTGAACAGGCCCTGCCGGGAAAGCAGTCGGGCCTGCCGCCACAGGCTCCTGTCGACGTCCTCGGGCGGGGTCTCGTGGCCGCTCGTGAGGAAGCGGTAGGTGTCCGGGTCCCATACGGTCGCCCCGGACGCGGTCCTGATCACGCCACCGGTGTAGGGGGCGACCAGTCCGCGCTCGGCGTCGGCGAAGTCCGCCCTGTCGTCGTAGGGGAGGCTGTCGGTCCGGGTCGGCGACAGGTTCGCGCCGCCGCGCGGGGGGTGGGAGGGCGGGGGGCCGGTGGCCGCCTCGTGCGCCTCGGCGGTGGATGTGTTCAGTGCCAGTGCCGTCGCCGCGGCACTGGCCGCGGTGACGAAGCCGCGCCGGTGTATCGGGGTCATGGCGTACGCCCCTTCTCGCATGTCGGGTCGGTGCATGTCGAGCGAGGCCCCGGTCGCGGCCGCAGTTGCAGTCGGACTGCAATCGGGGTTGGGGGCCACTATTGCAGTCGAACTGAACGAAGAGAAGGTCTGTCGCCCACACGGCAGTTCGGGAGACCGCCGGGGACGGCGTGGCCGCACGGGGGCACGGCTCAGCCCCGCGTCACACCCAGCAGAGCGCGCAGGCTTCGCCCCATCGCCGCCCTGGCCGCCGCCTCGTCCAGGCCCCGCCGCGTGAGCAAGTGGTCCCAGGCCGCCCAGGACGCGGCGACCTCCAGGGCGTCGAGGAGCCCCCCGGGCCGGCGCGCCCCGGGCACCTCGCGCAGCTCCGGGGCGAAGACGCGGGCCAGGTCCTCCCGGAACCAGGTGTCCCCCTGGGCCATGATCCGCCGAAGGCCCGGCGAGTCGGGCTCGATCCCGAGGCCGATCCTGCGGATCGGCGTCATCACCGCGTACATCCGGGCGCGTTGGGCCAGCAGCGCGCGGATCCTGCGTGCCGCGGCCCACTGCGGCGGGACCGGCTCGGCCAGGGCCCGCCATCGCTCGGCCTGCCGCTCGGCGGCGGCGACGTAGAGCGCCTCGCGGTCGACGAAGTGCACGAAGACGGTACGCTCCGACACGCCGGCCCGCTCGGCGATGGCCTTACCGGTGGGGGCGCGCACTCCTTCGGCGAGGAGGTCCAGCAGGGCGTCCACCAGCGCCGTGTTGGTGCGCCGCGGATCACGCCGCGCGCGGGGCGCGTCCCCCGCCGCGACCGCGCGCCTTTTCCGCTCTTCCTGTGCACTCACGGCATCCATGGTCTCAGGAACCGGTGCCCCGGCACCCCGGCGTGCGTCCCGCACCGGCGGAAGGGCCACACGTGCCCCTCGTGAACGGGCGCACCGGCCCCGGCCCGCCGGTGCGTCCGTGTCACCACGTGCCCGTCCGGACCAGGGCCGTGGCGAACACGGCGGTCACCCAGGTCCACAGGACGGCCAGGGCGATGTGGCCGAGTGTGTACAGGCGGTGCCCGCGCCACAGCCCCGGGGAGAAGTAGGCGAACTGGGCGGCCCAGCGCAGGCCCCAGAACACGGTCTGCCCCGCCAGCAGGGCCGTGGGCAGCCGGGCCCCGGTCAGCAGGTCGGGCGCGAACGCGAGCGGGAGCGCGCCGAGCAGCGCGCAGACGAGACCGATGAAGAAGAGGTGGGCGTAGGAGACCTGACGGGTCAGCAGCGTCGTCGTGGACAGGTCGGCGGGCCAGTCGAGCAGCCTGGGCAGGACGATGTGGACCAGGCCCATGACGATCAGGGCGAGGCCCACCAGCCGCAACTGCCCGGTCAGGGTGAGTAGTTCGCTCACGTGTCCGTCCCCCTGCGGAAGGCGAACGCGGTGACGAGCCGCGCGACGCGGCGTTCGGCCGACGGGGTCAGCCCCGCTCCGGCGGCGAGGTCCAGCCAGGTGGAGCGGGGGTAGAAGTGCCAGGCGCCGGGGCCGAAGACGGCGGTGTTCGCGGCGTCCCTGAGGTGTTCCACGAGGACGAGGCGGCCGCCCGGCCGCAGCGTGCGTGCGCATTCGGCGAACAGCCGCTGCCGTTCGGCCGCGTGGCGCAGCTCGTGGGCCGAGAAGACGAGGAACACGGCGTCCGTCGAGGCGTCCGGCACCGGCAGGGCGTGCGGCTCGCCGGGCAGGGCGTGGGCGGGCGGCGGTACCCGGCGGCGGGCGCGGCGCACCGAGCCCTCGGTCATGACGGCCGGGTCGTAGAGGTCGACGGTGGTCTGCCGCGAGGCCGGCCAGCGGGCGGCGAGCGGGCCGCTCGTCTCGTCGAGCCCGGTGCCGACCACCAGATGCGCGGCGGGCGGGGCGGGCAGCAGCTCGTCCAGCCAGTCGAAGTCGTACAGCCCGGAGCGGTCGTAGACGAGCCAGGTCGCGAGCGTCGTGGAGGCGAGCAGTCCCGTCGCCGCCAGCGTGCCCGCCCTGGCCAGGGGCCGCAGCGGTCCGGGCAGCCTGCCGTGCAGGGCGGCGGAACCGGCGCAGGCCGCCAGTCCGGTGGCGTACAGCGGCCAGTTGTAGGCGATGACGTCCCGGACGCCGGAGCGGTGGTGCGCGGGGGTGTTCACAGCGCGCCGCCGTCCTGGGCGCGGCGTACGCCCCGTTCCCAGCCGTAGTCGACGTCCGCCACGTGGAAGGCGTTGGCGAGCAGGGGCCGGGTGCCGGCGAACGGGCCGTGGTCGAAGAAGGTGAGCCGGCGCACGTCGACGTGGACGGGTCGCGGGTCCCAGTGGGTGCGGAAGGCCTTGATGACGATCATCGAGCGGGTCTGCGGCTCGTACTCGAAGGTGTACGGCAGCGGTCCGGCGAACCGCCGGGCCTCGCGCGCGTCGGCGAACGGGCTGCCGTCGGGCAGCGGCGCCGGGTCGCCGCCGATGCCGGCCCTGACATGGAGGTCGGCGCGCCCGTCCGCGCTGTCGACCCGGAACTCCAGGGTGCCGCCCGCGGCGTGGGCCTGGATGCGGGCGAAGTGGTAGTCGTAGCGGGTGAGCAGGTTGCCGCCGAGCACCATGAGACGCCGGTCGGTGTCGCTGCGCAGGATCCGCAGCCCGCGCATGGTCCGGCCGCCGGGGGTGGGGAAGCGGGCGAAGATCCGGTAGCCGGTGAGGTGGTAGTCCGCGCCGAGGGCGGCCGGGAGGACGGCGGGGCGCAGGTTCCGGGTGCTGACGAGGGCGGCGGCGACGAACCCGTGCTCGCCGTGGGTGTCGAGTTCCAGGCCGGGCGGCAGCAGCGGGCGGAGCACGTCGGCGGGCAGGGCGTAGGTCAGGACGAGGGAGTGCACGAAGTGCGTGCGTATGGGCACGGGGTGGCGTTGGAGCAGATGTCTCACGGCTCGATCCTCCGGTCGTCGTCGGCGGTGGCTCCCAGGCGCACCGCGCGTTCCACGCCCCACAGCACCGACCGGTCCTCGGCGGCCCAGCCGGGCCCCGCCGGTCCGGGTTCGCGGGCACTGCGGAGCACCACGGTGCCGCCGGGCCGTACCGCGTGCCGTACGGCGGCGCGCAGTCGGCGGGCGTAGGCCCGGCCCGGCCCGTCGAGCACGTTGGAGAGCGTCACCGCGTCGTAGGAGCCCGGCCTGGCCCGTTCGAGGACGGCGGCCACGTCGTCGTGGACCAGCCGCACGTGCGGGGCGTACGGGGGTGGGCTGCCCGGCGGGTCCTCGCCGGTGAGCAGGCGGGACAGCCAGGGGTTGGTGGCGTTGGGGTGGCGTACGACGGTGCGTTCGATCCGGTGACGCAGCACCTCGTCGAAGCGGGCGGGGACGACGCCGGCGAAGGAGGGCCGCAGCACGGTGGCCAGGACTCCGCCGGGCCGCAGGGCGAGCCGCATCAGCCGGCGCAGGCCCGGCCCGTCCAGGTCCTGGTGCCAACGGCGTTCCTGCTCGGCCGGGTCGGCGAGGCGCAGGAAGTCCCGCAGCGGGTCGGGACGCCAGGGGGGCAGCAGCAGGGCGGCCGCGGACCGCCCCCGTCGCATGCCCTTCTCCGCGACGCCCTCGAGGGTGGGGCCGCCGGCCAGCCGGGCGCGGGCATAGGCGAGTTGGTCCGGGTTGATGTCGACGGCGGTCACCTCCCAGCCGAGGCCGGCCAGGGCCGCGGCGGTGTCCCCGGCGGAGGCGATGCACAGCGCTCTCGGGCGGGGCCCGGTGCCGGGGGCGGCCACCGGGAAGACGCGTCGTTCGACGTGCCAGTCCTCGTACATGCGGCCGAACAGCAGCCGGGGTCCGCCGAACCGGCCGGTGAGCCGCCCCTCGGCCCAGGGCGTCGCGGTGCTCACGCGTCCGCCGGGCGGGGGGTGGCCGTCAGCCAGATCAGGGCCAGGAACACCAGGTTCTGGGTGAGCAGCCGACCGGGCTCGTCGATCTGTCCGGGGGCGAACAGCAGTCCTCCCGCGTTGAACAGGGCGATCAGCGCCGTCTGGACGACGGCCGCGGCCCGGGTCCACCGCCCGCTGAGCACCCACAGACCGATCGCCACCTCGGTGAGCCCGATCGCGACGAGAGCCGCCGTGGTGGCCCAGCCGGGCAGCAGCGGGACGTCGGACACGATCGCCCGCTGGTCCGCCCGGCCCGGCCAGACCTTGCACCAGAAGCCCTCGTAGAACCAGACCAGCGCGATGGCCCACCGCGCCGCCGCCGGTCGCCACCTCCGCCCCCACCCCGCGTCGATCATGCGCACATCATGCACCTGGAGTGAGGGGCCGGTGCGGGGCGGGGCCCCGCTCACCGTGGTTGACTCTCCACCTTGTCGAGGGCTCAGGGTCGCGGGTGTGGAGAGCGAGATGCGCAGTATCGGGGAGATGGCCCGGGACAGCGGACTGAGCGCGAGCGCGCTGCGGTTCTACGACCGTGCCGGGGTGCTGGTCCCCGCCTGGGTGGACCCGGTGACCGGCTACCGGTGGTACGACCCGGAGCAGGTGGACGAGGCACGGGTGCTGGGCCGGCTGCGCCGGGCCGCGATGCCGCTGGCGGACATCCGGCTCGTGCTGGCCGGCTGGACCGGATCCGACACGGAGCTGGTCCGGACGCTGCTCGATGCGCATCTGCGTCGGCTCGAAGCGGGCGTACGCGACGCGCGCGGCGAGTTCTCCCTGCTCCGGGCCCTACTCGACCGCAAGGAGAACCCCATGACCTCGACCCCGGCCACCGGTGTCCGACTGTCGCTGCCCGCGCCCGCCCTGGCCGCCGCGCTGGACGCGGTCCGCTTCGCGGTCTCCACCGATCCGGAACTCGTGCGTCTTTGCGGGGTGTTGTTCGACTTCGACGGCGGGGCGGCCGGGGACCAGGGCCCGGGGCTGCGCGTGGTGGCGACCGACCGCTACCGGCTGGCCGTCGCGCACGCCGTCGCCACCGGCGGAGAGGCCGGTGGCGGCCCTGTCCAGGTGGTCGTGCCGGCCGCGCTCGTGGACGCCATGCGCGCGCTGCTGGACGGGGACGACCCTGTCGTCCTCGGGGTGGAGGGCGACCGGGTGAGGTTGGTGGCCGGGGACCGCGAGGCGGCCGGGCAGTGCCTCGGCCATGGCTTCCCCGACTATCGGCGGCTCGTCCAGGTGCCGGCGGGCCGGAAGGCCGCCGTGGACGCGGTGGCGTTCCGCGGGGCGCTTCGGGCCGGTCCGGTGCGGTGGAGCGAGCCGACGGAGGCGGGCGGGGCGCCCTGCGCGCTCAGCGTGCTCCGGGTGAGGGGGGACCGCACGGTGGAGATCTGCGCCGAGGGGGACGAGGGGGACGAACTCGTGGGCGTCAACCGGGAGTTCCTGATCCAGGCGCTGGAGGCCGGGGGGCGGGGCGAGCGGGTGCTCGAACTGGGTGCGGCCACCGCTCCGCTGGTGGTGCGGGGGGCCGGCGCGGGGACGTACTCGTTGCTGATGCCGGTGCGACTGGGGTGAGCTCGGGGGCCCGGCCCCGCGCCCTCGCTCCGCTACCGGCTTCGGTGGTCGAGGGACGCCAGCTGGTCCAGGATCCACGGGTCGGCCGCCCTGAGCTGGTCCGCGATCCACGGGTCGGTGGGCGTCGCGCGGGCGGGCCCGGGCGCGGCGACGGCCACGGGCGTGGCGGCGACGGCGTCGCCGCCCGTGGCCAGGAAGGTTCCTCCGGCGAATGCCGCGAAGGCGCCGACGGTCGCGATACGCCGCGTGAGCTTGTTCATGACGTTCTCCCTGCACGAGTGCCGATGTCCTCGGCGTGGCTCAACCTATGCCGCTCGCGTTAGTTGAACAATGAACTAAAGCCGTGAAAGACATCACGTACCGATCTGTGACGAAGGCGGTCCGGAACACGGGCGGGCGGGGCGCACGCCCGCTGCCCCGGCGAGGATCAGCGCTCCTCGCCGGGGCGGACCCAGCCCAGCGAGCGCTCGACGGCACGCTTCCAGGAGTCGTACTCCCGCCGCCGGACCTCGGGGTCCATGTCGGGCATCCACTGCGCGGCCCGGTGCCAGTTGCGGCGCAGCACCTCCAGGTCCGGCCAGTAGCCCGCGGCGAGGCCGGCCGCGTAGGCGGCGCCCAGGGAGACCGTCTCGGCCACCAGGGGCCGTACCACGGGCACGTCGAGCACGTCCGCGAGGAACTGCATGAGGAGGTTGTCCGCCGTCATGCCTCCGTCCACCTTGAGTTCCTTCAGGGCGAGCGCCGAGTCGGCGTTCATGGCGTCGACGACCTCGCGGGTCTGCCAGCCGGTCGCCTCCAGCACGGCCCGGGCCAGATGGCCCTTGGTGATGTACGAGGTGAGCCCGACGATGACGCCCCGGGCGTCGCCGCGCCAGTGGGGCGCGAACAGACCCGAGAAGGCGGGGACGATGTAGCAGCCGCCGTTGTCCGCGACGGTCAGTGCCAGCGTCTCGATCTCGGGCGCGCTGTTGATCAGCCCCAGCCGGTCGCGGAACCACTGGACGAGCGAGCCGGTCACGGCGATCGGGCCCTCCAAGGCGTACACCGTCGGCCGGTCGTCGATCTTGTAGGCGACGGTGGTGAGGAGTCCGTGCGTGGAGCGCACCAGGTCGGTTCCGGTGTTCATCACCAGGAAGCTGCCGGTCCCGTAGGTGCACTTCGCCTCGCCGGGCGCGAAGCAGGTCTGGCCGAACAGGGCCGCCTGCTGGTCGCCGAGGGCGGCGCAGATGCGGATGCCGGGCAGCAGCGCGCGGGCCTCGCCGTAGACCTGCGCCGAGGGCCGTATCTCGGGCAGCATCGCGCGCGGGACGCCGAAGAACTCCATCAGCTCCGCGTCCCAGTCCAGCGTGCGGATGTTCATGAGCATGGTGCGGCTGGCGTTGGTGGCGTCGGTGATGTGCAGCCCGCCGTCCGGGCCGCCGGTCAGGTTCCAGATCAGCCAGGTCTCGATGGTCCCGAACAGCACCTCGCCGTCCCGGGCACGCTGCTCCAGTCCCTGGACGTGGTCGAACAGCCAGCGGATGCGGGGGGCGGAGAAGTAGGTGGACGGGGGGAGGCAGCAGCGGTCGAGGAAGAAGTCGGTCCCGGGACGCTGTTCGAGCTCCTCGACCAGGGACGAGGTGCGGACGTCCTGCCAGACGACCGCCCTGCCCAGGGGGACACCGGTACGGCGGTCCCACAGCACCGTCGTCTCGCGCTGGTTGGCGATCCCGACGGCCGCGATCTGGGCGGCCTCGATGCCGAAGCCGGCCAGCGCCTGGGGCACGATGCTCCGCACGTTGCGCCAGATCTCCAGGGCGTCGTGCTCCACCCAGCCGGGGTGCGGGAAGAACTGCTCGTGCTCGCGCTGGGCGACCGACACGAGCCGTCCGCGATGGTCGAACAGGATGCACCGCGTGGAGGTGGTGCCCTGGTCGATGGACATCACATACCGTTCCACCATGATCGGCTCTGCCTGCCTTCCGATGCGTCGCGGCGGTGCCCGGGCTACCAGCGGGCCGCGCCCAGGTCTCTGGAGATCGCCCGGGCCGCCTCCCGCAGCAGGGTGATCAGGGGCGGCTGCGGCTGGCCCTTGCTGTCGCAGATCCGCTCGACCGGTCCGGACACCCCGAGGGCGCCCACCACGAGGCCGCCGTGCCCGCGGATCGGTGCCGCGACCCCGGCCTCGCCCATGGCCATCTCCTGCACCTCGGCGCCCCAGCCCTGCTCCCGGATCTCCACGAGCGCCCGGTTGAGGTCCTCCGGGAACACCAGGGTGTGCCGGGTGTACGCCTCGAGGCCCGACTCCAGCAGCGGCTCCACGGGCTCGGTGCCGAACGCCAGCAGGACCTTGCCGAGCGAGGAGGCGTGCAGCGGCAGCAGCGCGCCCACGTCCAGGGTCTGGAGGGTGTCGTCCGGCCGGAAGACGTGGTGGACGATCAGTACCTTGCCCTCCAGGGGGGTGCCCAGGCGGACGGCCTCGCCGCTGCGGGCGGCCAGGGCGTCGGCCCAGTTGATCGAGCGCGACCGCAGTTCGTTGACGTCCAGATAGCTGGTGCCGAGGTGCAGCAGGGCCGCACCGAGCTGGTACTTCCCGGTGGCGGCGTCCTGCTCGACGAAGTCCACGTGCTGGAGGGTGCGCAGGATGCCGTGGGCGGTGCCCTTGGCGAGCCCGAGCGAGGAGGCGACCTCGCCGAGTCCCAGTCGGCGAGGGCCACCGGCGAGCAGCCTCAGGATCGCCGCCGCTCTCTCGATCGACTGGACCGGTCCGGCCATGAGCCGATCCTAGCCCCGATTCATCCCGATTTCAGGCTGGTGTTCGGTAATGGCGACCCGGGTTCATTGACCGCACCCGATTCGGACCTTACCGTGCCATAACCGCCCGGTAACTTGCCGGGAGCCGGCCCGGCGAAGGAGGGCTCATGTCCATAGCGCAGCTCAGCGCCGCGCCGCGTGAGGACGTCGCACACGTCTTCCCGCTCCCCCATGCCGCCCGGGCCGTCCCGACCGTCCGCCGGCGGGCGGAGAGGGTGGTCGCCCACTGGAACCTGCCGCCGGAGGTGGCTGAGGACGTCCTGCTGGTGGTCTCGGAGCTGCTGACCAACGCGGTCGTGCACGCCCTGCCGCCCGCGGCCCTGCGGCTGACCCGGGTGCGGGTCCGGGGGCGGGCGGCCGTCCGGGTCGAGGTGACCGACCTGGGGCCGGTGACTCCGGCGGCGGCCTCGGCCCCGGACGCCTCGATCGACCCCGACGAGCACGGCCGGGGCCTGTGCATCGTCAGGGCGCTGGCGGACCGGTACGGCGTGGAGGTGCACCCCGGTGGCACCTGCCGGTGGGCGGAACTCGCGCTGGAGTGAGGCCGGAGCGCCGGGTCACGGCCGCGCGGGGTCCGGGGCCGCCCGGCGCAGGGCCGCGATACAGGTGGACACCGCCTGCTGGAGTTCCTCCAGACGCTGGAGCATGTCGTCCTCGTAGAGGTCGTCGAGCTCGTCGGCGTCCTCGAACGTCAGCTCCTCGAAGACCTTGGTGGCCCGCTGAAGGCTGCTGTAGAACTTCGTGCGGCGTTCCTTCAGGTGCAGGTCGGGATCGGCCTCGACGGCCTGGAGCACCAGCTCCTTCACCGAGTCGTACGCCTCGGTGGCCCAGGTGCCGGCCTCCTCGCCCTCGTCGAGTTCGTCGAGGAGCGACAGATGGCGCTCGGCCTCCGCGCGCAGGCCGGCGGGCGCCTCGATCGTCTGCCCGGCCGGGGTCTTGACCTGGCCCTTCTCCACGATCTGCCGGACGTAGCCGACGCGGTCCGCGGTCCGGGTCTCGGTGGCCACCGCCTTCTTCAGCTCGTCCGTGCGGGCGATGTCCCGGGCCAGCTCGCTCTGGAGTTCCGGATCCTCGCTCAGCCGGTCGAGCAGCGCGGTCCGCGCGGCGCGGGCGGTCGCGGGGTCGGCGAGGATCGCCGCGCGCAGCGCGGTCGGGTTCTCGGCGACCTCCAGCGCCTTGGTCGGCCTGATGCCCTCGGCCTCGGCCGCCGCCGCGATGGCGCCGCCGCGCTCGGAGGAGGCGCTGGAGCGGGAGGCGTAGTACGACACCCAGACGTCGGAGTCCGGCAGCTCGATCTCCTGGCCCGGGACGAGGATCTCGAAGTGCGGGACGAGGCCGTCATCGGCGGCTTTGTCCCAGGCCTTGTAGTAGCGCATGACCCGCTCCGGGGAGCACCCGGCCAGCTCGGCGAACCGCTTGGCGGAGACCTTCGCGGTCCGGCCGGCCGGCTCGCCCCCGGGACGCACGCTGCGCGCCACCTTCAGGGCGAACGCCCAGCCGCCGGTGCGCGCGTACACCCCGAACTCGCGCGCGTCACGCACCACGGTCCCGGCTTCGGGGACGCCGCCCGCCTCCCCGACGCCGGGAACGTGCGCCTCGGCCGCGTCCGGCTCCGCCGCGTAGGGAACGTCCGGGTGCACCGTCTCGGGCAGGTCCGGGTGCGCTACGTCGGGCACGCCGCCCGGGTCCGTCGCATCGGGCAGGCTCGGCTCCGCCGCCTCGGGCACATCCAGGTGCACCGTCTCGGGCAGGTCCGGCTCTGCCGCGTAGAGCACGACCGGGTCCACCGCCCCGGACGCCTCGGTGCCCGCCCCACGGGGTGCGTCCGCTTCCGCCGCGTCGGGCAGGTACAGGTCCACCGTCTCGGACGCGTCCGGGTGCGCCGCCTCAGGCACGTCCGGGTCAGCCGCCTCGGACGCCGCGATGTCCGTCCCACGGGGCGCGCCCAGGTCTGCCGCCTCGGGCGCGTCCAGGTCTGCCGCGTAGGGGACGTCCGGGTCCACGGCCTCGGGCAGGCTCGGGTCCGTCGCCTCGGGCGCGTCTGTGTCCGCCGCACGGGGTGCGGGCGACGGGGCCGGGGCGACCTCGACTGTGTGGCCCTCGGCTCCCGCGGAGGCGGGGGCGGCTCCCGGCTCCGTCCAGAAGCCGTCGTCCTCGGCGGGCGCCCCGCCGTTCGGCGCGGCATCGGCCGGACCGCCGGCTCCGGGAGGGACGAGGGACAGGGGCACTGGGAACTCCCGGGGGCATGCGCGGACGGTGGAAATCGGAGCCAGCAGCCTATACGCACCCGCTCCGGCCACTGCGCCCTTCTCCGCGAGGACGGGCCCCGGGCGCGGGACACCCCGAACCGGTGCGCGGCGCGGAATACGCGGCCTCGGACCGCCGTTGAGCCTGCCACGACCGAGCGATCTTGAACGGCGCGCAGCGGTGGAGACCGCGAAGCGGCAGAGGCGACGTACACGGAGGGACGAGGACATGAGCGAGGACACCGGGGCGCACCACCGGAACCCGTGGCGGCGACGGCTGGGCCGATACGGCATCTGGAGTGTGGGACTGCGGTCGCAGGACCCGGCGCTGCGCGGCGAACTCGGCGAGGCGACGGCCGAGTTGGAGGAGCTCGGCTACGGAGCCGTCTGGCTGGGCGGCAGCAGCGCGGTGACGCACGCGGTCCCCCTGGTCCGGGCGACGTCGCGCATGGTGGTGGCGACCGGCATCCAGAGCATCTGGGAGCACGGGGCGCAGGAGACCGCGGCGCGCCTCGGCGAGTTGGAGAAGGACCACCCGGACCGGTTCCTGCTCGGACTCGGCGTCAGCCACGCCGCGTTGACGACCGCGTACGCCCGACCGTACTCGGCCATGGTCGCCTACCTGGACGCGCTGGACGCCGCCGGGGTGCCCGCCGAGCGGCGGGTCCTGGCCGCCCTGGGCCCGAAGATGCTGAAGCTGTCCCACGACCGGGCCGCGGGCTCCCACCCGTACCTGGTGACACCCGAACACACCGCCATGGCCCGCGAGATCCTCGGCGAGGGACCGCTGCTGGCACCGGAGACCAAGGTGATCCTGGACGAGAACCCGGACACCGCGCGCGCCACGGCACGCCAGGGGCTGGCGCGCTACCTGGCCCTGCCGAACTACACCACGGCCCTGGCACGGTTCGGCTTCACCGAGGAGGACTTCAGGGACGGCGGCAGCGACCGGCTGGTCGACGCGTTGTTCGCCTGGGGAGACGACGACCGTGTGCGGGAGCGGATCGACGCCTACCTCTCGGCCGGGGCGGACCATGTGGCGCTCCAGGTCATCGACGAAGGCCCCCGCGACACTCTCCCGCGCACCGCCTGGCGTCGTCTCGCCGGGCTGCTGCGCTGAGGCCGAGGCCGAGGCGCACCCGATTGTCAGTGGTGCGCTCTAGCGTGGGAGTCGAGAACCACGACGAGGAACCGGAGATCCCATGACCACCCTGCCCGGCAGGCCGCACAGCGCGTTGCTCGTCATCGACGTCCAGAACGGTGTGGTGGCGGGCGCCTACCGCCGTGACGAGGTGATCGCGAACATCAACACCCTGATCGGCAGGGCCCGGGCGCAGGACGTGCCCGTCGTGTGGGTGCAGCACTCCGACGAGGATCTCCCCGTGGGCAGCGAGAGCTGGGGTTACGTGCCGGAGCTGGTCCGCCGCGAGGAGGAGCCCCTCGTCCACAAGCTCTACGGCGACTCCTTCGAGGACACCGCGCTGGAGGCCGAGCTCGCGAAGCGCGGGGTGGGACGGCTCGTCGTGACGGGCGCCCAGACCGACGCCTGTGTCCGCTCGACGCTGCACGGAGCCCTGGTCCGGGGCTACGACGTCACGCTGGTCGGTGACGCCCACACGACGGAGGACCTCACGGCCTACGGGGCGCCGTCCCCGGAGCAGGTGATCGCGCACACCAACCTGTACTGGAAGTGGCAGAAGGCTCCGGGCCGCCGTGGCGGCACCGTCGACACGGCGGAGGTGGCCTTCACGTCGGACGGGGAGGGCTGAGCGGCCGGTCGTCTGCGAGAATCGCGGGATCTTCTCGTGGCGCCACGGTACGCGCGGTGCTCAATACCCGTCAGGAGCCAAGAGGTTGTCGCCCGAGCACATAGCCCCGTCCGCCTCCCGCGAGGGCGAACCCGGCCCCGCGCGCGAGGACCGCGAGCGTCTGCGGGCGGACTGCGCCGACTGCTTCGGCCTGTGCTGCACGGCCCTCCCCTTCGCCCGCTCCGCGGACTTCGCCGTCGACAAGCCCGCGGGGCAGCCCTGCTCGCATCTCCAGCGCGACTTCCGCTGCGGCATCCACGCACGGCTGCGGGACAAGGGCTACTCCGGCTGCACCGTGTTCGACTGCTTCGGCGCCGGACAGAAGGTGTCCCAGGTCACCTTCGGCGGCACCGACTGGCGTCGGGACCCGCGGACGGCGCGCTCGATGTTCGCCGTCTTCCCGGTCATGCGGCAGTTGCACGAACTCCTCTGGTACGTCACCGAGGCTCTCGGCCTCGCGGCGGCCCGGCCCGTGCACCCGGAGCTGCGCCGGGCGCTTATCCGGGTCGAGGACCTGACCCACGGCAGCGCCGAGTCGTTGGCCGGCCTCGATGTCGAGACGCTGCGCGGCGAGGTGAACTCCCTGCTCCTGCGGGCGAGTGAGCTGGCGCGGGCCCAGGTGCCGGGCAGGAAGAAGAACCATCGCGGAGCCGATCTGATCGGCGCGAAGCTGCCGGGGGCCGCGCTGCGGGGCGCGAGTCTGCGCGGCGCCCTGCTCATAGCGTCCGACCTCAGCGGCGCGGATCTGCGCGACGCCGATCTGATCGGGGCCGACCTGCGCGACACCGACCTCCGTGGCGCCGACCTCACCGGTGCCCTCTTCCTCACCCAGGCCCAGCTCAACGCGGCCAGGGGCGACGCGGCGACCAGGCTGCCGGCCGGACTCGACCGACCCGCCCACTGGACGGCCGCGGCATGACCGTTCCCGAAAGATCCCCGGTGTGGCCCGTCGCGCTGCTCGCGTCCCTGGTGGGCCTGGTCGTCCTCGCGACCGCCGGGTTCTTCGTGTTCGTGGTCCGCGGGATGTCGGACCCGGTGCCCCCGTATGTGGGCTTCCGGGTGGAGGGGAACACGATCGACGTCAAGTTCCCCGTCTGCCCGTCCGACGTGGTCCACCGCGTCGAGGTCAGGGACTTCACCGACACGAACGAGGAGCCGCGCCTGCTGTGGTGGGCGTCGGAGCCCACGGCCGCGCCGGCCGCGCCGGGCGTCGTCAGGCTCTGGTCCGGCGAGGGGTTCGCACGTCACGCCCCGGCATCCGCCCCCTCCGCCCCGCCCCGCGTGCTCGACGTGTCGTACGCGGGCCCGTCCGGGCGGGGCGCGTCCGGTGTCCTCGACCTGCGTGAGGCGTCCGCGGCGAAGACCGCTCCCGGGCAGTACTGGACGGAGGAGGGCTCCAGGACCGCCGAGCAGATCGACGCGCAACTCCACTGCCGCGACCACACGGCCGGCTGAGCCGACCCGCCGGGCGACGGCAGCGCACCTCAGGGGAGCCGCACGCCCCGCCAGGCCCGGCCCGTACGATCCGGGCCGTCGTCAGAGGGGATCGTGCGGGCCCGCGTCCGGTTTCAGCTGGACCGCCGCGAGGTCGGCGCCGAGCCCCAACACGGAGGCGGGACCGGGCAGACCGGCCAGCGCGAGGGCGTCGGCCTCGTCGTCGTGCAGTCCGGTCAGCCGGGTGCGGTAGCCCTCGACCAGGGCGAAGCCGCCCGCGTGGCCCGGCTCGCCGTAGACCGGGACGCCGGCGGCGGAGAGCGCGTCCACGTCCCGGTGGACGGTGCGCACGGAGACCTGAGACCGGCGCAGACCCGGTCGAGCGTGAGGTCGTGGTCTCGCGAGCGGCCGGTCGTTCAGCGGGGCAGGATGCGCAGTACTGCCTCGTGTTCGCCGCTGAGCCGCAGGCCTTGCTGTACTGCGGCGCTCAGATCGAGGTCGCCGAGCAGGGTCGCGGCCAGCAGGTGCGGCGGTCCGGTCAGGGACGCGGTGGGGTGGTCGACCCGGCCGGCGTGGGTGTGCACCGAGCCGTCCTTGACTTCGATGACCAGGTCCTCGTTGCCGTCGGCGTGCAGTTGCAGGGCGATTGCCGGCTGGTCGGGGCGGTGGTCGGTCAGTGCCCGGGCGGGCATGTCCAGCCAGTGGGTGCGGAAGGTGTCGCTGCCGGCCGGCTCACGCAACAGCGGCACGCCCCACCGGCTCAGCTCCTGCAGCACCGGCTCCAGCGCGCGGCCACGCTCGGTGAGGGAGAACAGGGTGGTGGCCACCGGCGGCGGGGCGGCCTCGCGGTGGATCAGGCCGGCTTCCTCGAGTTCGCGGAGCCGGTCGACCAGCAGGTTGCTGGCGATCCCGGGCAGCCCGTTGCGCAGGTCGGTGTGCCGGCACGGACCCAGGGCGAGCAGTTCGCGGACGATCAGCAGGGTCCACCGGTCGCCGATGGCGTCCAGTGCTTTCGCGATGCCGCAGTACTGCCCGTAGGTGCGCATGCCACCACCCTACATTGTGGCGTTGAGATTCAAAACTCTCTTGTTGACTTTCTCAACAACGTCGGTCTAGCGTCGCTCCCCATGACCCCCACCCTTTCCGTGCGTCGGCTGGCCTGGGCCGGCGTCGAGATCCGTCTCGGCGACACCCGCCTGCTGATCGACCCGCTCGAGAACGTCGCTCCGCTGGCGCCGGTGAT
Organism: Streptomyces sp. NPDC048664; assembly: GCF_040650555.1. Lineage (NCBI taxonomy): Bacteria > Bacillati > Actinomycetota > Actinomycetes > Kitasatosporales > Streptomycetaceae > Streptomyces > Streptomyces sp. NPDC048664. The sequence continues at coordinate 609 of NZ_JBEZHK010000002.1, read as the reverse complement.
GGGGCCGCCGCACCGGCCGGTCGACCCGGTCGACACGCCGCCCGGCACCCACGCCCTCATCACCCACCTGCACCCCGACCACTACGACCACGGCCTGATCGCCCGGATCGCGGCCACCGGCACGATCGGCTGCCACACCCCGAGCGCGGCGGCGCTGCGCGAGGCGGGCATCACCCCCGTTGCCCAGGACCTGGGCCAGTCACGCCGCATCGGAGAGCTGACCGTCACCCCGGTGACCTCGCTGGACTGGCGCGGCAACGACTGTGACCAGGTCGCCTGGGTCGTCGAAGGCGCCGGCCGGCGGGTCATCCACTGCGGCGACACCCAGTGGCACGGCAGCTGGTGGCAGATCGCCCGCGACCACGGCCCGTTCGACGTCGCGTTCGTCCCGGTCAACGGCGTCATCGCCCACTTCGAGGGCTACGCGGCCAACGTCCCGGCGACCATGACCCCCGAGCAGGGCGTCGAGGCCGCCGTCGCACTCGGCGCCGGCACCGTCTGCGCCATGCACTACCTTGGTCTTTAACCTGTGCGGCGAGGTCGCGGAGTGGTCGACTTCTTGTTCCGGGACGTGGTGGTGCCCGTCTTGCGGGGTGTGTGGACGTCGTG